>CAZPYD010000040.1:0-1801 GCA_964590835.1 uncultured Candidatus Saccharibacteria bacterium | reverse complement strand
GATGATGATAAGTACATTTAAATCTAAATATGCTAATTGGATAAAAGATTTTCAAACTAACAACAAAAAAGCCGGAGTTTTAGATTTGCAATTCTCATCTGAAAATGGAGAATTTTATATAAAGGGAGATCAAAATAAACTAAGACAAGTAATATCAAATATTATCGATAATGCGCTAAAATACACCGAGAGTGGGTATGTAAAAGTAAACCTCTCGCATAGCGATCTGGGTAAAGTGCTAATAAAAATTCAGGATTCTGGTGCAGGCATCCCCGAAGACTCACTCAAAGAAATTTTTGGAAAATTTAATCGTGCTCAGCAGATATCAAAGGAGCATGTTGATGGTTCTGGCCTAGGTCTATATGTAGCCGAAAGAATCGTAAAAGACCACCACGGCAAAATCTGGGCAGAATCCGAAGGCCGTGGTAAAGGTTCTACCTTCTTCATAGAATTGCCAATTGGTTAAAAATAAATATTATTATATTAAAATACTTTACATATGAAAAGAATTTATATAAAAGAAACTACAAATAAAATTGATAAGGAGGTAACAGTTGCCGGCTGGGTTTTTGCGCGTAGAGACCATGGCAAACTTATCTTTATAGACATTGTAGATGTGACCGGGGTTTTGCAGGTTGTTTTTACGCCTGGAGACAAAGAGCTGCTAGAAATAGCCAACGGCTTGAGAACAAACTACGTTATTGAGCTTACGGGCAAAATAGGGGCACGCCCAGAAAATATGATAAACGAAGAAGTAGAAACAGGCAAAGTAGAAATGCAGGCAACGAGTCTCACCATTTTAAATAAATCAGAAACTCCGCCTTTTGAACTAGACCAAGATGGGCGAGAAGTAGGCGAAGAAAACCGCCTAGAGTATCGCTATTTGGACCTTAAACGCGACAGAATGCAGAAAAATATACGTATGCGACACAAAGTATTCCAATTCATGAGAAGCTTCTTAGCAGACAAAGGATTTACCGAAATAGAAACTCCACTTTTGACCAAATCTACACCAGAAGGGGCGCGTGACTATGTGGTACCTTCCAGACTACAACATGGCAAGTTTTATGCGCTCCCACAGGCACCTCAACAGTTTAAACAGCTATTAATGGTGTCGGGGTTTGAAAAATATTTCCAATTTGCCAAATGTCTTCGTGATGAAGACACGAGAGGGGACAGACAGCCGGAATTTACCCAGCTAGACATGGAGCTGTCTTTTGTAGACAGAGAAGCTGTAATGGCACTCAACGAAGAACTTATCACAAAAACAGTTGAAGAAAACTATCCAGATAAAAAAATTATGCAAACCCCATTCCCGCGCCTAACATACAAAGAGGCTATGGAAAAATACAAAAGCGACAGACCAGATCTAAGAAAAGACAAAAACGATCCAAACGAACTAGCTTTTTGCTGGATTATAAATTTTCCATTTTTTGAAAAAACAAAAGAAGGCGCCTGGACTTTTACCCACAATCCATTTTCTGCTGCTATACCAGAAGACCACGACAAATTAATGGAGAAAAAAGATATCAAAAACATTATAGCCGCTCAATACGATATAGTTTTAAACGGCTTTGAGATTGGTGGTGGGAGTATCCGTAACCATGACCCAGAAGCACTTAAAAAAGTTCTTGAAATAATCGGTTACGACGAAAAAGAAATAGAAGAAAATTTTGGCCACATGCTAAAAGCATTTACCTTTGGCGCTCCACCTCATGGGGGGCTGGCATTTGGCATGGACAGACTAATCGCTATTTTGCAAAACGAACCAAATATCCGTGAGGTAATAGCTTTCCCTAAA
>CAZPYD010000039.1:0-1883 GCA_964590835.1 uncultured Candidatus Saccharibacteria bacterium | reverse complement strand
AAAGTAATGACTTTAAAAAATAAAAAAGTAAAAACATGCACCACGGATTTATAAAAAGATTAAAAAATGAAATAAAATATATCACTAACCTTAGCTGGACTTTTGCTGATGTTGGCAAACACTGGGACGAAACAACAGACTACGACGATATTAATGAAAAAACTTATACTTATTTTCGTCGATTTGTAGATACCTATGAGCTTTTCAATTTGCCTGAAAATAAATATACTCTGGATATCTGTTCTAGAACCGGAAATGGCTCTCTTTATTTTTGGGAAAGAAAAAAAATATCCAAAGTAATATGCGCCGATGTTACTAAAAAGATGCAAGAAATTTGTGCAAGCAATCTTAAAAAATATCCTATTGATTTTTCTACTAAACACCTTTCAAGCTATCCACTACCTTTCAAAAATAATAAATTTGAAACTATTTTAAGTTTTGAAACAATAGAACATTTACCAAATCCTGAAAAATTTGTTAAAGAATTACATAGGATACTAAAACCAGGCGGACATTTAGTTTTAACAATGCCAAATATTTTATGGGAGCCTATCCACTGGATAGCTGCAATTTTTAATATTCACCACAGCGAAGGCCCTCACCGATTTATAAGACACAAAAAAGTAAAAAAATGGCTTAAAGAAAACCATTTTAAAATATTAAAACAAAAAACTTTTATCCTAATCCCCGGCGGACCAAAATTTTTATTAAATTTTGGAGAATGGCTGGAAAAGATATTGCCAAAATTTATAGTCACTCTTTTGGGCCTTAGAAGAATTTATATATGCCAGAAATAACATGCGAGTTTTACTTATAAATCCACCTTATACAAACTTTGAAGGCATGAAAGATTCAGCCGGTCATACAATACCGCTGAATTTAGCTTATATTGCTTCTTATACAAAAAATAAAATAGATTGCGACATTAAGATTCTAGATTGTGAAGCTGATGGCTTGGAATACAAAAAAATTGAAAACCATATACAAAAATATTCGCCAACAATAATTGGAATTACAACTCTTACACCACCAATGAAACATGTGGTAAAAATTACAGAAATTTCTAAAAAAATAAATCCGAATTGCAAAGTAGTCCTTGGCGGTATCCATCCCACTGCCCTACCAAAAAAAACCCTCAAAGAAACAAAAGCAGATTTTATTATTTTAGGAGAAGGAGAAATTACTTTTTTTGAACTAATAAAAAATTTGTCCGAAAATAATTTAATTCCTGAGAAAATAGATGGACTTTGTTTTAAAAACAAGCAAGGTAAAATAATAAAAAACAAAAACAGAAAACCCATTGAAAGTTTAGATGACATACCATTTCCAGCAAGAAATTTATTTGATTTAGATAAATATTATTCCGCTCCAACAAAAAGAGTGAGTAATGAAAAAATAGCAACCCCAATCCTCACAAGTCGTGGATGTGCTTTCAGGTGTGTTCATTGTGTTTCCGAAATACTTTGGCATAGAAAATTAAGATTTAGAAGTGTAAAGAATGTAATTTCAGAAATCGAGCAGTGTATTAACAAACATGGCATACGAGAATTTAATATACTAGACGACACTTTTACCTTAAACAAAAAAAGGGTTTTAGAATTTTGCAAAAGTATAATAGATAAAAATCTTAGAGTTTATTGGATTTGTTTTTCCAGAGTAAATACAATAGACGAAGAAATGGTTGAAGCTATGAAAAATGCAGGGTGTAAAAAAATATCTTTTGGATTAGAAACCGGATCGCAAAAAGTATTGGATTTAATGCAAAAAGACGCCATATTGAAAATGGGCAGAAAGGCAGTGGATATTGTACGTAAAAGTGGTTTACAAGTACACGCCAGTTTTATGTTTGGAAATTTGGGAGAAACAGAAGAAACCATAAAAGA
>CAZPYD010000038.1:0-2613 GCA_964590835.1 uncultured Candidatus Saccharibacteria bacterium | reverse complement strand
ATCAAAACTTGGTTACCATTTTCTGCTTGAATAAAAACAGCATCACCTTGGCCCACATCCAAAAAACTCACTTCCAGTCCACTTCTACTTTCAACAAAAACCGCATACCAAACAAAAACAACCACAGCAAAAAGTGACAAAATAAAATAATACTTAAAATTATTCTTTAACTTCTCCATAAAAACATTTTTAAAGAAAACTAGATTAAAAACTAGTTTTAAAACTAGTTTTCTTTTTTATAAAACTTAGCAATCATAAAAACATAAAAACAATACACCAACAACATCAACCATAAAGGAAATGATGAAACTTCAAACGAAGCAAGTGGCAAACCAGCAAAAATTTCTACCACTTTTAGTTGATAATTCAAAAGTGCATAACTTATCCAACCAAAAGGTGTACTTAAAAATATCGAAACAAAACCAAAGACCGCAGTTACAAAACCGAAAAACATTGTTGCCGGAACAAAAAACAAAATCAGTAGATTAACCGGCAAACCCACAATAGACACTAACCCTGTCTTGTAGAGAAGGAGAGGTAACACAAATAACTGTGTAGAAATTGTCGCCACAACTATTTCACGGATCTGGAATTTTTTTGTAATAAATTTTTGAACCCACTTCTGCTGTTCCAAAATTGGTGCAACATAAATAAGGGCCATTGTCGCCAAAAAAGAAAGCTGAAAAGAAGCATCGAAACGAACTATCTTAGGGTTATATAAAATCATAAAAAATCCGGCCACAAAAAGCGCGATCGTTATTTCATAAATCCTCCCGGTCGCCCGAGCAAATAAAACAAGTAGTGCCATAAGCGAAGCACGTACTACAGTAGCCGAAGCCCCAGCCATCACCGCAAAAGCCACAATACCCAACACTCCAAAACTAATCCCAAGTAAAGTCGGTAAAAAACTAAAAACTCGCATAATGGCATCTGCAACTATCGTGATATTGTATCCCGACAAAACTACTATATGTATGATCCCTGTTTTTCTAAAATCTTCGAGCAGATCTTTTGACATACTGCGCTTGGCGCCAAAAGTAAGGCCGCCTAAAAGAGCCGCGTGCGGCTCGGGAATAACCTGAGAAATATTTGAAAGAATTTTTTGTTTAAATAAAAGCAGCTTATTTTTTACCCACAAACCGTTTCCCGAAGAAATAAAATCTATTCCTGGATAAAAAACCTCGAAATAAATATCGTCTTTTGCCAGGTATGCGCGCCAGTCAAAATCTTCACCCTTGCTTGGTTTCTTTAAAACTCCTTTTATTTCTAGCTTGTCGCCATATCCAAAACTAGGATATCTTCTTGCTGTAACCAAAATTTTTGCCTCACTCTCATTTGTTCTAAAAACATATCTTGTATAATTTTCTCTTTCGTCTGGTTCATCAACTACAACTCCTTCTAAAACAACCCTCTCACCAACTTGGTTTTCTAAAAAATAAATATCAACAGGTGGTGGCGCCTTAAAGCCATACCAAAAAAGTCCACAACCAACCCCAATCAAAACAACAACCAAAACCCAACTATCGAGGTCCAACCTCGATAGTTGGGTTAAAAAGAAAAAGATTAAGCCAAGAAAGATAAAAAATAAGCCAAGATAAAAAGAAAAGCTCGGCGTGGCAAAAAAAGAGCCAGCAAAAGCGCCGACTGCAAATAAAGTTATAAAAATTAAAAATAACTTAGAGCTCATAATTCATAAACTAAAACATTCCTTCTTGAGCAGCTTTTCCATCCATAGCCTCGTTTGCAAGCAGATCCGCTTCTTTATTTTTCTCTCGCAAAATATGCTTGAATGAAACTTTACCAAAACCAATTTTAGCATTCCAGATTTTTATAAAAAGCGGAAAAAGTTTTTCTTCTTTTATTCTGTACTCTCCGTTCATTTGCCGCACTACAAGCTGACTATCCATCCTCACTTCTACTTCTGTTTTTTTAGCCTTATCTTTTCCAATTAATCTTTTTAATTTATCAAAAGCCAAAATAACACCCTCGTACTCTGCCTCATTGTTCGTCCTCACACCAATATCTTTAGCGTATTTTTTTAGAATTTGATTTTTCTCATTGGCGATTACTACACCCACCCCTGCTGGACCAGGATTTCCTCGTGAACCACCATCTGTATATATAATTATTTTTGTCATAGTTTTGAATTTTAGTTTGGGGAGGGGTTTAATTTATGTTATTTATTTTTTCGAATATCCACCACCATTAATCGTAATTCATTATATCCTTTAAAAGTAGAACGCTCAATATTGGCCAGTAAATCAATCTTATCACCAGCTTCAACATTGTACTCTTCTCCGTTTGGATTAAAAAACCAAATGGCCGGAATTATTTTTGAACCTTGCCTACCGGCAGGCAGGCCTGTTGGTGTTTCTTTTTTAAACTGCAATTCCATATGCACACTACCGTTGCCAAATTTTTTAACACCAAAGACCTCAAGATCTTTAAACCAAAAAACGGGTTTAGGATTATTCATACCAAAAGGACAAAATTTTTCGATTTTTTTCAAAAAACCCCAATCGACATTTTTCAAGTCCATCTCTTTATCGGCCAGTATTACATCTTCTACTTCTTTTTTCTCTACAATATTATATGCTTCTTGTAATTTTTCTT
>CAZPYD010000037.1:1395-2859 GCA_964590835.1 uncultured Candidatus Saccharibacteria bacterium | reverse complement strand
AAATTATCGTTAACGACAAATGTGAAACTTCAGTTGAAGGGTTATTCGCATGCGGTGACGCAACGTCAATACCGTTTAAACAGACCGTAATCTCTGCAGGTGAAGGTGCAAAAGCAGGCTTGCAAGCATACAAACACCTAAACGGCGGCAAAGGCTCATCTATCGACTGGGGTTAATTTTCTATAGGACAGAATTCACTTTTTTCCCGCATTAGGCAGAAAAGAAAACGATTACTTGTAAATATTCCTTCTATGGCCAATTTCAAGAACCATAATCACTAGCTCACCTTTATCAATTTTCAAAATTGCTCTAAATTTACCTATACGCAATCGAAAGTACGGTGAAGCCACCAATTTTTTAACATAAACATGGGGGCGAAGCCTGCACCTCTCCAAGGTAGACATGATTCTCTTCTTATCTTCTTTATTTAACTTTGTTAAATCTTTTTTTGCTTGTTTAGTAAAAAAAAGCTGGTAAATCATAAGTTAAGTTCCTTTTTAACTTCTTCAAAAGAATAAACTCGTCCAGCTTTTATATCTGCTTCAGCTAATTTAATCCTTTTTTTTGTCTCCTCTGAAAGCTCCATTGAATCCTCCAAAGCATCCCAGATCACCTCTTCATATGACTCCTTATCATACATTTTTCTCTCTTTAAGTTTTGAAATTAATTCCTGGCTAACTTGAATTGTTGTTACACCCATAGTAACTATACTATACACCATAGTATTTAAACCTTCGCTTTCCACTTCAGGCTGGGTCACAATTTTAGGCGTACGACCTATTTTTGATTAAAGATTGCCGAAAAGCAGAAGGGGCGTCAAGTCCCCTTGCTCCTTTTCTTGAATGGAGCCATACTTTCTTCAAGTTATGTGCTACACAAGCTAGATTTAACTCGGTTTTTACCGAATCAATTCCCCGTAAGAGGAATTCATGGAATGCCAAATTGTACTTGATGTTACCAATTGCGGGTTCAACAGTTGTTTGCCTTTTTTTATAGATTAATCTACTTTCTTGTTTTTCCATTTTGTCCCTCATACGGAGTGCTGCACGGAAATGTTTGGGCAGTTTCTTGATTTTTTTGGTTTCTTTATTTCTAAATCTATGGACGGTTTGCCCACGGTCTGGGCCGGCACCCATATATTCAAACCTTAAACCATCGGCAATGATCTCATTCGTTTCAGGATCGTAGTCATATTTCTGAAGGGGCCACGTTGAATTATCGCCCTTGAGCTCTTGTGCTTGGCCTTTTGTTGGAATATACCCATCAAGTTTTTTCTTTTCAAGAAAAGCACAGTTCGATGCAGAACTGTAACCAGCATCGAAACCAAGTTTGTTTTCTTTGGTTAAGGGGCCAATGGTGCCCTCAACGTTGAGAACTTGTGGCTCTAGCTGTTGGAAGTCATTATAGTCCTGGCACACATCATTTGCTACAATGATTTGATGATTAGCGTCAACGCTAAACTGG
>CAZPYD010000037.1:0-1385 GCA_964590835.1 uncultured Candidatus Saccharibacteria bacterium | reverse complement strand
ATATAATGGCTCTAGAGGGCCTTTTTTATTCCGGAGAATACGGCAATCTGTGTCTGTTAACGAAAGACTCTTTTGTTTTGGGTTTTTAGCAAACTCTTCACGAACGCGCTGGACTTTTTCAACAACTTTTTTTGTATCTTGATCACGGAAATTGCGAACAAGACGGCGCATGTTTTTTCGACTGCGCCGGGTGAGGTGTTCCTCACGGTCGCCAAAGAGTTCCTCTTCGAGCTTATCGAGCTCAATGTCTTCAGAAATCATTTTTTCGATTACCCTGTCAAGGCGTTCAAAAGCTTCTCTTTCAATCTCACTATTGCGACCAGCATTTGCTTTAATGAATGTACCGTCAATGAAAATGGAGTGCAAATCAATTAAATCATGCTTTGCAGCGAATGTAATAGTTTGCTTAAACACATCTTTAAGCAAGATTTGGTTCAGTTTGCGAAAACGGCGCAATGATCGGTGGCTTGGATTGACCTTTTCGCTCAGGTAAATGTACACAAAGTTCTCCCGGCATTCTTTCGCCAGTTGGCGAGAAGAGCGAACTTTGTTAAGCATACCATAAATGAGAATCTTCAAAGGTACACGAGGGGGATACGCTGGCCTGCCAGCGCCATCATAATACTCATCGAACTTGGAAAAGTCGAGAGTATTAACAAACTCCTCGATCAAATAACAGATGTGGTCTGACGGGATAAGTTCTGTAAGTGAAGGGGGGAGTAACCACGTTTGGTTAGGAAAAGTTTGCAAGTATGCCATGAAGAATCACCTCATGTGATTCTTGGTGGCGCCCATATTTAACAATTATGGCCCGGCCTGGGTGTCTTTTGCGCCATTTTTCGCAATCGAAACAAATTAGGAAGGTTTATAGGTTTTTTTATCTCAATTATTCTATGGCAGATATAGAAAAAAGGCATTTAACTAGTATTCTTAGTGGATTCGCCCCATTAGCAGCCTCAGCATTATTACTTGCTTTGGTATCTGGAAATGAGGCCCCTGTTCAGGCTTATTCTACTTTAGCAAATGGAGAGGAAATTAGTTGGACTTGTCAAACACCTCATCCTCTCCTTGCTTCTCTTACCCAGGATCTTGTTTTTGGTGGGCATGCTTTAGATTCTAGAGGTAATGTATACAGTGTTGCATCTTATGAAGATGGGTGGATGAAATCAAAGGGTATTTATTTTAGTGAAGCAGAACGTATATTGAACCTTTGTCAAGCAGCTTTAAATATGGAATAAAATTCACACTTTGCGTACAAACTGAGAGATACAACTTTCTTACCATTAAAAATAAAAAAATAAAAATGGCTGTATTAAACAGCACATCTTCCGGCTACTGCACCGTTATCAAGAACAACTTCTTCACAGAATGCAGCTCGCCCAAGT
>CAZPYD010000036.1:0-3167 GCA_964590835.1 uncultured Candidatus Saccharibacteria bacterium | reverse complement strand
TCTATGTGTTTAATAAGCATAGCGCAATAACCCCACTCGTTATCGTACCAAGAAAGAATTTTTACCAAGTCTCCATCTACAACCCTCGTCATGGATAAATCTACAATAGATCCATAAGGATCTCCCAAAATATCTGTAGAAGTTAGTGGTACATCTGTAGTTTTTATGATTCCCTGCCACTCTGGCTTACCACAAGCTTCTATAAAAATGTTATTTATCTCTTCTGCGCTAGTCGCTTTTTGGGAAACAAAAGTAAAATCTATAATGGAGCCAGAAATAACAGGTACACGCATTGCTATACCATCAAACTTACCTTCCATACTTGGCACTGCCTTTGTGGTAGCTATTGCTGCACCCGTGCTAGATGGCACTATATTTGTAGCGGCTGCTCTACCACGTCTGTAATCTTTTTTATTTGGCCCATCTACCAAATTTTGAGTGGCTGTATATCCATGAACTGTATTTAAAATCGCTTTTTTTATACCAGGATCTCCAGAGAGAATTGCTACCACGGGCGTGACTGCGCCTGTGGTACAAGATGCATTTGAAGTAATTTTGCTTTTTTCTATTGTGCTAATGCCAATATTTGGAGTGAAGGTAGAAACTTGCCCTTCATCTTTTGTGGGAGCTGTAATTACTACTCTTTTTGCTCCAGCATCTAGGTGTGGCTTTGATTTTTCGTAGGAAGCAAAAACTCCAGTAGATTCTACAACAATATCTATTTCTAAATCTTTCCACGGAAGATTTGCAGGATCTTTTTCTTGCAAAAATTGAATTTTGTCTAATTTTTCTTTTGGAGCTTCGTATCTACCATAAACACTGTCGTGCTCTACTAGATAAACTAAATTTTCTTTGTCTGTAAGGTCATTTATGGCAACAATCTCAAAATCATCAACCTCAAGCGCCTGCTTTAAAAATATCCGACCTATTCTCCCTAAACCATTTATTGCAATTTTCATGTTGAAAAAGTAATAAGTAAAAAGTAACTATTAATAAGTGTTTTTATTATAACAAAAAGAACCCTTACCAAAAACTTGACACAAACCATTTTTCATATTAAATTCTTAATAGAAATTTAAAATCAAAAAGGAGGATAAAATGAGTGAAAAAATACAGCTGTTTTTGAACGAAGCAGAAAAAAGATTGGTTAATATACTTGACAAAGGTAAGAAAGAAGAATTGACAAAACTTTTTATAAAAAGCAAAGCAGAAAATTTTGAAGAATTATTTTTAAATGCAATAGCTCTCTTGGACTGGTCAATAGATGAGCTATTAAAAGGGAAAGATTCAATTGCCTCTATCGATGAAGATGATGGAAGACAAAAAAAAGTTAAAATACCATTATTTAAAAAACTGAAAAATTCTTAGAAAAATCATTAAAAACAAAAAAGCGGGGCCTTGCGGTCTCGCTTTTATGATTTTTTAAAAACTTAGCAAATGCTCGCGATCGTGGAGGTTTGCTAAATTAAATTTAATTATCCAACAATGCTCCGCGAGTATATCTATTGCTTGCATCCCAAAGCATCCATGAATTTAGACCAGCGTCGTAAGTTGCCTGTATTTGAGCACGCACCATATCCGCTGTATAAGTAGCTCCCATATCAAAATCCTGAAGCCATGGACGCAGTTTGCTTGGTGAGGAACTAGCAGCCAAAAGTTTTTTGCTCCCCCTTTCCATTGCAGAGTTCACAATTTCGTACGGATGAAGTGCTGGGTTAGAAAACCCTTGAAAAGTCTTTGGATAATGAGATGGATAAACCATCGGCGCGATATAATCAAAGTGTGGCGCTAAATATTCCAAAATCTGTCCTATATTTAAATCATCGCTATTCCAGGTTGTCATTCCAAAAAGGTCTGCAGAAATCGGCACTCCTGTTTCTTCAAGCTCTGCGTCCAAATAAGCAGAAAAATTTTGTATTACTCTAGCTTTTGGAGTCGACTCGTCCCAGTAATCATATGCAATATCTTTCATATTGCCGTCTGATGGAAATCTTATATAGTCAAAATTCAATTCATCGAATCCAACTCTTTCAGATTCTTTAGCTATTCTTACCATATATTCCCAAACTTCAAGCGATGCAGGGTCTAACCAAGATATACCTTTGTAGTCTTTCCACACCCTTCCATCTCCTCTTTTCACAGCCAAGTCTGGTCTCTTTTTTACTAAAAAAGGATCTTGAAAAACGCTAATTCTAGCAATCACATAAATATCTTTTTTATGTAAATATTCTATAAATTCTTTAAGATCAGGAATTCGAATCTCTTCCGCACCAATTTTTTTAAGCTCTGGATCTGAAACCTCAAAAGAAATTCTTCCTGTATAATCTTTAACATCTATCATTATAGAGTTAAGCTCCGTTTCTTCTATCATCTGCACCATAGATTCCCGCCAATTTTTTGTACCAGCAACCCAGCTTGTCATGTAGATAGCTTTTACTGCTTCTGGTGTCTCCAGGTGTATTGGGGGTGGTGGCAAGATGGCTTCATTAGCGGAAGCCGGAGTTTCCCCTGAAAAATATTCAAAATTATCTTCAAAGTATGAAGTTTTAAGCGACACAAAAAAGAATGCGCCAAACGCACAGGCGCATACTCCAGAGCATGCTATTAAAACTGAATACTTTTTAAACATAATTAATCTATTATTGTTGTATGTTTTTTGGTGGTACTTGTGGCAACTCCGAATCTTGTGTCTGTGGTGATGTTGTTTGATCAAGTTCTTCTTTTTTCTCTTCCTCTGGCATAATCACACTAGCCGGAGCCTCTTTTTCTTCGTAAGTTTTTATTTCTTCTTCTAGTTTCTCTGAATCTTTCATCAAATCTTTTGTTGGTTTTATCAAAGATTTACTATAAAAAGCTACAAAAGCAATAGTAATTCCCGTAATCACCATTAAAAATCTTTTTAAAGAATCTGAAAAACCTAAAAAGGCCAAAAGAACGACCCAAATTCCTAAAATTCCATTTATTTTTTCTCTAGACATAAATTATTTATTTATTAGTTTAATATAAATAATAATAAGTTTATTATAATATAAAAAGCTCGACTGTAAAATAGCTCGAGCCTCTCGCTACCCACTTAAGCTAAAAACCAAGCAGAGCTTGGTTGATTTAGCTGTTTTTTGTGATAAAGAACATCCCATTAAACTGAGATTTATTATATGCGGGTATTA
>CAZPYD010000035.1:0-3347 GCA_964590835.1 uncultured Candidatus Saccharibacteria bacterium | reverse complement strand
ATAGCAGAACCTAAAATATGCCCAGCATCACGATAAGTTATTTCCAAATCATCGACTTTAAAAGGGGTGTCATATTCAACAGCCTCCCATAGCTCAAAAGATGCATTTACATCTTCTCCTGTATACAAAGGCTCAGTTCTTTCTTTTTCAGACTCTTTCATTAAAATACGCATACTATCTTCAAGTGACAAACGAGAAGTATCTTTTGTAACAGGTGTTGAATAGATTTTACCCTTAAAGCCTTTTTTGACTAATCTGGGAATTCGTCCAATATGATCTAAATGACCATGAGTGATAAACAAATAATCTATTGTTTTTGGATCATAAGGAAATTCTTCATGATTTTTTTCTTCACAAGTTTTTGAACCCTGGAAAAGACCGCAATCAACAAGGATTTTTAAATCACCAACCTCCAAAAGATGATTAGCTCCTGTTACCTCTTGCGCCCCTCCATGAATTGTAAGTTTTGCTTTCATTACCTCTATTATAACAAAATTAATTATAAATAAAAATTTCGACACGCGGCCGAAATTTTTATTAGCTGCTCAAAGATTGCGTTTCGACTATAAAGCCAAGTGGGTACCCGCAGATATACGACCCTGAACGAATCAGTCGGCCGCAAACGATATAAGGCCACCCTAGAAACACAATTTGATCTAAAAGCAAGCCTTCAAGCAGCTACGTATATTATAGCAAATTACTTTAACTCATTCAAAATAATATATACGAGCCATCGTAACCGTCCGCATATTCACCTAATACCATTTATATTTTACCAAAAAAAAATCTTGTGCACCAAAGGTGCACAAGATTAAGGACTAAGCATCTCAGAGCCAGAGCAAAATTACCCAGGACTGAGAGCTATACTTGCTTGTCCGCCAAAGCTGCGCTTACGCGCTGCGGGTGGACGAGACGGCGAAGGCAAACACGCCGAAACGGTACCACCTGAAGCCAGGACCGTCGTAGTACGCGATGAGCCAACGACCAACGTCAACGCGGTACACGCCAAGCAAGTAGGAAATGCCATCGGAATCATTAATGGGTTCATGCATGGTGACTATCCCCCATAGACCCATGGCTTGAATATCCTCATCTGTGAACTTCTCACGGATGAGACAAGCAACCTCGGCATTGGGTTTCGTTAGGTTCCGATTGTCTGCTTCGGCACGGATGTTCTTTGTAGTCCGATCTTTGTCCTTCTTAAAGAGTTCTCCTTTAAGGACTGCTATCTCAGTGGTTATACCCTTGGTCGGCTTGAAGTCCGGGGAACGTAGTACGTTTTTGGCGTGGTCGTTCAGATGGAAATCTTTGTCTTCCAAGCGTTTGATCCACTCCTCGCCAGTGGTGCCGTCGGAGATGACTGTGAAGTAGATGACGCCGTCCTTTTCGCGCCAAATCTTTTCCACCTCCACAACTTTGAGTTCTCCATGAATGAGACGATCAACTCCTTCCTCTCCACCAAGGATATTCCATACTGCCTGAATACGATCGGGGGTTCTATTATTTTTTGCCATTTTGTCCTCCTTGCTCATCTAGAGCACTTAGGTTAAGTCTTTACCCATATAGAGCAAAAACACTGGACCATTTTAGTCACAGCCAGGAAGTGCCTAAAATTAAGTAAGCAATTTTTGGCTGTGACTAAAAATTTCGCAAGTAATTTATTAATGTTCTGATTGTTTATATTATACTAGATGATTACAAAAAGTCAATACCTTACTCCAAAATGCCATCTAAGTTTACGTCATACAAAATCTGTTCTTGAACCAAACGATATTCAATAAGTTCATCATCGTTAAACCAAATTTTGATTTCTTTTTCTGCTTCATCTGGTTCGCCAGAAGCATGAACCAAGTTCCTCACAGCGCGGCTATCTGAATCGGCGATTGAATATGAATCAATAGTAAAATCACCTCGAATAGTTCCTACATCAGAAGTTCTCGGCTCTGTGCCTCCTGTAATCTTTCTAATAATTTCTACTGCCTCATTACCTTCCCAAACCATTGCCACTACAGGACCGGAAGAAAGAAAATTTTTTAGC
Source organism: uncultured Candidatus Saccharibacteria bacterium (assembly GCA_964590835.1). Classification (GTDB taxonomy): domain Bacteria; phylum Patescibacteriota; class Minisyncoccia; order JAHISW01; family Tagabacteraceae; genus CAZPYD01. The sequence continues at coordinate 1,309 of CAZPYD010000035.1, read as the reverse complement.
TTTCCTAAAACCCATTTGCCTCCTTCCACCACATCATCAAAAGGGTATTTTTCTCCTTTCTTTTCATAAGCTGCTTTTGTTTTTGAGCCGACCGCTTCAAGCCACCCATCATCTATTAAATAATGCTTTTCAGCCATCTCTTCTGTCGGAACCAAAAACTTTAAACCAACAAGCTTTAGGCCAGACCTTTCGTAACGCTTTGTTATTTCACCAATTAAAGAGCGTTGCACCCCATCGGGCTTAATCAAAACCAAACTTTTTTCTTTCCTGCCTTGCCGGCAGGCAGGTTTATTGTTTGCCATATTTTTCATGTAACATATAACATACAACATGTAACAGACAAAAATGTTACAAGTTACATGTTATAGGTTTTATGTTAATTAGTAATAAGCTTATTCTAAATTACTAATTTTTTAAGTCAATCCACAACAACAATAACCATCTCAAACACCCATCACAAATAACCAAAAAAAGTAACCTATTTGTGGCGATAGCATTAAATAGGTTACTTTTTAATCTTTTAAGTTTCCTGCTCAATACCACTAGACAATTTACAAGTTTTTGTTAAACTAGTTTTAAACTTAAACCAGAATATTAAAAAAGGAAAAAAGGATAAAAACAAGAACAAAAACTTATTAAAAGCTGCCGGAGCGCAAACAGCAAAAAAATTAGAGTCACTGAAAAAAGCTTTTATAGCGATTGCAAAAAAGAAAAAAGAAACGCTGAAAATAAAAACAATTAAAATGCGATGCAAAGAATGCCACAAAACTTTTTTATCTGAAAAATCTGGAATAACAGAAGATCAAAGAGAAAAATACCAGTGTCCTTATTGCTATGCTATTCACGAACTAAAATCAGAAGAAGCTGACAAAAAAATAACAACATCAATGGCAATAAGTTTTACCGAAAAAGATTTGATGCAGTGGGCGAATATTATTTGGGAAGAAGCAGTAGGTAGAGAATCCACATATACTCCTCCTGGAGACATCAAGAATGTGCAAAAAAATCTGCTTGAAATGCTTGAACACTTAAAAGATTAAATAATTTATAAGCCGATGGTGACTTGCTCGCCATCGGTTTTTATTTTTATTATCCCTGCCTCGTCTGTCCTTAAAACCGGAATTTCAAAACGCTCAAGCTTTTCCAAAGTTTCACTGTGTGGGTGGCCAAATTTATTATCACGACCGCAAGAAATAACTGCGTACTGCGGATTAATATAACCCAAAAACATTTCCGAGCTAGAAGTATCGGAACCATGGTGGCCAACTTTTAAAACACTACTTTTCAAAATTTCCTTATTTACATCAAC
>CAZPYD010000034.1:3450-3729 GCA_964590835.1 uncultured Candidatus Saccharibacteria bacterium | reverse complement strand
ATATTAAACGTATATTACGTAATGTACGCGTACGTATACGCGTTATTTCTTTCTAAAATTCCGAACGAAAACTATAAAAGGCAGAAAAATTAGTTTAAACTTAAGATGGTGTTTTGGTTTTTTAAGAAAAACAAGCATAAACAATTGAAAAAAGAGGTTGAAGGGATTCATACACGCCTACATACTTCTTTCTCAAACATAAAAACCGACATGGATGAGATTTCAACTTGGCTAGGAGACCATGATCTTCACAAAGAAAGACTGCAAGAACAATTCGAT
>CAZPYD010000034.1:0-3437 GCA_964590835.1 uncultured Candidatus Saccharibacteria bacterium | reverse complement strand
GGACGATGTTCATAAGCAACTTTCAGACTTACAACATCAAATTGATAACTTATTTTTCCTTTTTGATGATATAAAAGACCAAAACGAATTAAAAATCGCAAGAAAAGCTAAAAAAATCGTAGAAGAACCAAGAGAAACAATCTCAATTGAACCTTCCTTACCAAATTTAAACACTTTAACGACAACCCAAAAGAAAATTCTTAGAGCGGTCTTAGCAAAACTAACAGAAAGTGGTCGCGGTTGGTGCTCATACAAAGAAATCGCTGAAGAATTATACCCTGACAAAGATTATAGCCGGGTCAGACCAACAATTTCCAGTTACTTGAACCACATTGAAGAGCTTGGTTTGATAAAAAGGAAGAGGGTAAGTAAAGAATCTTATGTTACTGTGACAGAATATGGTGATAAAGTAATAAAAAGTCTGAAAGAAAAGAAAAAGAAAGCAAAAAACCATTAATTTTTATCTTTCCAAATATCCCCTGCCTTCTCAAAAGCCATTTTTGCTAATTTTTTCTCAATTTCATCCACACATTTTTCAACATCCCTCTTTATGTCTGATTCAAAGAATCTAATAATCTCCAGTCCACGTTTTTTCAATAGTTCTTCCTTTCTTTTGTCATTTTTTATCTTGGTTTGTTGAATGTGACTTAGTTTTGAGGGGTCACTTCTATCATATATGGCTGGATTTGCGTGCCAAAAGTCTCCATCACATTCTATGGCTAGTCCTGGGAGGGCAAAATCACAGACGAACTTTCCCCTAACAGGCACTTGCTCCTTAACTGGCCAGTTTCTTTTTTTCAATTCTCCCCTCATAGCCTTTTCAATACTTGTATTTTTAAATGGAAACTGTTTCTTCTTTATCCTTTCAATAGTTAGTCTTCTAAATCTCTCTGCAGCAATTTTCTTTCTTCTCTTGGCTTCTTCAATTCCATAAAGCATGTTCCAAGTTTTTCCATACATTGGGTGTTTGTCACCTCTTCTTATGTAGGTAGGGTGGTTTCTTGATCTAATCTTAATTTTATTTTCTATTAATAATGATCTTGCGAGTTCCCTACTTATTTGAAGTTCTTTAGCTGTTCTCTCTTGGCTGAATCCACCATTCACATATAGTTGTTCTAGGATTTCTTTTGTTCTTTTGCCATATTTCTTCTCTATTCTTCTTATTTTTCCTCCAATTTTGGTTTTACTAATCTTCGTGCCCATCTCTTTTAATCTTTGATCAGTTTCTTTAGTTTGCCCCTTTGACCATGGTGTTTTTCCATATCTTAGTCTAGATTTGTGGCTATTTTTTCTTATTTTAATTCCATATTTCTTAAGGTAAGATTCAACCGTTGTCTTTGGAATTCCTGTAACTCTAGAAATTTCCCTAAAGGACCTTTTCTGATTTATGTATAATTCTACCAACTTTTCTTTTCCAATATTATATTTTTGACTTCCTTTTTTCCACATTTTATTTGTCCAATGGGCTTTTTATTTCCCTTAATTTTTCTATATTTACTTTGGTATATCTTTGGGTGGTACTAAGGTCAGAATGTCCTAATAACTCTTGAATATACCTTATATCTACACCATCTTCCAACAGGTGTGTCGCAAAACTACTTCTTAATATGTGGCAGTATACTCTTTTCTTGAAGCATGCTTTCTCGGCTGCTTTATCTATTACTTTTTGAGCCATTCTGGTTGAAATTGGCTTATCTAAGTCTTTAGAGGGGAATACATACTCTGACTTATTTTCTCTTGTTTTAAGATATGCCTTAAGTTTTGTCGCGAAATTCTGAGATAATATTATCATTCTTTCTTTATTTCCTTTTCCCGATATTACTTTGGCAGTATTGTTTTCAAAATTAATATCTTTGGTTTCAAAATTAACACACTCGCTTACTCTGAGGCCAGATCCATACATAAACTCAAGTAAAAGCCTGTGCTTAAAATTTTTAATTACTGATAAAAGCTTATTTATCTCCTTTTTTGTGAGCACGTCTGGGATCTTTTTATGTGCTTTGGGATATTCTATTTCTTCATTTACTATTTTTTGCTTTAACACTTTATTAAATAAATATTTTATCGAAGAAAGTTTGAGTGTAATTGTTGCTGGTTTTGCTTTTTTTTGTAAAAGGTGTGCTTGATAGTCTATCACATCTTCAAAGGTTATTTTTTCTATTTTTTTATTCACAAATTTTAAGAATTCCCTGTTGTGTGTCGTATAAGCTTTTATAGTTGTTTTTGTGAATCCTTTCATCCCTAGTTTGACTTCTAACTTTTTCAGGACTTTTTCAATCTTTTGTGGGTTCATATAATGTATATTATGCGAACTTATACTTAAAACTATCTAAATTTGGCCGTATTAGCTTGTTTTGGTTATCTAAAATTGCATATTTTTCTTTGCAACTAATTAAGTCTGATAAATCTAAAAAATGTTGCAATCTGTGCGATAAAAGATTTTAATCAAAAATTAAAAAATAAAAAGCGTCGCATAAGGAAAATTTACTAAAAATCCAGGTCTAAATCAAGACCTAAATCGTCTGCAGTCTTTTTTGCTTTCTTAGCGGCTTTCCCTGCGGCCTTTGCAGCGCCACCGGCTTTTTCAACTGCCTCTTGTGCTTTCCTTGCAGTTCTCTTTCCTGTTTCAACTGCCCTTTTTCCTTCTTCATACTTTGATTTAGCATCGGCTTCGGCATCACCTGAAGTTATCCACCTATATGTTCTTTGGACTGGTGCGTAAACACTATCTGCTAATTGGTAATCTAGGCTGTCTGGTTGGTCTCTACTGACCTCTCCAAGTACTGCTCTGGCTGTATCACACCTACTTTTTCCATGTTGTCTTGCACATTCTGCTGTACTTAGGTACCCTACAGTCTTCTCAAGAGATTCTGCACCTGCGCTTCCCCAGTCGGCGTGTCTATCAAGCCATTGTGATCCCAAAAGTAATGCTGTTCCCATTGCAACTGCTCCCATTACCTTAAACGGTAATGCTACAGTTCCGAAAATCTTCCTTGGTATGTATGTTGGTACATCCCATAATAGTCCTTTTATTATTCCCATTTTTATTCATTATTACTGGGTGGTAACATATATTTAAAGGTTTCTTTTTGCCGTTTTACGCCTAATACCTTTAGTTTTTCATCGAATTCTTTCATCCAAAAAAGACATCTTTTTATAGTCGTATAAGCCAAACTCTATAGGGGTGTGTATCTTGCCAAAACTAGCGATTTGTGACGAATGTAATGTTGAAAAACTCCTTCATGCAAGGGGTATGTGTGGAAATTGTTACAAGCGCGTCGGAACCCCTAAAAAAGAGTGTTCTAACTGTAATGAATTAAAACCTCATCATGCTAAGGGCCTTTGTACTCGTTGTTATATTAACATCAACCACTTAGATTATATCAAAAAATACCAAAAAAACAAGAAAGGTGTGGCGGAATTATTCAAAGATTTGT
>CAZPYD010000033.1:0-4502 GCA_964590835.1 uncultured Candidatus Saccharibacteria bacterium | reverse complement strand
GTAAAATTTTAGCCAACAAGCGAGAATTTATTCTTTGTTTTTATTTTTGCGATAAGATTGTGAGTAGGCTCTAAGCGTGAAGTAAAAACCCTGATGACGACGGTTATGGTCTTAATTTTGAAGAGCCGAATAGCTTAGTTGGGATGAGGTATTTGCTGGAGGAAGAGACTGAGAATCGTTGGTGAATATCTTGAATATTATGAATATGTCGCTTAACTATAACATATTAAAATACTCAAACCCCCACAAACTCCCTTTTCTCTCTTTGCATCCAAGAATTGAAAATTATAGTCGTTCCGCTTAACGAAAAACCCATATCTCGCATGCCTTTTATTATATAAAAGGGCAGGCATGCTTAAACAGGATGAGTTTTTCTACTACACTCCTTAATTTCCTAATCCTTTCCGCAGAGTTCGAAAATAGAGTTATGAGGGTTTGGGGTGGGATTTGCTTGTGTTAAAATATAGATATGACAATAAATAAAAAATTAGCTCGGATTTTTTATGAAATGGCCGAACTTTTGGAGATAGAAGAGGTTGCTTTTAAGCCGCAGGCTTATGAAAAAGCAGCTAGATCTATTGAGGATATGAGTGAGAGTATTGAAGATATTTATAAAAAAGGTGGAACAAAAGTTTTAGAAAAAATCCCTGGTGTGGGCGAGGGGATTGCTGAAAGAATCGAAGAATATCTAAAAACAGAAAAGATAAAAGATTACGATAAACTAAAGAAGAAAATACCAGTAGATGTTTTAGAACTTTCGTCTATTGAGGGCATTGGACCTAAATTGATTAAACTTTTTTATGATGAATTGAAAGTTTGTAGCATAGATGATTTGGAAAAGGCAGCACTTGCCGGCAAGATTGCCAAATTGCCGCGAGTGGGTGAAAAGACTGAACAAAAAATTTTAAAAGGAATAGAATTTTATAAAAAATCTCACAAAAGATTTTTGTTAAGCGAGGCACTAGAGGTGGCGGAAAAAATAAAAAATAACTTAGAAGATCTTGATGAGGTTGAAAAAATTTGCTTAGCAGGGTCGCTGCGAAGACAAAAAGAAACTATTGGTGATTTGGATATTTTGGTGTCGTGTAAAAAATCAGATGCGGCTGAAATAGTGAGAAGATTTATTTCTATGTTAGAGGTAGATTATGTTTATGGAAAGGGTATCAAAAAGACTTCAGTTAGACTCGAAAAAGGCTTGGATGTTGATTTGAGGATGGTAGAAAAAAAATCTTTTGGTGCGGCTTTGCTTTATTTTACTGGCAGCAAGGAACATAATATTGCGCTGCGAAAAATTGCGATAGAAAAGGGGTACAAGTTAAATGAATATGGACTTTTTGATGATGAAAAGATTATTGCTGGGAAAGTAGAGGAAGAGATTTATAATAAATTAGGTTTGGATTGGGTAGCTCCTGAAATGAGAGAAAATAAGGGCGAGATTGAATTGGCCCTTCGACAAACTCAGGACGGACTCAAAAGCAAATTGCCAAAACTTATTGAACAACAAGATATAAAAGGGGATCTTCAGATACAAACTAATTGGAGTGACGGAGCAAACACAATAGAAGAATATGCAAAAGAGTCACAAAAGTTTGGCTATGAATACATACTTATAACAGATCATACAAAAGGCTTGGCGATGATAGGTGGTCTAGATGAGAAAGAATTAATTAAGCAAGGCAAAGAAATAGACAAGATTAACAAAAAATTAGAAGTCAAAAGTTATAAGTTAAAAGTTTTGAAGGGTGCCGAGGTAAATATTTTAAAAGATGGAACTTTGGATATAGAGGACGAGGTTTTGGAACAGTTGGATATTGTGGGAGCGGCTGTCCATTTTAATTTAAATCTTTCAAAGAAAGAACAAACTGAACGCATAATTAAAGCCATGGAAAATCCGCATGTAGATATTATTTTTCATCCCACAACCAGATCTCTTCAAAAGCGGCCGGAGATGCAATTGGATATGAACGAAATTTTTAAAGTAGCAAAGCGCACAGGAACAATTTTAGAAATAGATGCTTATCCAACCAGGTTGGATTTGAGAGATGATTATATAATGAGAGCGAGAGAGGTGGGAGTAATGTTAAGTATTGATACAGACGCACATGCAGTGAGCCACTTGGATTTTATGGGGTTGGGAATAGGGCAGGCGCGGCGAGGATGGTGTGAGAAAAAACATGTTGTAAATACATTATCACTAGAAAAAATTCTAGAGTTGTTTAAGAAAAAAAAGAAAGATAGGTTTTGAAAAGAATACTAGTATTAAAACTAGTATTCTTTTCAATAATAAAACGCGAAGCCTTCAGGCTTCGCGTTTTAGGTTTAGAGTAGGGAGGTTAGCTTTTGCCAGAAAGGCTAAAACCAATAATTCCTCCTGTTGTCATAAGAAGAAAAATAATTTCTTTGAGTGAGAAAGATTGTTTTTTGATTACCACATCAAGAATAGCGGTGACAACTGGATACGCTGCAATTATAGCTGCTGTTATTGTCATTTTTGATTGAGGATGACCAAGAGCAAAGCCACATAACACAACAGCGGTCGCATATAAAATCGAGGTAGGTATTGCTAAACGAAGATTTCCTATAGAAAAATTAAAACCATTTCCTTCAAAAAACACACCAATTAAACCTACGATAAAATATGTAACACCAAACAATATTAAAAGTTGAAAGCTGCTCATTTTTTGAAGTGTCATTTGCCAGAATGTTACCCCAACTCCCAAGAAAACAGCGCTTGCAAGGGCCAGTAAGATACTGGGATTTATGTTGTTCATCTTAAAAACTCCTTTCTGTTTTTTATTTATTTTTCAAATTTGTTTAATTATAGTTTGTAATCTAGTGATTGTCAAGGTAAACTGTAGGCGGAATTGGATGGGCGGAATTGAGTCACAAATCCTCAAAAATTATGGTCGCAAAGCTTCCTAATTTTTCGGCTCGCGACCCCACCTCCTTCGCTTCGCTCAGTCCGGCCGTTCAATTCCGCCTACAGACTAAAGCAGAAAAACAAAAAACTACCCTTAGGGGCAGTTTCCTGTTTTCCTGTGGAGACGGGCGGAATTGAACCGCCGTGTAAAAAGTTTTTCAAAACGCTTCTACATGTTTATCTCGATTTGTTTGAACTAAGAAATAGAAACCGAGCAAAAATTTCTTAGGGTTGATTCTGTTGTTTAAATAATTTCTTCGAATCGGAAAGAAACTATCTGTCTCAATGAATGATACTCTTTACCGCCTATTGAGAATTAGCGGGAGAGCACTGCTTTAGGCGTATGCTAGAGCAGGTGTTTTAAACAAGTTTGCACTTATTTGATTCCTAAAAGTTTTACGAGATTTTAGAAAACTCGACATGCACAATTTTAAAGTAGGCTTCTTATCGAATCCTGGCGTCCCCAAAATTAGCAGAATTTTGCCCTGAGCTGTGTCGAAGGGCTTCATTATGCGTTACACATTTTGTCCTTTCAAGTTTCTTTCTATTTCTCTTTTGCTTTCTTTTTCTTTTAGCTTCTGTCTTTTATCATATTTTTTAAGCCCGCGGGCCACAGCAAAAGATATCTTTATAAGACCACCCTTAGTATACACTGTCAATGGTATTAAAGTCAAGCCTTTTTGAGCATCTTTGCCGGCAAGGTAGGCAATTTCTTTTTTCTTAAGTAAAAGTTTGCGAGTCTGCTGAGGGTCGTAATTTTCAGGAGTGTTTAATGGCTGATAAGGCGGAATATCCATTCCAACAACAAAGGCTTCGCCGCCTCGCACTAGAATATGGGCACCTTTAATGTTGCCTCTTTTCATTTTAAGGGATTTTACTTCAAAGCCTTGTAGCTTAATACCAGCCTCAAATTCTTCCATAATTTCGTAATCATGATACGCTCTTTTGTTTTTCAGTAATGTTGCCATGGTTAAAGTATATCATAAGATTTACTTAAATTATGCATGCTAAATAAGCATAGTCTATCTTTTAGAAAAGATTATAATGAGTGTATAGAATTATGCGGTCGCAGTATTTCATACACTTTTACTTTGTAAAGATTGATTTTAAACTTTAGTTCAATAAGTAAGTCTTTAGTGTTGCACTAAGAGGTTGAATGTAGCAGATTTGGTCTTTACAAATAGGCAATAATGTGCTAAAGTTAAACCAATAAATTAGTACTTTTAAAAGATTGCGATAAATATTGGTCATAGTTCTAAGTAGTTTATCTAAATAGATTATTTAGAGCTGTGACTAATGTAATATAAGTCGTGGCTCTACCTCGGATGAGAGGAAAATAAAATCCCAGTTTAGGGAAAGGAGAAAACAATGAATAAGGAATTTGTAATTGCCAATGTGTTGCCCGGAAAACTCAACGCACTTGTTAAAAACCTGATGGGTCAGATGGACATTTCTGACCCCAATGAAGCAATTAGGCGCATTAATTCGGGTGAGTGGATTGTTGCCGAGACTAAACCAAAATGGCGCGAACAAGACGGCGTCATCTACTTCACAGTCACTTCCGACGGCACCACTGGCGAGG
>CAZPYD010000032.1:0-4537 GCA_964590835.1 uncultured Candidatus Saccharibacteria bacterium | reverse complement strand
CATCACCAGGCTGAGGTTCGTCACCTTCACCATCATCGTAATCATCATCAGAAATTTCTTTCTGACCAATAACATCACCTTCTTCGCCTTCAGCTTGACCAGCTTCACCATCATCATCTTCACTTGGGTCAACATCTCCATGAACAAGTTTGTGTTCGGTAGTAACCGGAATCTTCAACCCCCCACTATCTGGAATTATCTTATAGGCTATCTTTTTCTTAAAACCGTCTTTTTTTCTCTGTTCATCTCTTTTTTGAAGCTCCTCAAAAGTCTCAAGGCAAAGTGTAGAGTCAAACATTGACACAAATCGTTTACCAGGAGAATTTAAAAGCTGTCTAATCATCCCTGCTTTATCACTTTTGGTCAAAAAATTATTATTCATTTCGGACTCCTTTCTGAGTAAAAACCGCCCTTAGCATAGTCGAAGGGCGGTTTATTTTTATTTTATTTTTTTGTTCGTTCGTTTATTCGTCCTTTTTCTGACAAAAATATTCAATAGTTTTTTGAGCGCAGGTTTTACAATAACCCAACCCGTTTTCTTCTTTAGATCTTATCATTGTATTAACCATACGATCATAAAGCTTCTGGTTTTCTTCATTGGTTCTGTTTGTAAGAGCACCTATTAAGCTGGAAGAACCAGCAATCTCAGAATTGAGTCTGACCTCTGTTACTGCTTTCACAAGCCTAACATTATCCATAAAGTCATAATTGGGGTTAATGGACATCTTTTCCCCATAAATTTTTCTGATATTATTTCTAAAACTGGCTCTCTGCTCTTTTGTCTTCAGACCCAATCTTTCCTCAACACTATTGATGTATTTTTCATCAATTTTAATTGCTTTGATTTCTCCTGTTTGCGGATCTTTATATTTCCACATCCTATCCGGACCCAGATTTTCAGCGTCTATCCCGATTATCATGTTTATATAAGAAAAAACATCAAATTTAATAGCCAATGGTTCATCCATGTATGCATTGAACATTGCCGCCATAATCTCTTTTCTATAAAGAGTTCTAGCAACCTTCAAATCATCCAAGAACTTTGATCTGTCCTCTTTGGCAACATAATCATAAACCACTCGTTCAAACGCTTTAAAAATATCGTAGGCAAACATGCATTTACCTTTATTTGTCTTAAAACTTTCAATAAGAATCTGCAAAGCGCGGCCCAAGTTACGATGTCCGAGGCCTTTTTGACCCCAACGCTTGGTAATGTTAGAGTCGCTAGCTAGAGTATCAATAACCTCAATCAAGGTTTTGACACTTTTATCGCCAGCCACATCACCAGCAGCCAACTTCATAGTTTCAACTGGAGTTAATTTTTTGGAATGAGGTAATCTGGTTAAAACAACGGCTACAGAAGCAGCGTAATTTAAATTAGGATCCTCATGTATAATACCGTCACCAGTTGTTGATGTTTTCTTTTTCCCACCTATAGCATAATTTGTAAGCTGTTTCTGTAATTTGAAATCTGTATTATGCGCTACATAGCAAATCCTGCAACGGTCCACAATCGGCGCCTCTTCTTTTTCAGAAATAAAAGTATCGAACTCAGCATTATTTGATGTAGCAATAATCAAAGTATCAAGCGGCCACTTAAAACCATCAAGCTCAATCGTACGATTCTGAATAACTCCAAGATATACTTGAACCAAATCCTTTTTGTTTTTATAGATCTCATCAGAAAAATGAATACCACCGCCGCCAACTCTTGCAAGAGCGCCACGGCGCAAATCAAACCTAAAAGGATTGTTTGAATCAATGATATGCAAAAGCCTTTGAAGAGATTCATCGCCAAGCAAATCTACAGCAGAAGATGTAATCTTATCTTTTGCAGCATACTTTCCAGTCACTGTACCAGAAGTATCATCTATCTCTACTGGTATAATTTCAATATACTCAAGCATATTATCAATTTCGTCGCCAACATGCTTTCTGATGCTTCTCAAAATATATTGGCTACAAGCACCTAATGGACGATAGTCCTGATAAGCCTGATTAATTTGCTTTTTAGAAAATCCGTTTGCTTTCAAAAAAGCTCTATTTTGAGCTTCTTGTTTAAAAAGATTCATAGCTAAAATCATCGGATCTTCAAAAGTCTGTGACTCGGCAAACGTTATTTTTCCATAATCGCCAATTCGATCAAGATTTCTAAAACAAAAAGTAAACTTACGGTTTTCTTCGCGGTTTAAAAATTCTCTGTACTTATCACAAATATATTCAACAAAAAAAGTTTTTCCGTTACCAGGCTCACCAACAAGAACAAAAGCCATTTCTTTTGAGCTACCACCTTCAGCAGCATCTTTTACAAAAGAAACAAAACTGTTTGCTTCGTCATACCAGCCAACAATGTGCTTTTTACCTTGACGGAAAAATTGAAAATCAAGTTTAGTTTCCCCGTTAACAGAGGTTTCTTCAACCGGATACTCTGAAATCATACGGGTAACAGCCTGAAATACATTTTCAAAACGTCGCTTTCCATCAGCAACCTGCTGCAAATGAGAAATAAGCGAATTATCATCTTTCATGACATCTCCTCCTCACAAATTAGATTTGTGTTGCATTTGGTCTTTCCATTAATATTCAATTTTCAACGAATTTAACCATACAATATCTCGAAAATCAATCACGGTCAAGCAATTAGACCATAAAAAAAATATGCTGTCCAACCCTAAAAACAAACCACCTACTCGAACATTCACGACAAAATAAAAAACCCCGTTAAGGGTTTTTAATCAAAGGCAATTTTTAATGCCTCCTTCATGTCTTTTACAAAATGAAATTTTATTTTCTCTATTATCTCTCTCGGTAAACCAATCAAATCGTTTTTATTCTTCATTGGCAATATAATTTCTTTTACTCCGGCCGTGGCAGCACCTATCACTTTTTCTTTTACACCCCCTACTTGCAATACTTTTCCTCTTAAAGTAATCTCGCCCGTCACAGCCAAACCTTCTTTGATGGGTTTTTTCCAAAAAAGAGAGTAAAAACAAAAAAGTATCGCCAACCCGGCAGAAGGACCATCTTTAGGAGTAGCGCCAGCTGGCACATGCAAATGAATAAAACCATTAGATCCTGGTGCTTTATCTTTATTTTCTTTATTTAAAAAACTTAAAGCAATTTGGGCAGATTCTTTCATTACATCACCCAATTTACCAGTTAAAAGTATTTTCGGTTTCTCTGCTTTTCCACGAAACTTAGATTCAATAAACAAAATCCTTCCACCATTAATAGTCCAAGCCAAACCAACAGAAACACCAATTTTACTTTTTTCAAATTTATCCGGAAAATAAACCTGCTGACCCAAAAATTTTTCTAAATTATTTGGAGAAATACTAATTCTTTCGTTATTATGTTGTCCTTCCACAACCCCTACAGCCAAGACTCGACAAATTTTTTCAATACTACGCTCTAAATTCCTTACTCCCGCTTCTCTTGTGTACAGTTCAATCAGTTGAGCGATCGTTTTTGTGGGGATATCAAGATTTAATACCTTGTCTAATCCGTTTAGTTTTATCTGTTTGGGAATCAAAAAGCGTTCAGCAATTTTAATTTTTTCATCTTTTATATAACCAGGTAAGTTTATAACTTCCATCCTGTCTCTAAGAGGATTCGGTATCCTATCTATACTATTTGCAGTTGTTATAAAAAATACCTTTGATAAATCAACAGGAACCCCTACATAATTATCAGAAAATGAAAAATTTTGCTCCGGATCCAAAACCTCAAGCAAAGCTGAAACAGGATCCCCATCATTAAAACTTCCAGCACCACCAATCTTATCAATTTCATCAAGCATAAAAAGAGGATTACAAACACCCAAATCTTTCATTGATTGGAGTATTCTACCAGGCAACGCTCCAACATAGGTTGATCTATGGCCTCTTATTTCTGCTTCACGGGTAATGCCACCCACAGACCATCTACAAAATTTTCTATTTAAAGCTTTAGCGATAGATATCCCAAGAGAGGTTTTACCGCAACCAGGCGGCCCAACAAAACACAAAACAGGAGCCTTTCTTTCTGGATTAAGAATTTTAGCTGCCACATACTCTATGATTATTTTTTTTATATTACTTAAACCATAATGATCTTTATCCAAAACATATCTTATTTTTCTTATATCTCTGTTTTCTTCGATTTCTTCCAATTCAAAAATAGACAAAACAAAATCAATAAAATTCCTATAAACAGAATACGAGGAATCGCTTTTGTTCATTTTATCTATTTTTACTAATTCATCCTCAATCCTGTTTTGACCTTCAATTGGTATTTTATTTTTAATATTCCTGTATCTTGCCTTCAAAGAAGATTTTTTGTTTTGTTTTTTTATATTTTCATCTCTACTAATAATTTTGCCTCGATTTATGTAATAATCCGGTAAAAATGAAAAAAGACCTGACATCTTTTAACAGGATCTATGGTCTCCAAAATTTTTTGAGAGCGAGTATTATTCAAATCAATTTGAGCTGCTAAATAGTCTGTCAATGAATTCAAATGCATTTTTCTAATCACCTTGTTGCTAAACAAATCAACC
>CAZPYD010000031.1:0-4612 GCA_964590835.1 uncultured Candidatus Saccharibacteria bacterium | reverse complement strand
TTTCTTTTAGAAAAAGAAACAAAAGAGAGGGGCTTAGTCCTTCGGACATTTTCACTCACTTCGTTCGATATTTATTAGAAGGGGCGTCAGTGCTTCGCACATATAGTCTTTTTCTGCGAAAAAAGAAATTTTATTAGGGGCGTCTTAAAACAAAAAGGCAATGCTTTTAAAAACAAACGATTAATTATATTTAGTATGGATAGAAAATATATTTATCACGAATCAACTACCAGTATTTGTCCCGAATGTTTAGAAAGAATTCCAGCAAAAATAATCATAAAAGACAACAAGGTATTTCTTAAAAAATTCTGTAAAACTCATGGAGAACAAGAAGAATTATTTGAAGAAGATGTTGAATATCATTTGAACAAAAGGGATTTTGATAAACCTGGAACAATTTCAAAAACTCAAACAAAAATAAAAAAAGGTTGTCCTTTTGATTGTGGATTATGTCCAAATCATGATCAACACACCTGCATAGGATTAATTGAAGTTACAAATAGTTGTAATCTTGGCTGTCCGACTTGCTATGCTAATAGTGGAAAAGGTGATCCACTTTCTCTTAATAAAATCTCAGAAATGTTAGATTTTTTTATTGAATCTGAAGGTGGAGAAGCAGAAATTTTACAGATTAGTGGAGGAGAGCCAACAACCCATCCTGAAATAATAAAGATAATTGAATTAGCAAGAACAAAAACTATCAGATATGTCATGCTCAATACAAATGGAATAAAGATTGCCGAAGATGAAGAATTTGTTAAGGAATTAAGCAAGTTTAAAGGCAAATTTGAAGTTTATTTGCAGTTTGATGGGTTTGATTCAAAAATTCATTCTCATTTAAGGGGTAGAGATTTATCTGAAATAAAAAATAAAGCTATTGAAAATTTAAACAAATATGAAATTCCAACTACATTAGTTACTACAATTGAGAAAGGTATCAATGATAAGCAAATTGGAAAAATAATTGAATTTGGAATAAAAACAAAATGTGTGCGAGGAGTTAATTTTCAGCCTGTTGCTTATTTTGGAAGATTGAAGAATATTGATACTAATCAAAGAGTCACTCTTTCAGGAGTCATAAAAAGAATTGAAGAGCAGGTCCCAGATTTATTCCAAAAAGGAGATATAATCCCTCTACCCTGTAATGTTGAAAGGGTAGCAGTAACCTACATGGCTAAATCTGAAAATGGGAAGTTTATTCCCATAACAAGAAATGTTAAGGTTAAAAGTTATTTGCCTTTAATTGATAATACTTTTGCTTTTGATGCAGACAAAATTTTAAAAAACAAAGCAAAAGAGGTCTTTAGTGGTGCTGGATGTTGTAGCTGTATGAAATTTATCAAAGATATAAAAAATATAATTCCTTTAAATTTCGCACTTAAATCAAAAGAAGAAAAAATAAAATACATAAACGAGAATACATTTAGAATAAGTGTTACTTCATTTATTGATGTATATAATTTTGATTTGAAGTCAATGCAAAAAGAATGCGTTCATATAATAACTCCAGAACTAAAAAAAATCCCTTTTTCATCATACAATATGTTTTATAGAAAATGATACTAATAATTGCAGATACAATAATAGGACTTTGCCTTTTTGCTTTATTTATTTCTATAATGATTAATTTTGCAGAAAGCTCAAATAAAAACATCAAAAAGGAAAAAAAGAGTATTGTGGAAACAGGAACCATGACTTTATTCTTTATTGCTTTTTACATTCTTATTCGTTTCAAAATTGGCGAAGTTTCAATAAGCACACAACTTAAGACTTACTTAATTATTATTGGCTTGATTATGATTGTTGCAGGTTGTATAATTAATATTGCAGGAAGATTTAATCTTGGTAAAAATTGGGCTAATCAAGTGAAAATATACAATAATCAAACCTTTATCAAAAGAGGAATGTTTAAATTTGTTAGGCATCCGTTATATGCTTCGTTGATGTTAATGTTTTATGGTGCGTGTTTAGTTTATCCTAATTATCTCGCATTTTTAGCAAATACTTTTATATTCATCCCATTTATGTACTATAGAGCAAAACAAGAAGAATCTTTATTGCTAAGAACATTTAAAGAGTATAAACAATATAAAAAAGAGGTTGGAATGTTTTTCCCAAAAATAATAAAATGAATAAAAAAGATAAAACTGCTAAAAAAATGTATTCTAAGTCCTTTAATGAATTATGTGACGATAGAAAAAGGATTGTAATGACGATGCTAAAGGTAAAAAAATTAGACAAGGAAGAAAAGCAAGATTTTATTAAAATTCCAAAAGCTTCTTTCAATTTTTGCAGATATAGTATTGCTCTAATAGTTTGGATTTCATTTATTTTTAAAATAAAAATTCTTTTAGTAATTGTTTTTTTAATTTCTATTTTTTCAGCAATATTTACTATTAAAAGAGCTCCTTTAATCTATATTTATTCAAATACTATTGGAAAAATTTTCAAATCTAAAAATGAATTTTTAAGTATTGCTTCTATGAGGTTTGCTCATAGCCTATGTTCTTTCATTAGTGGAATCTGCGTAATTATTTTATATTTTGGAAACGAATCGGTCGCATGGGCATTAGTAGGGATTTTTGCTATTTTGAAAACAATTTCTGCCATTGGTCTCTGCCCAGCTTCTAAAATATATTCTTGTGCGACTAATAAAAATAGTACCTGTTGTTCGTTTCTAAAAAAGAAAAAATGATAGACTTACATCAACATCCAGAAAATTGGGGAATAAGACCCACACTATTTCACATAGGTAGTTTTGAAGTTAATTCTTATTCTTTTTTTGTTTTATTGGGCTTGGTTGTTGGTTTGATTATTTATTATATCCTTGCCAAGAAAGAAAAAAAACTTAGTGAAAATTCTTTTTACATTTTAATGGCTGGGCTGTTTGGTGGAATTATTGGGGCAAAGCTTCCAATATGGATTATTAATTTTCCTGCAATTATACAAAGCTTCCCAGATTTAACTCCATTTCTATCGGGCAGAACAATAACAGGCGGTTTAATAGGCGGAACTTTAGCAGTATTATATATAAAAAAGAAACTTAAGATTAAAGAAAAAAAAGGAAATTTGTTTGCTCCAGCCATTGCTTTAGGTGTTGCTATTGGTAGGATTGGATGTTTTTTAAGAGGTTGTTGTTATGGAATTGAAACTAAACTTCCTTGGGGTGTTAATTTTGGAGATGGGATTTTAAGACATCCGACCCAAATTTATGAATCTATCTTCATGTTTGGCTTATTCTTCTTTTTATTATACAAAAGAAAAACTGCAAAGCCAGGATTCTTATTTTACATTTTAATGAACTCATATTTTATCTTTAGATTTTTTGAAGAATTCATAAGAGAAAGCCCTCATTATTTTGGATTCACTTTATTTCAATATATATCAATAGGAGCTTTGCTTTTTATAAACGCAAAGTATTTAAAAGAGAAAAGAAATATATGATTAGAATGGAAGATAATTATACAGATACTAATCAAAAGGTAAAAGATTTTTTTAAAGGATTTTTTCTAAATATTGGAATTGGTGCTGTTCATTTTGGATTATATTGGTTACTATTTTGGATAATTTCAATACTAAGAATCGCAGACAGTTTTGTAGTTACTCTTATTATCTCGATATTATTATTAGTTTTGATTGTTGTAGTAGAATTCATTTTAATAAGACACTTCTTTAGAACAAAAAGATATGTGGCAATTGGGATGTTATCTTCTTTGTTGTTACCTTTATTGGTAACTGGATATTGTTCATTTGTGTTTAATGCAATCAGTCAAGGATTTTAACGACACCCCTAAATGTTCTTTTCGAAAAGAACCAAAACAAGACGCCCCTTCTTTTCTTTTTTTAATAAAAGAAACAAAAAATCTACGCCCCTCTCGTGCTTCGCACATATAGACTCACTACGTTCGAAATTTATCAGTAATCCAAAAACTCTAAAATTTTCCTACGGAACGTTGCACTAAATTTTAGGTCTTCCCGTTGGTCAGACGAATATAACAGCGTTACACTCAATAAGATAAAAAACTTTTAATCACGCGGATCATAAGCAGATATGAAATATTTCCCTTTATCTTCAAGAGTTGCCACCGAAAGTTCATATTCATCATCTAAATAATTTAAAGCAAAATCCCAAACCTCATCATTACAAGATCCAAAAGCATCACTCAAAACAGTCCTAACCCTATCACAACTTAAAAGAAATAATCCAAAAGATTCATCTCCAACAACTTCACCAATTAAAGGATCCAATATCTCTGATAATCGATCTTGACCAACCATATAAAAAAAGGCAACTCTAAAAGATTTAAATGGTTTCCGTTTTTATCTTACTCTCCTTCGCTTTGCTCAGTCGCCCTCGGTTCCCTCGGAGAGTATAACCTCGTTATACGACATTGCCCTACTACCCCTAAAAATAGATAGGAATAATAAAATCATAAGATTATCTTTATTTATTAATCTTATCAAAAACGCGGGCTTCGGGCAACGCTGCGGATTTTCTACGAAAATCCTTGTGGACGCTGCGCTTTCGGAC
This sequence comes from uncultured Candidatus Saccharibacteria bacterium, assembly GCA_964590835.1. Classification (GTDB taxonomy): domain Bacteria; phylum Patescibacteriota; class Minisyncoccia; order JAHISW01; family Tagabacteraceae; genus CAZPYD01. Next base: position 81 of record CAZPYD010000031.1, on the reverse strand, counting down.
TTCGTCCTCACCATCGCATAACAGGCATTAGGCCCAATTCATTTTAAGCAATAGTAAAGTTTATATTGTTCAAAATAAGAA
>CAZPYD010000030.1:0-4734 GCA_964590835.1 uncultured Candidatus Saccharibacteria bacterium | reverse complement strand
TTTGTGTTCCTGTTTTATTAGTTGGATTTGAGGTTTTGCTGAGGGAAGTACAAGTTATCCACATCAACCCTCTTGATCGCTTTGCACTATTTTTAGGAGTTGGTAAAATAATAATAGGTTTCAGTTTTGAAAAAGAATGCGACACAAGGAGAGAGTTTTTCCAAGAGTCCCGTAAAGGGAAAAACATTTATTATCATCGAAATTATTTCTTCTTCTGCCGTATTCGGCCCGCAGCCCCTTTACAATTTATTCTCGTTTAAAACCCTCCGATAATTATCGGAGGGTTATTTTTTTCTAAATCATTATCTTCCCAAACTCACCATCATACCCGGGAGAAATTTTTACTTTACTATCTCTTACTCGCATCACTGCCTTAGCAATTTCTTTCCCAAAAACTTTAGCAATTCTTTCAATCGGTGCTTCCAATAAAATAAAAAACTCAGACCCTATTTTTTCAATCATTTTCTCATACTCCCCTTGAACAGTTTTTGTTCTAACCCCCACACCCTTTACACTGGCAATAATTTCTTCCAGTGGGATTAAACATTTATACGGAATTTTATTTCGTGGCTTTATTTTTATGCTTCTATCCGCCAAATTGTGTACTCTATTTAGTACACCCACAACAAGCGGCCTTTTACACTTAGGGCAAATACCTTTGTGTTTTTTTGTTTCCTCTGGAGAAAAACAAACTCCACAACTTCTATGGCCATCAAAATAATATTTACCCTCCTCAGGAAAAAACTCTATGGTATATAAAAACTTTCCTGGATCTCTGTTTTTAATAGCAGACACTATTCCATCATAAGACAACTCACAATCAAAAACATTTGCTTCTCTCCCTAACTTACTTAAAGAGTGTGCATCTGAATTTGATATTAAAGAAACATCATCAAGAGAAGACAACCGCCAATTCATTTTTGGATCAGAAGACAAACCGGTTTCAATAGCAAAAATATGATGCGACATATCACCAAAACATTCCTTAATAGAGTCAAAACCAGACATAGAACCAAAAATAGAATACCAAGGTGTCCATGCATGAGCCGGGATAAGAACACACCTCTCATCAGCTTTTAAAATTATCTCTAAAAGCTTTTTAGAATCTAAACCAAGCATTAGTCTACCATCGGATTTTAAGTTTCCTATCTTAGAAAGCTCTTTGTTTATCTTCTCTACAGCCTGTATGCTTGGAGCAAAAATTATATTATGTATGCGCCTTGTTTTACCGTCTTTTGAATAAATATTAGAAATCTCAGATGTAAGCATAAAACGAGCACTTTGATCTCCCCTGCCTTGCCGGCAGGCAGGTTTTTTTAATTTAAACAAACCATCCTCAGTCTCTTTGAGCTTTGTCCTAATATCTTTAAACCATAAAGGATGTGTAAAATCACCTGTACCCACAACATTTATACCTTTCTTATTTGCCCACAAACCAATATTACCCAACGTCATAGCCGCAGAAACAGCGCGAGAATATTTTGAATGAATATGCAAATCGGCAATTATTTTATCCATGCCTGAATCATACACCAAAACACCCCAGCTAAAAAGCTAGGGTGTTTAACTGACAGATATAAAACAATCTTTACATTGCTTCTTCTGCTTTCTCTTCACCTTCTACAGGCTCAGCTGGAGCAGCCTCTGCTTCCCCTTCTGCAGATACATCCTCTGTATCAGGAGTAATAACAGGTGCCTCTTCTTCTGTCTCAGGTGTCATTGCTGGAGCTTCTGGTGTTGTTTCTTCTTCTGCTGCTGGCATTGTATCTTCCATTGGCATTTCTGGAGTCTCTGAAACCTCAGGAGTTCCAGCTTCTTCAGTCGTACCCATGTCACCTGCTCCCGCAGTTGTGTCTTCGTTTTTAGCAGTAAAAAAACCGGTAATTTTGTTTAATAAAGACATAGTTCTTTTTGAGAATTAAAGATAAAATAAAGTTCGACTCAAATTGTATATTTATTATATAATTTATTTTAAAAAATAGCAAAAATCCCATCTTAAAAATATCAGAAAAACAATGAATATATCTCATAAATAACAGCTGCTAAAATAGCGAAAGAAACAAAAACCTCCATAAATACTCCAATCTTAACCCCCTTCTTAATAACTCCTTCTTTTCTCAATTTTCTAGCCATTAAAATTACAATAATCCCCACAAAACCCAGACCTACAGATCCCACCAAACTTAAAATAAGAGTAAAATCTTGAAAACCCAACGAAAAAAGAACAGCCGGGGGTACCACCACAAAAAACCAAGCCAATATTTTTGAAAAACCAAAATCAAAACGATAAACCCCTCTTAAGTCTACCCCTATAGATAAAAAGGAAGTAAACACAGCCAAAAGACCCATAACTGACCCTGCTGCAATCACGCGCGAATCAAGAATACCAAAAACCCCGGCAAAAGCATCAGGACTAGTATTAAGTCCGCTTACCCCCAAGATAGAAAAGATAAACAAACAATAAAGAAAAACACAAAGCATAACACTGGTTAAAATAACTTTTTTCAAACTCTTCAAAGAATCTTTTGAATATATATCTCGAGCCTCTGGTATTGCAGCAAATCCACCCAAAGAAAAAAGCCAAACACCATAAGGAATAAACCAACCTCCACGAACAGAAAACCCATTTAATGTTAAAGGGAAATTAGCGAGATCAACAAAAGAAACTGAAGAATAAACTAAATAAAAAACAAAACCAACAAGTGGAATTGTTAAATAAAAATTAATCAAGGCTATTTTATCAAGCTCCAAGAAAACCAAAACAGAACCAACAACAAAAAACAACAAAGACAAAATAAAAGTATTTTCTTTACTAAAAAAAGAAACATCCAAAACATTTAAAAAATCTGAAAGAAAAATGCCTCCCAATACCCCATAAATAAGCAGTGTTCCATAATAAGAAAAAATAGTCACCAAAAAAGCAAAAAACTTAGCTTTCTTACCAAGTATCAAATCAACATAACCTGTAAATCTATGTTTGCCTTCGGTATTATAAGCAACCTCTGCATACAAAAATAACAACAAAACTATTAAGCTTGTTGCTATTAAAAGATGTATCACTCCCCACAAAACTCCTGCACGAGCAATAGCAAAAGGTAAAGCAAAAATACCCGCACCAAAAATTAAGCCCACAATAATACCTAATCCTTTAAAAAACTTTAACATTTATTATTCTTCTGTTTCTATAACTTTTTCTTTTTTAACTAGCTCCAACACTTTTTCTATTAAAATCTTAGGATTTGAATCAAAAACAACCTTACCCATACCTCTATGAGACTTATTCAGGATATCTTTTATTTCATCTGCTGTCCCCCCAGCCCCAGTCAAAACACCAATCGGCTTATCATCTTCAAAAGCAATTGTAAATTCATTTAATGTACCTATTCTTCCACAACCAATTAATACAAAATTTAACATATCTTTTTATTACTCCAATTATTACAGCATCTGATGAACGAGTAAGAAGTAAGTTTCTACCAGAATAACCAAATCCTGTATAAATAATTACATCCATATAATCTACTGGTAGTCTGTAGTTTGCTATATGCTCCCTCTCAGAAGAAGCCGGAGAAAGACCAATACAAAATCCTTTTTCCTCCTTAGCGCCCATTGCAGCCCACAATGGAAATCCTGTTGTTGCGCCATTCACCAACACAGCCTTGTGGCGAACAATTTCTCTTCCTAATTCTTTTGCTTTTTTTAAAGCATCCGGAGCACAGTGGCCTGTTTCAGCCGCACCAGAAACACACAGTTTAATTTTTAGATATGATTTTTCTGAAGGTTTCATAAAATGTTATTAATTTTACTACTAATAATAAATACGAATATATAAAATTTATACTTCAAGCTCAAAACTATCTCCAACTTTTGGAGAAACAGCATCTAAACCTAAATAATCCCGCATTCTTTGTGTAAAAAACAAAGACGACTCTGCCTCACCTTGTACTACAAAAAGTTTTTTAAGTGTATCTGCTGTATTTTCAACAAATCCATAAAGCCCATTTATATCTGGATGAGCAGAAAACCCTCTTACTGTTTCTATTCTCGCCTTAACAGGAACGTCTTCCCTCATAATCCTCACCCATTTATCTCCATCCTGCAAACGCCTACCCAAAGATCCCGCAGCCTGATAACCAACTAAAAGTAAAATATTATTAGGGTCAGAAAGATATCTTTTTTCATGATGTATTATTCTTCCTCCGGTAGACATACCTGCGCCAGCGATAATTATCTTTGGATTGGGCTCGTCGTTTATGGCCTTAGATTCTTCTGTTCTTAAAGTAAATTTTAACCCAGGAAAATTAAATATATCGTCCCCAGATTTTATTATTTCTCTAGTCTCTTTATTAAAAAATCTTTCATATTGCCTATAAACTTCTGTTATTTTTATAGCCAAGGGACTATCTAAAAAAATAGCCACCTTAGGAATACGGCCATTTTCTACAAGCTCATTCATATCAAAAAGCAGCTGCTGTGTACGCTCTATAGAAAAAGCAGGGATCATCAAAACTCCTTTATTCTTAACAGTATCCTCAATAACTCTCTCCATTCTTAATTTACTCTGTTCTTTATCTTCGTGCTCTCTGTCTCCATAAGTGCTTTCTATCACCAAATAATCCAAATCTGTAAAACTATAAGTTGGCTTAAGAAGTGGCACTGGCGGATTACCCAAATCACCGGAAAAAGCCATTTTTTTACCGCTAGGAAATTTAATTTCTACCATAGCAGAACCTA
>CAZPYD010000029.1:0-4828 GCA_964590835.1 uncultured Candidatus Saccharibacteria bacterium | reverse complement strand
GTAGCTAAAAGAATAGCAGAAATAAAAAATATTTCCTACGAAGAAGTAGCAGAGCAGACTACAAAAAATGCAATAAAACTTTTTAATCTAAAATAAAAACCACCAAAATCGAAATCTTGATGATTTTATTATTCATTTTTTGGGACTGTATCTTTTCTAAGAATAGATGTGAGATCGTCTAGTTTAAACGGCCCAGCAGTGTCTTCAGATTCTTGTCCGTTCTTTTCTCCAAAGCTTCCGTACCCATCTCCTTTTTTGTTGTACCATCTAACTATTTTATTTTTCGTCCCGAAGACTTTCATAACATCTTTGTGCAAGGATTTACTATAAGGAATTTTGTAAAATCTTGGCTCGTTGCTTTTTCTGATAGAAAATGTATTTTCCGGATTTAATTTTTTTAATAAAAAGTTTTTTTCTTTCGGAATTTCTGGATTGGCCAATATATATATGTACTTTGGTTCTCTCACCATTATTTTAAGTACCAAACTCCCGTCTGGTATTTGTTTGTCTGTGGCCCATCCTGCAAGATTGGGAACAGAAAAAAGCAAAACGAAAGCGTACCATACAACAATGGGGATAAGGATAAGTTTTATTCCAAACTTTATTTTAGATTTTATAAAAATAATAAGAAAAACTATTGCTATAAGAACATGTCCTATAGCTAGGGCTACGTGCCCGGTCCATATAGCAGTGGTCATTATCGAAATCCTCCATTGATATTTTCATTCCTTATAGGTTTAAAGTCGTCTGGCACAAGACTTTTGCTCAGATTATTCCAGTTTAAGAATTCTCCGCTACTAGTCATAGTAAATCTTGTGACAGTAATCTCCTGCCAAACGCGTTTCAACTTAAATGTCTTAAAAAATATGATTTTGTTCTGTGGATTTAATTTTTCTATTTTTACTTGAGCTTCTGTAGGTTCTTTCTCTCTTTTGTTATACATGTGTATGTTTAACGTCCATTCTCCAGGAATAAAACCTCTTATCGTAAGAATTTCTTGATTATATGCGTAAGCAACTTTGCTACCATCTGGCAATATAATTTGATCATTTACATATCCAATATCGTCTCTATCTAAATGCATTAGCCCCACTTCTTTGTTTCTGAAATGAACAACATTTTCCAACGGGTCTTCTACCCAAATATCTATATCGTCGGTGTTGTCTTTTTCCCAGGTAAGGGTAATTACAAATTCTGCATGAGTCTTTATATTGGCTTTTGATTCTTCTATTTTTATCAAATAATTTTGAAGAATATTGATAACAAGAACAAACAATAAGGTGATGAACAGTAAGTCTAGAAAGGCTGTGTTTTCTTCTCCCCTATTTTTATTTTTTATAAACACTTCTATTCTCCGCTTCTTTTCATACGGTTTTTATTTATATACATTTCAAGATTTTTTAGTTGAATAATAAGGAGGATATTGCAGACTATACCAGTACCCGTTGTATATAAAGCTGTTCCGATACTTGAGCTCATGTGGAGCAAGGCGTTTTTTAGAGATACAATGTTTGCTGTGTCGATACTTAACATTGTTGTATCTAAGGTATAAATAAAACCAATAACAGTTCCCAAGATGCCTAATTTGGGAAAAATCTTTGCCAAAAATTCCCCGAAATCGATCTTTTCTTCATAAATTTCAAAATCTTTTTCCGAAAAGCGATACGTGTTTAGTCCTGTTTTTATAGAGTAAACAATGAAAATAATAAAAATTAAAAAACTAATTTTTGTAATATCTGCTTCATAGATTGTATCTGCCAATCCTTTTATATAAATTCCTGCACTACCAGCAATAATCAGTGTAAACATTAACCACCAACGTAATACTGCTTGATTCTTAAGTTTTTTATAATCCATAACGGTCTCCTTTTGTTTTCAAAGTACTTAATTTATTATACAGATAAAATTACTCAAAAAGCAATAAAACCCGCTATTGCGGGTTTTTTGAAAAATTTTTATATAAAACGATTTTCTAATGCCGTAAGGATTTTTCCTAAAACCAATTCGGTCATTTCTAGTTCGTCAAGGTCGGTAGTATCGATAAGAAAAATATTTTCTCTTTTTTTGCTTAAGTCACTGTAAGTTTTTTTGAAAAGTTTAACCAGTTTTTCAACACTTTTAGGATTGGTGGTTTCTCCAAATTTTTTAGTTAAGCTTTCTGCTCGATCTCTTTTTATAGCTTCTTCTGGTGTGGTTACAACGACAAAAATTGCATCTAACATATTAAACCACGTTGGAAAGTAAAAAAAGCGTTGTAAAATTTTTGCTTCATTTGCAGATAAATCTTCTTTTTTGACCCAATAATTCATCCATGTGTAGGCATCAGCCAAACATCTATCAAAAATTACTAAATCAAGTCTGCTATCTGTTGAACACCTCATGAGTTTGTACAGGGCATATGTGGCAGTTGTTGAATTATAAAAATGGGTATCTCGTTCTATAATTCTAACCTCTTCAGCCCCTTCTAGTGGTTTGTAGAGGGTAAACCCTTGTCTTCTAAAAAATGGATCCAAAATCCTAGCCATAGTAGTTTTTCCAGAATCAGGTGAACCGGTAATTTCTATAAAAAAAGGTCTTTCAATTTTCTTTATTGGCTTTCTTTTTAATTTTTCTAAAAGTTTTTGTGCCCTTCTTTCGTTTTTGGTTTCCATTTGCACTCTCCTTGTTTTCAATGTTTTTTTAATTATAGACAAACGGTAGGGTAATGTGCAATTATGTTATAATGAGAATTATGAAAAAAGAAAATGTCAAAAAAAGAATGGGTTTTGATCTAGATTTTACTTTAATAGACCATAAGAAAAATAGGGTAGATTTTTTAAATAGTCTTGGATATAATGATATTTCTAATGATATTAAATTTAGTAGTATAAAAAAAATTGTTTCAAAAGACGACTACAAAAAGACTCAAGATTATATTTACGGAGAGGAGACTCTTTTAGCAAAGCCTTTCAAAAACGCTGTCGAAACTCTTGAATTTTTGAAAGATTATTTTGATTTTTTCTTAATTTCTAGAAGAATTCCAAAAAACAGACCATTCGGTGTATCTTGGGTTAAAAACAATATTAGTTTTTTCCCAGAAAAAAATATTTATTTTGTAGATAAAGACAATGAAAAGGCGGGTGTCGCTGAAAAATTAAATTTGAACGTTTTTATAGACGACAAACTTAATCTCTTTAGTAACTTCCCAGAAAATATTTATAAATTTTGTTTTGATGATATTTTTGAACATAACGAAGATGAGGCTGGGAAAGTTAAAGTAGTTCGTTCATATAAAGAATTTTTGGATGAAATTAAAAAACTAAAAATTTTTGACTTATAAATACAGCTAAGCTATATTTATCTTAGATTTTAAATTTTCAGAATACCTAAAGGGGGGCAAAAATGACGATAGGTGCCGTTAAGGTCTTTAAAATTTTTAATGATGCAATACTACCACAGAGGAAATCTGATCTCGCTGTTGGTTACGATGTTTGTGCTCACAATATAAAAGGAGCAAAAGGAAAAGGGGATTGTTTAGATAGAGAGTTTTTTCTCGAACCCAAAAAAAGCGTAATTATTGGCACTGGTTTGGTTATATCGGTTCCCCAAGGGTATGAACTTCAAGTTCGCCCGCGGGCGGGATTATCTATAAAATCTGACATTATTATTCCCAATAGTCCTGGAACAGTAGACCCAGACTATACAGGTGAGCTGGGAATTATTTTTAAAAATACCGGAAACGGAACTTTTAAAATAACAAAAGGAATGAGAATTGCCCAGATATTGTTTAAGAAGGCAGAAATCCCAGGATTTGAGATTGTTGATAGTATTAAAAAATTACAAAAGACAACACGAGGAGAGGGTGGATTTGGTTCAACTGGATTATTTGGTCCGGGATTCGGTACTTCTAAGTATGATAGCAATATTGCAAAAATTGATCGCTATTGTATGGGCGTTGTTTTAGAGATATCGAAACTATCAAACTGTATTAGAGGGTGTGAAGAAGACAGCAGAGGTGTTTTTCCAAAAGACAAAGATGGTTATTTTATAGGACAGACAAGAAGACTAGGTTGTGTAATTGCGAGGGGAGACCAAATTATAGCCAGTGGTTTTAATTGCCAATATCCCGGTAGTCCATTGTGTTCAGAAGTTGGTTGCTTAAGAGACGAACTGAATATTCCATCTGGTGAACAAATTGAAAAATGTAGAGCAATGCATGCAGAACAGGTAGCAATAATATCTGCTCTTGAATCAGGGATAGCTCTTAAAGATACAACTATGTATGTGAATGCCGAGCCTTGTTTGATTTGTGCCAAGTTAATAGCAGGATTGAAAACTTCTGGGTTAGGAGTTCTCGTTGTTCTAGAAGATGTATATCCCACAAATGGACTTGATATTGTAAGAGAAGCGGGGATTTTGGTTAGAAAAATTAAATTATAAAATGAAAGTTTAAAAAACGAGCCGTCTTTGACGGTTCTTTTTATTTTGGCAAAAATTGGGTAATATTTGGGTAAATGCGCCGAGGTAGCTCAGGGGCAGAGCACTTCCATGGTAAGGAAGGGGTCGGAGGTTCAAATCCTCTCCTCGGCTCACAAAAATATGGAAAATAAAAATAATAAAGAAACCCTAAACAAGCAAAGCTTGTCGGGCAAGTTAGAAAAACTAGAGGCTCAATTGATGAAGTCGGATTTTTGGGTTGACAAAGAAAAAGCGCAAGGGGTTTTGAAAGAAATTAGAGAAATAAAAGCAAAACTTTCTGTAAAAAATAAATACGACAAAGGAGATGCTATAATAAGTATTTATGCTGGGGCTGGCGGGGAAGATGCAGAAGATTGGGCCAAGATGCTTT
>CAZPYD010000028.1:0-4923 GCA_964590835.1 uncultured Candidatus Saccharibacteria bacterium | reverse complement strand
CGATAAAAGACAAAAACCTATCCCAATAGGACAGGTCTTTGCCAATCTTAGTCCGAGTCTTAGAGAAAACATCGGAATAAGAAACATTAGGGGTGGCTAATGGGATTTGAACCCACTCTAGGAACTCCACAGGTTCCTGTGCTGCCATTACACCATAGCCACCATGAATATTATTTAATTGTAAAAAGATTATACCATCTTTCGTTTTTTTTACAATTGTGTCCTCGGAGGCCTATTAGCAAATAGGGATTCGGTCACAAATCCTGAAAAAACATAGTTGCTTTGCTCCTTATTTTTTCGGTTTGCGACCCCGGCTCGCCTGTCTTGTTTCGCTACGCTACACTGCGACATGGCTCCGCCTTTCGAATCCTCACACAAGCAAAGCAGTTTGCTTGCTCTCGCACACATTCCGCTTCGCTCCATGTGTCCTCGGAGGGATTCGAACCCCCAAAAACGGTTCCGAAGACCGTTGTGATATCCGTTTCACCACGAGGACGTGGTTGATTAACTAATTTATTTTGCCATATTTTTTATTGATTAGCAATAATAATTCTTCTTATTGCACAAAATGTACAAAATGTTAAAATAAAAATATGAAAATAATAAGCACAACTTTAATGAGGAAAAAAATCTCGGAAGTAGTAGATAAGGTTAAGCATAAAGACCAAGTGTTTGGTATTGGTAGAAGAGAAAAAATTGAAGCCATAATAATGAAATATCCTGAGTACTTTAATAAGGGTTTGAATGAGATTACTAATATAAATGCTAATTCTTCTAGCTTTAATTTTTTAGAAGATGAGCCTGAAATTTATAATATAGAGGATTTAAAAAAGAAGTATGTTTAAAAAAGGAAAAATTATTTTAATACCTTTTCCTTTTACGGATTTGTCTTCTTCAAGAGTTCGTCCAGCGGTTATACTTTCAGATTCTTTGGTTGGTGATGATATTGTTGTTGCTTTTATCTCTTCCCGAAAGAAAAAACTTCAAAAAACAGACATTGCATTAAAAAAGTCTAATAAATCATTTGTAAAAAGCGGCTTGAAAGTAGACTCTATCATGAAATTGAGTAAAATTGCTACTTTGGATAAAAAAATTGTACTCGGCGAGCTCGGTGTTTTGGAGGATGTTGTTCTTAAAGAAGTTGATAAAAAACTCAAAATTTTATTTAGTTTGTGAAAAATAGTAATTATAAAATCCCACAAGAAGTTTTAGATGTTTTAATCGGGCTGGAAGGTGCGGGTTTTGAAGCGTATTTAGTGGGCGGCTGCGTGCGCGATTTACTGCTTGGCAGAAAACCAAAAGACTGGGATGTGACCACAAATGCCAAACCGGAAGAAATTCAAAAAGTTTTTAAAGACAGTTTTTATGAAAATGATTTTGGTACAGTGGGTGTTAAAACACGCAGCGAAGATGAAACTTTGAAAGTAGTGGAGGTTACCCCATATAGGGTAGAGGCTAAATATTCTGACAAGCGCCACCCAGATGAAGTAAAATTTGCTGAAAAACTAGAAGACGATCTAAAACGTCGCGATTTTACAGTGAACGCATTAGCTGCCAAAGCAGAACCTTGGAAAGTAGTTGATTTATTTGATGGACAAAAAGATTTGGAAAATAAAATTGTAAAAACAGTAGGTAAGCCAGAAGATAGATTTAGTGAGGATGCTTTGCGAATAATGCGCGCTGTTCGTTTTGCTACAGAGCTAGAGTTTGAAATAGATCCTGATACAGAGCGAGCTATTGGAGAGGGAGCGGATTTGCTCAAAATGATTTCACAAGAAAGAATTCGCGATGAATTTTCTAAAATAATTATGGCCGATAATGCGAGTGATGGATTAAAGTATATGAAGAAATTAGATATTTTAAGATATGTTGTTCTAGAGCTAGAAGAAGGGATAGGTGTTGGTCAAAATAAAGAACATGTTTTTACTGTTTGGGAACATAATATTCGCGCGCTTCAGCATGCGGCTGATAAAAAATTTCCTTTGGAGATTAGATTGGCGGCGCTTTTTCATGACTTGGGCAAGCCTCGTGTAAAAATAGGCGAGGGGAGAGATTCTACTTTTTATAATCATGAGGTTGTTGGTGCTAGGATGACAGCGCAGGTAATGAAGAGATTAAAATATTCTAAAAAAGTTAGTGAAAAAGTGGTAAAGCTGGTAAGGTGGCATTTGTTTTTTTCAGATATAGATATTATTACTCTTTCAGCTGTTCGTCGTTTGGTGAGAAATGTTGGACCTGAAAATGTTTGGGATTTAATGAAGGTTCGTTTTTGTGACAGGATTGGAATGGGTAGACCAAAAGAGCAGCCTTATCGTTTGCGTAAATATGAAGCAATGATAGAGGAGGCTATGAGGGCTCCGGTCCATGTAAAAAGCTTGAAGGTGGACGGGCAAGATATAATGAAAATCGCTGGCATAGAGCCAGGGCCAAAAATTGGTTTTATTTTGCATGCGCTTTTAGAAGAAGTGCTTGAGGATCCGGAATTAAACAAAAAAGATTATTTGGAAAAAAGAATAAAAGAGTTAGTAAAACTATCTGATGAGGAGCTTAAAAAAATGGGAGCAGCTGGAATCGTCAGAAAAGAAGAGGAAGAGGAAAAGGAACTCAAAAAAATAAGGAGAAAATACGGAGTGAGATAAACTCGGTCGATTTTATTATAAATTTAATTAAAAATAAAATATGATGGGTTATAATTGTTTGGGACAGTGGGGTGGTGAAGCAATGTTTTTTCCATGGTTAACCTATATTCTTGTTTGGGCGGTTTTGATATTAAGTATAGTTGCTTTGTGGAAGTATATTAATAAAAAATAAAAATAAATTAGGAATATGAAGTTAAATGCATTATTTTTAGGGTATGCAGCAGCTATTATTGCGGCTGTTTCAATGCTTGTTTTGAGTATTTTGGGTAATTTGGGATTTTATTCAGGTGCTGTTGAAATGATGATACAGTGGCATATGTTTTTTTCTTTGTCGCTTTGGGGAATAGTAACAGGAATGATTGAGGCTGCGATAGTTAGTTTTATTTTCGCATTTTTATTTGGAGTGATATATAATAAATTTGTTGTAAAATAAGAATTTTATAGAAATAAAAAAGCGGCGCTGTGAGGCGCCGCCTTTGGTTTGAGGTTTAATGGTTGTCGTCCGGTGAGCTGATTTCCAGCTCAGTTCCACAGACTTCGCAAAATTTGTCTTCGTCTTTGATGTTTTGTTTTGCCAGACCCCAGCCGCGGTATTCTTTGCCGCAATTTGGACAGACACCTACTGGGCAAGTGAATTCCTTATTTTTTTTTGGTTTATCAAATGATTTGTGTCCTGCTGCCACTTGTTCCTCCTTTGCCCAATAGGGCTCTTTTTTAAAATCTAACCACAGGATACTATAAAAATATAAATTAGTCAACCCGGTACTACAAATTCAATATTAAAACAAAGATGAGCTATCAAAACTCATTTAAACAATTAAACACCCAAGCAAAACTGATTTTAAAAAATTTTGCCCCGACTGTGGTCGGGGCTTATTGAATTTGAATAGTACCGGGTCAACCCCATTTTGTTGGCAGATAGGGTCCTTATGCACATTATACTTTTGTTATATATGTATTTTGCTGTTAAAATTTAGGTATATAAACTAACTCTAAAATTTTATGACAGAACTATCACTAAATTATATTAAAAAAGCTTTGGAAAAAGGTGAGTCAGAAGAACAGATAAAAAGATTTTTAAAAATGCAAGGAATAAGTGATGCAACCATAACAGAAGCTTTTCAAAAAATAAAACAAAAAAATATTGAAACAAGTTTACCTGCGCAGACAAGCCCTTCTAAAGATTTTTTGGCTTCCAATGTGGCACCAGCAAAAAGAGAAATTATACCACCTCAACAGGCAAGTCCTTCTCAGCCTTTGGGTGACAAAGGAGCATCGCAATTTAGAAACCCTGCTTCACAGGTAGGTAGACCTGAACGATCAGTACCAGAAGATATAGAAAGAAAACTAAAGCCTACCCCTACACCCGGGTCCATTTTGCCAGCAGATAAACCTGTTTTGCCGACTCGTCCAGATTTGATGAAATTAACAGGTGAATCATCAGCTCAACCTACTTCACCAATAGACAAGTCTTCCAGGTTGGAGTATGCCTCTAAAAAAGGACTAGGTCTTACTTTTTGGCTTATTGTGGTAATTGTTTTATTGCTAGGTTTTGGTTCTATTGGTTATTTGTATTTTGATGAAATTTACAATGCTGTTTTTAAACCAACCACAATAGAAGAATCTAAAACAGAAAAAGATGTTTCATTTCCTGTTGTTATTGAGGAGCCAATTGTTGAAGAAGAGGTAGTAGTGGAAGAACAAAAAGACGTTAATTTGTTAAAAACAGATTTAATAAAGCAGGCACAAATATTTTTAGCTGACAAGTTTAAGGCTGACGGTGTTTATCCGAAAACTTATAATATAGCTGACGATTCTGATTCTTTTTATTGTTATCGTAAAAATGGCGCGCATTATGTATTAGGTACCATATTGGATCCTTCGATAAGTTCAGGAGTGACTGCATTGGCTGCTGATTTGGATGGTGATTATTATTGCGGTGATGTAGTTAAAAAATGTGCTGACCCTATCTATTGCGTGGGGCCGGAAAGTCAGTAGAATATAGTTATCATGGAAAATAAAAAGCGAGTATTTTCAGGTATACAGCCATCGGGTAATTTACATATAGGTAATTATCTTGGGGCTATAAAAAATTGGGTAGACTCCCAGGACGATTTGACCCCGCCGAGCGGGGCAAGTAATATTTTTTGCGTGGTTGATTTGCACGCTATTACTGTAAAACAAGAGCCTAAAATTTTAAAAGAAAAAATAAGAGAAGTTGCTGGGATATATTTGGCATCAGGTATTGATCCTAAAAAATCTTTGATATATGTACAGTCTCATG
>CAZPYD010000027.1:0-5902 GCA_964590835.1 uncultured Candidatus Saccharibacteria bacterium | reverse complement strand
GTTATAGAAAAAAATACCACTATTCCTGTTTCTCGCTCTCAAACATTCTCTACAGCTCAAGATAATCAAGGTTCTGTAGAAATACATATTTTACAAGGAGAAAGAGATATGTCTAATGACAACAGGTCGCTTGGTAAATTTATTTTAGATGGCATTCCGCCAGCACCAAGAGGTCTCCCTCAAATTGAAGTAGCCTTTGATATAGATGCCAATGGTATTTTAAGCGTAAAGGCCAAAGACAAAGCAACAAACAAAGAACAATCTATTAGAATAGAAGCTTCTTCGGATTTGTCTAAGGATGAAGTTGAAAAAATGAAACAAGAAGCACAAGCACATGCAGAAGAAGACAAAAAGAAAAAAGAAAAAACAGAGATTATAAATAATGCAGACAATTTGATTTACGCCGCAGAAAAAGCATTAAAAGATGCTGGTGACAAAATACCGGAAGAAACAAAAAAACCAATAGAAGAAAAAATAGAAGCGCTTAAAAAGGTAAAAGACTCTGACGACACAGAAGACACTAAAACTAAAACAGAAGAACTTTCTAGTGAAATTCAAAAAATAGGCGCCGAAATGTACAAAAATCAACCCACCTCCGATAAACCCACAGAGGACAAGCAGCAAGATGCGCAAGGCGACAACGTAAAAGAAGCTGAATACGAAGAAGTAAAAGATGAGGATCCGTCTAAAGACGAGACAGGTGAGGGTGAAAACGAAGAAAACAAAGAAAACAATGAATAAAGATTATTACAATGTTCTTGGTGTAACTAAAAATGCATCAAAAGATGAAATAAAAAAAGCCTACAGAAAACTGGCTCTTAAACATCACCCGGATAAAAATGATGGGAAAGATGCAAAGTTTAAAGAAATAAACGAAGCCTACTCTATTTTAAGTAATGAAAAAAGACGCTCTGAATACGACAGGTACGGAGATGTTTTTAGTAGTGGGGCAGGACAACCAGGTGGTGGCTTTGGTGGTTTTTCCGCCGAAGGTGGACCAGCCTCCGGCTTGGATTTTTCAGAAATACTTGGTGATTTTTTTGGATTTTCTGGCGGTGGTGCTTCTGGAAAAAGACGAGGAAGTGACATATCAATTGATATGGATATTTCTTTTAAGGAATCGATATTTGGTGATATTAGAAAGGTTATATTAACCAAACTTGGCCTTTGCGAAACCTGTAACGGTAAAGGGGCAGCCCCCGGGGCAGCTTTAAATACTTGCACATACTGTAATGGCTCTGGAAAAGTACACGAAACAAAACGCTCCATCTTTGGCACATTTGCCACACAATCAATTTGCAATCACTGCTACGGAGTAGGTAAAATTCCTTCTAAAAAATGTAAAAAATGTAAAGGAAAAGGTGAAATCAAAAAACCAGATAAAATAAAAATAAATATCCCAATTGGTATCTATGATGGAGAAATAATAAAACTACCTGGAAAAGGTGAGGAAAAAAGCAATGGTATCCCTGGGGACTTGTATGTAAAAATACATGTTAAGCCTGATTCTATTTTCCAAAGAGAAGGAAAGCACATTACAACAATTTTAGACATCCCTTTATCAGAAGCTCTTTTGGGGGGAGAAAGAAAAATAAAAATATTTGACAAACAAATAAAAATTAAAATACCAGCAGGAATAAACACAGGAGAAATATTAAAAATAAGGAAAAAAGGTGTTCCTTTTGAAAATGGCGCAGGAGATCTGCTTTTAAAAGCCAATGTAAGAATCCCTAAAAATCTTTCAAGAAAAAGTAAAAAACTAATACAAGAGCTTAAAAAAGAAGGGGTATAATTAAAATAGCTTAATGCTTCAAATAGCAGCTTTAGAAAACATCTTTGAAACACTTACTAATACCACTTGGGATATATTGGTAATCTTTTTCTTTGTTTCTGCTGGATTTTTTTATGGCCTCTCTGCCGGTAAAACAAAATTACTTTCTGTCTTGTTTTCTCTTTATATTTCCATTTTACTTTTTAATAAATTTCCTTATTTAAATATCATAACCGAAGGAAGGGATGTCTTTCAAATATTTTTGATCAAAACAGGTTTGTTTTTAGCCCTAATTATAATACTGTGGATTTTGTTTAGTAGAAGCGTTTTTAAGGGGACACGAAACACAGAAAGGGTTTGGCAAATTTTTATTTTAAGTTTTTTGGAAGTTGGCCTTTTTACAAGCGCTATTTTTCAACTTTTACCAGCAAAAGAATTATTCACTTTTTCGCCTGTTGTTGAACTGCTTTTTGCTTCCGAAAAAACATTTTTCTGGTGGTTAGTCTTGCCATTAGTGTCATTATTATTTATAATTAGCAAAAGAAAAAAGAGAGTTAGAAAAATTAATTCTTAGTTATTAGAAAATAAAATAACAACAAAATAAACAACCGCCCATAGCTCAGCTTGCCCCGCCAGGCGGGGTAAAGTAGAGCAACAACATTAAAATGTATTATACTTATCTGATAAAAAGCCAGAAAGACAGCAGCTTCTACACAGGCATATCCGAAAATCCACAAAAAAGATTGGAACAGCACAATTCAGGTAAATTAAAATACACAAAAAGAAAAAGACCGTGGATACTTTGGCATGTTAGAAAATGTACTAACACAAAAGAAGCCAGAATTGAAGAAAAATATTTAAAAAAGAAGAATAGAGAATTTAAAGAAAATTTAAAAAATATTTAAACAACCGCCCATAGCTCAGTTGGTAGAGCAGCAGCCTTTTAAGCTGACGGTCCTAGGTTCGAATCCTAGTGGGCGGACAATAGAAAAAACCGTAAGGTTTTTATCATTTCGCCCACTAGGATTCGAACCATAGGCTCCCGATTTGTTCAAGAGCAAGAGAAGCGAGCGATTGAGGACAAATCGCAGTCCAGTATTTTAAATGCTGGGGACATTAATTCAAGAAGCGAAGCGACTATGAAAATAGTGCATCTCGGAACAAATCTTTGATTTGTGAGAGGCGAATCCTAATAGGTAGACAGAATAGGCAGACACTTAAAAATCTTGATACAACAATACCATGAAATGGATACAAAAAATATTTTTTTTGCTTACTGTAAAACCTCTATATAGATTGGTTTTCAAATTCAAAACTATCGGACTCGAAAACGTTAAAAATCTTTCGGGTCCTGTTTTGATTATGGGTAACCACAAAACCCCTTTTGATTCTCTGGCGGTAGCAGCGGCTGTTCCTATTACCACTAATCTCCACCCCTGTAGATCAATGGGAGAAGTAAGTAACTTCAAAAACCCATTATTAAAGTTTCTTAAAAAAACAGGCTTCATAAAACTAATTTATTTTATTTGCGGAGTTTTTCCGGCTATCCGCGGTCAAGGGCTAGAAGTAGCACTTAAAATACCCACAGAAATATTAAACAACAAGGGAATCGTGCTTATGCATCCAGAAGGAGGCCTAATCCCTGGAGATAAAATTGGACAATTTAAACGCGGAGCGGCAGTTTTGGCACTAAAAACAAACACACCAATAGCTCCAGTAGTTTTTAAGTTAAATACAAAAAATAAAGATTTTCGCAAAAAATACTATATCAAATTTGGATCGTCTTTTAAAGTCCCTCAAAACTTACAAACAGATGACGCTGCCGAATATATGAGAAAAAAAATAATAGACCTATACAAAACACTCCCTCAAAATGTATAATAAGTATATATGAAATTTGCTTTTTTGATACATCCGCGAGATCATACGGATGTTTATAGAAAATTTAAAATCGCGAGATTTATTCCCAAAAAATTACTAGAATTTTGGTGTCTTCGTTGGCCTCCAGTTTTAATTTCCAAAGTTACCGGACTCAAAAATAAGAACGGGGAAGAAATACAAGGCTGGATAATATCTTTACCAATGACAGCCAAACAAATGATTGAACACCGCAAAAGAGCTCAAAAAAGAATAATCCAAGCCATAAAAAAAGCTGAAAGACTTGGTGCTAAAATAGTAGGGCTAGGGGCACTGACTTCTTCTGTAACAGCTGGCGGAGAACTAATTAGAGACAAAATAAATATAAGAATTACCCCGGGACACGCATTTACATCATATAATGTAAGTTCTAATGTACTTAAGACAATAAAAGATTTTGGTCTTAAAAAAGAAGAAATTACACTAGCTATTGTAGGCGCGGCAGGAGCAATAGGCTCAAACTGCGCAAAACTTTTGACAACAAAAGGAATCAAAAAAATACTTCTAATAGATCTAAAAAGAAAAAATAACCGCCTAAACAAAACAATTGAGACAATACAAAAACTCAATCAAAAAACAGAGATAGTTGTCTCACACCATATTCGCGACATAAAAAATTCTGAAATTATTATTGCAGCCACCAGTGCCCCCGAAGCTTTGATTTTACCCCAAGACCTAATGCCTGGCGCAATCATAGTAGACGATGCTCAGCCAACGGACATTTCTCCAGAAGTATTAAAACAACGAGACGATGTTTTAGTTATAGATGGTGGAGTATTATCAACACCAAATGTAAATTGCCATTTTAATATGGGCTTAGCTAAAAAAAACGATATTTTTTCTTGCCTAGGAGAAACATTAATTATCGCAGGAACAGAAGATCTACCAAAATACAGACTAGGTGAATTAAACAACAAAACCATAGAAAAATCAGGCGAACTTGCCAAAAAATTAAATTTTAAAATTAAAAATTATCAAAGACAGGGTAAAATATACCCGCAAAAATATATAGATAATATTAAAAATATATGGACACAAAAGGCCTCTTCTTAATAGTTGCCATCGCTATAAATGTTTTTTTAGGATCAATAATATTCTTTAAAAACCGACACAACAAAGAAAACAAATGGTTTATCTTTTTTGTTCTTTCTCTTATAGCTTGGACTGTTTCGATGTTATTTTACAGGACAGCTGACACCTACAAACAAACAATATTTTGGGTAATAATGCTTTATGAATCAGCTATTTTTGTCCCTTTTACAATGTTGTATTTTAGCCTAGGATTCCCTGATGGCAATGTAAAGCTAAGTAAAATTACAAAAATCGCATTATGGCTTCCTGTCTTAGTTTTGGTTGTTTTAACAGCTTTTGTAGGCAACGTAGTAAGTAGTGTAAAAATTATTCCCGGACAAGAAAAAATAATCCAATGGGGTTCTTATTATCTCGCATATAATTTTTATTTTATATTTTATTGTGCAACAATTCTTTTGGTTCTTTGGCGAAAATTTAAGATTAGCGAAAAAGCAGTGAGAAGCCAGCTAAAGTTTATAGCTCTTGGATTTTTTATCCCCATAATAATAGCCAATACCACAAACCTTATTTTACCAACCCTTGGTATTTTCTATTTAAACTGGATGGGGCAGCTTACAACCATATTTATGACCGGTTTTATAATGTACGCCATCGTTAAACATCGTTTGATGAATGTAAAAGTTATTACTACAGAATTCTTTACCCTGATGATATCCTTCCTTCTTTTGTTGGATGCTATCTTATCAGACACCCTAACCGAGTTTATTTTAAAATTTGGACTATTTTTAGGTGTAGTATTTTTTAGCTATCTGCTTATACGAAGTGTATTATCTGAAATAAAAGCCAAAGAAAAACTTGCTCAACTTTCGAAAGATTTAAAAAAAGCCAACGAAGAATTAAAAAAACTAGACAAAGCAAAGTCAGAATTTTTGTCTATCGCATCACACCAACTGCGAACGCCTCTTACTGTTATCAAGGGATATAGCTCCATGATTTTGGAGGGAGACTACGGTGAAGTGCCTGGTAAGATGAAAGAGATAGTAGATAGAATATTCCAATCAAGCAACAGGCTCACCATGATGGTAGAAGACTTTTTAAATATTAGCCGAATAGAAATGGGCAGAATGAAATACGACATCGTTGATTTTAATCTAAAAGAAACAGCCGAAAATATAGTAAAAG
>CAZPYD010000026.1:0-6303 GCA_964590835.1 uncultured Candidatus Saccharibacteria bacterium | reverse complement strand
ATTTGATTTTGTTGCAGAAATAAGAAGAAAAATTGAACGAAGTGTAGCTAAAGGAGCAGATAAGGTTATTATTCCAAGTGAATACTTAAAAAAGATTGTTTTGATGTGGGGTGTGGCTGAAGATAAAACAAAGGTTATTTATAATGCGTTTGAAATGTTAGATGGTGTACACTATGATGTGCATGAAAGCTTTAATATTGTTTCTGTTGGTCGTTTGGTTTCGTGGAAAGGATTTGATATTTTGATAGAAATTATGCCTAAAATTTTAAAAGAAACTCCTGATGCAAAACTAATTATTATAGGTGATGGTCCGGAGAAAGAAAACCTGGAATCAAAAATTAAAGATTTAAAATTAAATGATAATATTTTGTTGACTGGCCAATTGTCACAAGAAGAGGTTTTGAGATATTTAAATAAAAGCGATTTGTTTGTTTTAAATACTGGCTACGAGGGTTTGTCGCATGTTATTTTAGAGGCTATGGCAATGGAGATACCTGTAATAACCACTAATGTTGGTGGTAATCCTGAGCTTATTAAAAACAATGAAAACGGATTTTTGGTTGAATATAACAACAAAGAACAAATCAAAAAAGCGATTTTAGATTTGTATAAAAATAAGGATATGCGAGAAAAATTTATAAAAAACTCAAAAGAAAGAGTAAGAGAATTTAATAAAGAAAAAATGATTGAAGGAGTGATAAATGTTTTAAAATCATAAAAGTATGAGAATTTTAATGATAAGCACGGATAAAAAGATTTTTGATAGTTCTTCTGAAGTAAAACAGAGGATGATTGAGTACGGAGGATTGGTAGGTGAACTACACATAATAGTTTTTAATAAAAAAAACAAAGAAGAATTTAAGAATATAAAAATTTCTGAAAATGTTTTTGTTTATCCTACTAATTCGCTTAGTCGTTGGTTTTATGTTTTTGACGTAATAAGAGTTGGGAAAAAGATAAGGAAGCCTGATTTGATAACTACTCAGGATCCGTTTGAGTGTGGTTTTGTTGGTTGGAGGTTGGCAAAATATTTTTCAACTAAACTGCAATTACAAGTTCATACAGATTTTTTAAGTCCTTATTTTAAAAAAGAGTCTATCTCAAATTTTATAAGAGTTTTTATTGCAAAATTTTTAATACCTCGTGCGGATCATGTTCGAGTTGTTTCTAATAAAATAAAACAATCATTGAATGATTTTTTAAATTTTCCATCTTCAAAAACTACTGTTTTACCAATCTTTGTAGATGTTAAAAAAATCAAAGAAGCGTCAATAAAAAATAGTTTAAAGCAAAAATATCCGCAGTTTGATTTTATTTGTTTGATGGCTTCTCGTTTTTCAATAGAAAAAAATATAGAATTGGTTTTTGATGTCATGAGAGAGATTATTAAAAAATTCCCCAAGACTGGTTTGGTTGTTGTAGGTGATGGTCCTGAAAAAGAAAAATATCAATCAAGAATTAAAGATTTTGGTTTACAAAAAAATATTATAATAGAAGGGTGGTCTGATAATTTAACTTCTTATTATAAAACGGCGGATTTATTTTTAATTACTTCTAATTATGAGGGCTATGGTTTAACCATTGTGGAGGCGATCAGTGCCGGCTGTCCGGTTATTTCAAGTAATGTTGGTATTGCTGATGAGTTTCTTGATGAAAAAAATATTTTTGAACTAAACGATAAAAAGAGCTTGGAAAATAAAATAATTGGAGCCATAAATGGTAGAATTAAAAAAGCAGAAATAAAACAATACCAAACAAGAGAAGAATATTTAGAGTCGTATAAGAAAAGTTGGCAAAAAATAATTAATATATGAAATTATTAATAATTACACAAAAAGTTGATAAAAATGACGATGTTCTTGGATTTTTTCATGGTTGGATTAAAGAGTTTGCAAAAAAATTTGAGAAAATTCAAGTGATTGCACTTGAGGTAGGAGAATACGATTTGCCAGAAAATGTCCAAGTTTTTTCTCTCGGCAAAGAGAGAGGGTCTTCTAAATTAAGATATCTTTTAAATTTTTATAAATATATCTGGAAACTAAGAAAAGAGTACGATAAAGTTTTTGTTCACATGAACAAGGAATATATTCTTTTGGGCTGGAAGCCATGGTTTTTTATGGGTAAGAAAATATATTTTTGGTATAACCATAAAAAGGGTGGTTTACTTACTAGATTAGCAGTAATGTTTTCTAAAAAAGTTTTTTATACATCAAAATATGCTTATCCTGCTAGATTTTCTAAATCAATAAAAATGCCAGCAGGAATTGATACAAAAAGATTTATTTACAATAAGGGTGACGAGAGAACCCAAAATTCAATTTTGAGTTTAGGAAGGATTTCTCCAGTGAAGAATATAGATATATTTATAAAAACTTTAGATATTTTAGAAAAAAAGAAAGTTAATTTTAAGACTAGTTTTTATGGAGATGCACCAATGAGAGATGAGATTTATTATAAAAAAATAAGAGAGAAAACAAGAGATTTGGAAGAAAAAGGAATGGTTGAGTTTTTTGGCAATGTTTCAAGCTTAAAAGCTTCAGAAGTTTATAAGGAGCATGAAATATTTGTAAACATGACAGATAGTGGAAGTTTTGATAAAACTATTTTAGAAGCTATGGCTAGTGGTTGTTTGGTTTTAGTTTGCAATAAGTCTTTCGAAGAAGTATTGCCAAGCAATTTTTTATTTAAAAAAAGTGATTTTAAAGACATGGCTCAAAAAATTGAAAATATCTTAGAATTATCTAAAGAAGAAAAAGACAAACACAGAGAAGAGTTTAGGAATTATGTAGTCAAAAATCATGATTTGAAAATATTACTCGAAAGGTTGAGTGAAGCTATAAAATAATATGAGTATTTATAATAAAATTTTAAATTTAATAAAAGCTACTTTAAAGGGTAAAACTTTCTACAGGATCTTATTTAATTGGGAGGTGGCAAAAAGATGTGTTGGATTGAAGGGGATTGGAATAGATTTGGCAAGTGGGAAAAAAGGCGCGAGTTATCAAAGGTATTGGAATGTAGATTTTGAAAAGTTAATAAGAGTAGATTTAGATAAAAAAAATAAGCCCAATGTTGTAGCGGATTTAAACGAATCCCTTCCTTTTGGAGATAATTCTGCAGATAATATTTTTTTATTTAATGCTTTTTATATGATAGATAAACCAAATCATTTTCTGAGGGAAGTTAATAGAACATTAAAAGATGGCGGTAAATTTTTTATGACTGCCCAATTTATAAAATCTGAAGAAGCTACGACGAGAGATTTATATAGATATAGTTCAAGAAAAATAGAAGAAATGCTTAGAGAGGCTGATTTTAGTAAAATACAGATTTATCAAGTTGGTCGTCGATTTTCTGCAGTTGGTAATTTGTTTGATTTTTCTTGGGGAAACTTTATTTTATTTAGGATTGTTAAAATTTTTAATAGATTTTTGTGTTTAATCTTTGATAAACTAAGTCCTAAAAAATTGGAAAAAAATTATCCATGTCCCATTTCTTGGTTTATAGTTGCAGAAAAACATGCCCAGTAGTACAAATTCAAATAAAATTTTTTGTTTAACAAGGTTTATCGAGAATCTTTGTGTTGTTTGGGATAATATAAATTAGAAATTAATATGAATAAATTTAAATTAAACAATTTGAATTTGAATACTACTGGGTGGTTTAAAGAAAAAATAAAAGAATTTTTATATTTTTTATTAAATTCCTTAATTTTTATTAACCCTAAAAATAGAGTCTCTGTTTTAATGTATCATTCTGTAGGTGGTGTTGATGAATTATTTAACGTAAAAAAGGAAGATTTCAAGTGGCAGATGGAGTATTTAAAAGAGAAAGATTATAATATTATTTCTTTAAAAAAGTTTATTGAGTTAAGAGAAGAAGAAAAAGTTATCTATCCTAAGACTATTGTTATTACTTTTGATGACGGCTTTGAAGACAATTACTATAATGTTTTTCCAATTTTAAAAAAATATAATTTTCCAGTGACAATTTTTTTGAGCACTGGAGGTATTAGGAATTTTAAAATAATGAATTGGGAACAAGTAGAAGAAATGGACAAATCTAATTTGGTAGATTTTCAACCACACACAGTTAACCATCCAAAGCTTGCTGAAATATCAATAGAAGAAGCCAAAAAAGAAATTCTAGATTCCAAAAAGATAATAGAAGAAAAATTAAATAAAGAGTGTAAATTTTTTGCGTATCCATCAGGTAGTTATAATAAAGAAATTATAAATATTTTAAAAGAAAATGGATTTAAGGCGGGGCTTACTGTAAAAGAGGGGCTTAATTGTTCAAAAAGACCAGTATTTGAACTTAAAAGGAATTTTATTTATTTATATTGCGGGAAAGATGAATTTAAGGGAAAATTAAATTATTCAGTTTCTTTTTATGATTTGTTTAAAAAAATATTAAAATAATGACAAAAGTTGTATTATCTACGGCCCCAAGGGCGAAAGGAGAAATCGAAATGGCAGGGTTGCCATTTTTAGGTATTGGGTACGTAGCTTCTTATTTAGAAAAGCATGGAGGTCACGAGGCTATAATTGTTGATGCGCATAGCGAAAATTTAGAGTCCAAACAAGCAGCAGAAAAGATTTTATCTTTTAATCCAGAGATTGTTGGTTTTACTGCCACCACTCATAATCGCCTTAAAGCCATTGAAGTAATTAGATTGCTTAAAAAACAAAAACCTTCTTTGATAGTTCTTGTTGGTGGTCCTTTTTTTTCTTTGACAGCAGAAAATGCCTTAGAGGCTGTTTCAGAGATAGATTTTATTGTTAGAGGTGAAGGAGAAATTACTACAAAAGAACTTTTGGAAACTGGTTTTAAAGAAGAGAATTTGAAAAATGTTTTAGGACTTACTTTTAGGAATAAAAACGGTTTAGTTGTCTCAAATCCGAGTAGATCTTTTTTAAAAAACTGGTCAGAGCTCCCATTTCCTGCGTGGCATCTTTATGATTTAGAGAAATACAATAAAAAAATGCATGGCACAGATTTTAATACTATTGGAATAATCAGCGCTCGTGGGTGTCCGAATGTATGTACTTTTTGTTGTAATGCAGCCTATGGTAGATGCAGTTTACGGCTTAGGGATCCTAAAAATTTTGTGGATGAAATAGAATTTTTAAATAAAAAATATGGTTTTGAGGCATTTAATATTTGGGATGATACTCTGACTGTTTTAAAAAGCCACGTTGAAGAAATTTGTAATGAAATAATAAAAAGAAATTTAAATATAAAATGGTATGCCAGAGCTAGAGTAAATACAGTAAATGAAGAATTGATTGATCTTATGAAAAAAGCCGGATGTATAAGGATAAGTTTTGGTATTGAGTCAGGAAGCCCAAGGGTTATAAAAAAAATTAAAAAAAATATTACTATAGATCAAGCCAGGAAAGCTGTAAAAATTTGTTCAGAAAAAGGATTGATAACAAGTTTAAATTTTATTGTAAATTTACCAGAGGAAACAATGGAAGATTTAAAAAAGACAGCAGATTTAATGAAAGAATTTAATCGGCTACCCAATGTGAGCGCAAGTTATGGTTTTGCATTGATTTATCCCGGAACTGAAATGGAAACTTTCGCCAAAGAAAATGGTATTTTGCCAAAAGATTTTTCCTGGAATAGTTTTTATAAAGGAGAAAAATCAAAAATTACCGGAGAAGATCCGAGTGTGCCATATATGGAATGGAAAGGAAAAGAATTAGAAAAGATAAAAGCTTTCATGGTAAAAAACCTAATGAATCGTAAGAATTTCACAAAGAGAGTTTGGAATAAAATTAAAAAAATAAGAGGTTTTAATGATATGAAAATATTTTTAAAAACAGCTTTTAATTATTTTAAATAAAACATGTGTGGAATAAACGGATTTAATTTTAGAGATGAAGTTTTGATAAAAGAAATGAATCAAGCTGTTTTTCATCGTGGCCCAGATCAATCTGATGTTTGGCTAGGTGATAATTTTTCTTTAGGGCACGACCGTTTATCTATCATAGATCTTTCAGAAAAAGGAAAGCAGCCAATGTTTAACGAAGATAAGGGTTTGGTCCTAGTTTTTAATGGAGAGATTTATAATTATAAAAAATTAAGAAAAGAGCTACAAAAAGTGGGTCACAGGTTTTATTCTAACTCTGATAGTGAGGTTGTTTTGCATCTTTACGAAGATAAGGGTCCGAAATTTTTAAATGAGCTTGAAGGTATTTTTGCTTTTGCGATTTATGATTTAAAAAACGAAACACTTTTTTTTGCGCGTGATCATTTGGGTATAAAGCCATTATATTATTTTTATAATGATGAAAA
>CAZPYD010000025.1:0-9389 GCA_964590835.1 uncultured Candidatus Saccharibacteria bacterium | reverse complement strand
ATAGCTCTCAGTCCTGGGTAATTTTGCTCTGGCTCTGAGATGCTTAGTCCTTAATTCCCCGAACCAAAAGGTTCGGGGGATTTTTTTTGTCTTGCCCGGTACTATTCAAATTCAATAAGCCCCGACTGCAGTCGGGGTAAACTTTTTAAATTATTTTGATTCACGTGTCATCTTGTTAAATAAATTTTGGGATTCATCTTTGTTTTGATATTGAATTTGTACTACCGGGTTGACCCGGTAGTACAATTTCAAATCAAAATCCTGTTTAATTGATAACCAGTTAGGGATTTTTTAAAAGCGTTGATTTGTTCAATTTTTTTGTAAATTTGCTGGCTAATCCACAGAATTTTAAATTAAACCCGGAACCAAAAAATAATACAGTTTTTATGCAAATTGCAAATAAACTGTAATAAATAAAAACAAGCAAAAAACAGACTAAAACAATAAACTAAGTAAAAACATATTGCATTGTATTATTTTTAATGGTAATTGGGTAAACAATTTGAAATTGAATACTACCGGGTTGACCAATTTGAATATTTGTATATAATAGTAGGTAATGAATAGCCCGTAAGGGGCTTTTTTAAGAAGAGTTTAATTCGTAGATTAGTATCGGTATGTTTACCAAATTAGTCAATTATTTAAAAGGCACAAAAGCGGAGTTAAGTTCCGTTAATTGGCCTACAAAACAACAGACTATAAACTCTACATTTTTAATTATTGGAGTTTGTTTGTTTGTTGCTCTTTTGCTAGGCTTTTTTGATAAAACATTTTCATACCTATTGCAAACATTCGTTTTGTAATATTTTATACATATATAGTAGCTTTTTAATAAATGGAAAAACAACAAGAAAAACAAGAAATTAAAACTAATAATGAAAGGCATTGGTATGCCCTTCATACTTATTCTGGTTACGAAGGAGCTGTTGTTAGAAATCTAAAGCAAAGAATAGAATCTTTAGGAATGGAAGATAAGATTTTTAATGTGTTAGTTCCGACTGAAAAAAAGATAAAAATAAGAGCGGGTAAAAGGGTGGTTGTTGAAGAAAAGCTTTATGCAGGTTATGTTCTTGTAGAGATGGTTGTTACCCACGATTCTTGGTATGTTGTTCGTAACACTCCTAGAGTAACTGGTTTTGTGGGTTCTGGTACCACTCCGGCTCCACTTAAAAAAGAAGAGATAGATCACTTGTTTAAGAGAATGGGAGTGAAAGAACCTAAACATAAACTTGATATTAAAGTGGGTGAACAAGTTAAAATAGTAGACGGTCCATTTAAAGACTTCGAAGGTAGAGTAGAAAGTACTGACGAAGAAAGAGGAAAGATAAAAGTATTGGTTTCTATGTTTGGCAGAGAGACCCCTGTAGAATTAGATTTCTTACAGGTAAAGAAGATTTAAGTGCGATACCAATATACGAATGCATGCGAATGATACGAATAATACTAATAACGAACATCCGTGTTTATTAGTATCCATTAGTATCATTAGTAAAATTAGTATATTGGCATCGAATAATTAGTTAACATGAAAACAAACAAATCATATACAAAAAGATTAAAGCTTACCAAAAAAGGTAAGGTTGTTCAGCGTAAGCCTGGTATAGGGCATTTTAATGCCAAAGAAAGCAGAGCAAGTCATATGAAAAGACATAAAACACAGGAATTTAAAATTGGTGGTAAAAACTTGAATCGTTTTATGCCGTTTAGTAAAAATAAATAATTTAATAGTGGTATGACAAGGATTAAACGAGGTACAATTTCATTAAAGAGACGAAGAAATGTTTTAAAACAAACAAAGGGTTATAAGTGGGGTAGAAAATCAAAGGAAAGAGCAGCAAAAGAAGCTCTTTTCCATGCTTATACTCACGCTTTTCATGACAGGCGAAAAAAGAAAAGAAACTTTAGGAAGTTGTGGCAGATTAAAATAGGTGCAGGAAGTAGGTTACAGGGTTTGTCTTACAGTCGTTTTATAGATGCGCTTAAAAAAGCAAACATTGGTTTGAATAGAAAAATGCTTTCTGATTTGGCCGAAAATAGGCCAGAAATTTTTAACAAAGTAATAGAGAAATCACAAGCAAAATAAATTGAAAAACAAACCAAAAATAAACAATGAAATAAAAGCGAAAGAGGTTAGGTTGATTGGCGACGATGGTGAAAACTTGGGTGTTGTAGAAACATCAAAGGCTATACAAATGGCTAGTGAAAAAGGTTTGGATTTGATAGAGATCTCACCAAAAGTTGTTCCGCCTATTGCCAAAATAATGGATTTTGGTAAATTTTTATACAAAGAAAAAAGAAAGCTAAAAGAAGCAGCAAAGAAATCAAGTGTGACAGAAATGAAAAATGTAAGGATTCATCTTGGCACATCCGGCCGCGACTTGGAGCTTAAGGCAAAAAAGGCATCGGAATTTTTAAAAGAAGGTAATCGCGTAAAATTGGAATTATTTCTAAAAGGTAGAGAAAAATATTTGGATAGAGATTTTCTAAAAGAGCGATTACAGAGAATCATAAATTTAATTACCGAAGAATATAAGGTGCTTCAAGATATTAGAAAAGGTCCGCGTGGTATTTTTACCATAATAGAAAAAAATAAATAAAATGCGATACCAATATACGAATGCATGCGAATGATACGAATAATACTAATAATGAATATCTAAGTTTATTAGTATCCATTAGTAAAATTAGTATATTAGTACCGTAATTAATTAGTATGAAAAAAGTAAAAACAATTTTTAAATTACAAATTCCAGCTGGTAAAGCAACTCCAGCTCCTCCTGTTGGTCCTACTTTGGGTCAGCACGGCATTAATATTGGAGACTTTGTAAATAAGTTCAACGACGCTACTAAAGAAATGGGAAACGATATCGTTCCTGCAGAGGTAACTGTTTATGAAGATAATTCTTTTGATTTGAAACTAAAAACACCACCTGCTTCTGATTTGTTAAGAAAAGCTGCTGGTGTTGAAAAAGGTTCAGGTAAAGTTCCTATTAAAAAGGTAGGTAGTGTTACAAAAGCTCAGGTAAAAGAAATTGCCGAGCGCAAAATGGAAGACTTGAATGCCAACGATATTGATGCAGCAATGAAGATAGTAGAAGGAACAGCTCGCTCAATGGGAGTAGACGTAAAATAAATAGTGAGCCACTAAACATATTAAAAACAAAACACTGGCTTCGGCCGGTGTTTTGTTTTTATATCTTATTTGCTATACTTTTTTTAAATAAAAACTCGTTAAGAGTGATTGGATTTTAACAAAGGAGGACAGCGATGAGTTTTAAACCGATTTTTCATCATATTATAGGTGATTCTATTGGCTATTGTTGGAATTTAGCCTTGCAAAAAGTTTTGACTGAAGGTAGAGATTATGGAATTACCTCAGGAAGTCTTGATTATGAAGGAAATTTTAGAAGAACTTTGTCTATAATTATTGAAATGCACAAGCCTAGTATGAGACCTCTTGCGGTTTATATCCCTGAGCATCTCAGTACAGTGCCGGCTCCCACAACTGAAGAAAAAATTCAGGAGTATATGGCTCAGCTTGTTACATCTGATAAAGCAGAAGGAGAGCATTACACTTATGGAGAAGATTTGTCTTGGGAGATTGAGGCGGTAATAAAGTATTACAAAAAATATGGTTTTGGTACAGCTTGTTGTTATATGTCTGTTGGTAGGCCGGAATCTTTTTTTAATTATAATTGGGACGTAGATTTTTGTGGAAATATTATTGCAACAGAAAGAGTGACAGGAAAACTGATTTTTAACAGATATTTAACAAATGTATGGAACAAAAATCCAGACGTGGAGGTTAGTACTCAGTGTTTAAGAGGAATTGATACTTGGATAGAAAATAATAAACTTCATTTTGCGTGTTATTTTCGCTCCAATGATCTATGGGGAGCTTTTCCGCAAAACTATGGCGGGTTGCAGTTGGTAAAAGAATATATGGCCGAGAGTATCGGAGTAGAGGATGGCCCTCTTATTGCTATTTCAAAAGACCTTCATATATACAATGGCGAAGGCATGGATTTTGCTTTGTCTGTGATAGGTAAGACTCGTGAAGAAGTAGGATTGCCAGTAAAAAAGAACGATGAGTGATAAAAAGAAAAAAGTTGTTAATCCCAGTTTTGCAAAGGGTGATTATAAAAATGTTATAGATACCATTGAAGAGAAAGGAAAGTGTCCTTTTTGTCCGGATAATTTTATATATCACAAACATCCTGTTTTAAAAAGAGAGGGGAGTTGGTTTATTACAAAGCAAACTTGGCCTTATGAAAATTCTAAATGTCATTTTTTGATTATTGGAGAAGACCATAAAGAAAATATAGATGAATTGATACCAGAAGACATGAAAGATATTTTGATGTTGATGCAATGGGCAGCCAAAAAGTTTTCTATTGATGGTGGTGGTTTTGCTATGCGTTTTGGTGAGACTTCTTGTACGGGTTCTTCGGTTTGTCATTTACATGTTCATCTTATTGTTTCTCAAAAAGGAAAGAGCGTTTCCTTTCCTGTTGGTTAAATAAAATTAAAAGCCCCTTTCGGGGCTTTTTTGTTTTAGTTATTTAACTTGGATTATTTTTATATTTTTGGCCTTTAATATTTCAAGTCCATCAAGGGAGGCGTGGCCGGTTTTAAAATAAAGTCTTTTAATCCCGGTTTTAGAAATTATTTTAGCGCACATAGGGCATGGAAAAATTAAGGTGTATAGGTCCGTGCCTTTAATTTTTGTTCCTTGCTCTGCCGCCTTTGCTACAATTATTTGCTCGGCATGAATAGAGCTAGCAATATGACTGTCTTTTCCAGCTTCAACAAAATCTCTGGGATCACCATTAATATAAGGCGAGTGTTCTGAGGGAAGATGCTCGTTATGAGCTATAAGGCCGGCTATTATGAATTTTTTTCTGGTGAATGCCGCAGCATTATGCCGCCACCAACAAGAGCTTTTCAAGGCTTCCTTTTCAAGAATTTTTATTATACGGCAATTTTTTTCATTATCAGAAACTTCATCACAAACTATCTTTTTTTGTGAATACACGTTATCTTCATCCCATTTTAAAAATGCAGTATCTACAACAACTTTATGATTGGGAAAATATTTTGCTACCATTTTTCTGGAAATACTGTCGCTTGGGATAATTATTTGATAGTCTTTTTCTTGCCAGATGTTGACTAGTCTTTTATATAGAATAAATGCATGGCGATTGTTTTCGCTATAGAAAGGCTTAATAAACTCCAATACATGATGAGGGTCAATTTGTCTTATTTCTTTTTCTAAAACTGTAAATTCTTTAATTAATTCACTATCAAGAATGGCGAATCTTTTTGCGTCAGAATGTCTTTTAAAAAAATCTATATACCCTTGATGTATTACTGGAACATAAGCAATAATTATTTTTTTCACGGCAATTCTCCTTCGATGTCTTTTAATTTATGGGCTAATGTTTTCTTTACTATATTTTGTATTTTTTTAGATGTGGATGTGTTTTTTGCCTGTCTGGGAAGCACAATTAATTCTTTGCAATATTTTTTAATTTCCATCTGTTGTTCAGGTGGGTAACTGTCTTCTACTGCCACAAAAATATCCGGACAGATTTTTTTTATTATTTCATATTGCCATTGTCCTTTTTCGTCGACATCATCAACTAGAG
Organism: uncultured Candidatus Saccharibacteria bacterium; assembly: GCA_964590835.1. GTDB lineage: Bacteria > Patescibacteriota > Minisyncoccia > JAHISW01 > Tagabacteraceae > CAZPYD01. The sequence goes on along the minus strand of CAZPYD010000025.1, from coordinate 3,741 downwards.
TTATGATATCAGTGCAGGACTGATAGCTAAGCATTTCAATTCGTTCTCTGTGAGGGATTATGGGTCGCAGCTCTCCTTTATAGAGTTTGATTGCTCTATCGGTATCTGTTCCTACAATTAAAAAATCACCAAAAGATTTTGCTTTGATCAAATATCTAAGATGACCAATGTGGAGCAAATCCCAACTGCCAATAGTCACTACTATTTTGCAGCCAAAAGTTTTTCGCAAAGCATCAATATAAGCCTTTATTCTGTCTACTTCTAAAATAATCTTTCTTCTGTTGTCTGTGAGTTGCATTTTTCACCTCGCTTGTTTTTAAAGTTCTTTTTGTTTATTTTATTGTAGATATTTTTTTAAATAAAGTTTACTTTATTTAGTTGGTATGTTTTTGTTTTTGTGCTAATTTGGTGGGAGAGGAAAACTTTATACAATAGTAAATCAGGGAGGAGAAAAGATGGGAAACGGAAAAGAGTTTGTTTTTAGTTCTTCAAAGATGGGTGGCTTGCCGGAACATAACAAAGATGGTTTCGATAAAAAAAGAAGAGAGTTGAAAGAAAAATACGATTGGTTGGTTTATGATCAATTTAATCATTTCTGTATGGGGTGCTGGTCTAAAGAAATAGGTATGGATATTGAAGTGCTTGAAGATAAATGTTGGGCTATATATATGTGGGGAAAATGGTATAAGGCTCAGGGGTGTTGGGTGGAACTAGTGGCAGCACACAGGCTTGGGTTGATAATATATATAGAACAGCGGTGGTTGAGATGGATTGAATGGGGATTGGATCTGCTTTGTGATTACAAAAAAGAGTGGGAATGATTTTAATGTGTAAGGTTAGTGTGCGAAGTTCAACTTCGCACATTTATTTTTTGATATTGAATTTGTAGTACCGGGTTGTTAGAATAAATTTATGATAAAAGAAACACTAAAAACAATTTTAGAAAAAGAGGTTGGACAAAAAGTGGTTTGGAACGATAGGTTTAATGTTTATGCGGTTAATTTGGACTCTAAAGAGGAGGCGGAAAAAATCGCCAGTCTTAATGGTGTAAAAAAATATTTTGAAACAGAACTCGTTGATTTTGGTGGACGAGTGTTTTTAAACTTTTCTCCAAAAGAAGATGTCCTTATGGACGTATATACGTCCGTATATACGAATGACAAATTTGATTTTGCCAAAGGCCCTTCGACAGGCTCAGGACGGAGAAAAGTTCAGGTAGAATTTATTTCTGCCAACCCAACTGGTCAGTTGCACATTGGTCATGGTAGAGGTGCCTTTTATGGCGATGTGCTGGCAAACATTTTAGAGCTGGCCGGCTATAATGTGGAAAAAGAATTTTATATAAACAACGCCATGGTCAGCGCGCAGATAAAAGAACTAGGAAAAACAGTTTTAGGAAAAGGTGAGTCTTATTTAACAGATTATTTAAAAATAAAAATCGAACTTGAAAAAAATAAGTTTAAGGATGAATCTGAGGCGGGCCATGCCTACCGGCAGGCAGGTTTTGATATGGCCAAAAAAATCCAAGGAGACAATGAGAAATTTATTGAAGAAGGACTTAGGATAAAATTTGATAATTGGTTTTCAGAAGAAGACGAGCTATATAAAGCGAGTAAGATAGAAAAAACTCTGGCTATGCTTGAGAAAAAAGAGTGGGTTTATGAAAAGGACGGCGCCAAATGGCTTAAGACCAGTGAGTTTGGTGATGAGGATGATAGGGTGGTAGTGCGCTCCGATGGATCTTTTTCTTATTTCTTGGCAGACATTGCTTATCATATAAACAAGTTTGAAAAAAGAAATTTTGATAAAGTGATAGATATTTGGGGTGCAGACCATCAGGGACACGTGAAAAGAATGATGGCCACAAAAGAAATGCTGGAATGGAAAGGAGATTTGGATATTCTTGTGACTCAGCTTGTAACTATAAAAGAAGGAGGGGAGACAAAGAAGCTCTCAAAAAGGGAAGGCACAGTGATTCTTTTGGAAGACCTGCTTGATGAAGTGGGTATAGATGCGCTACGCTGGTTTTTCTTAGAGAAGTCTTTGAATACTCATGTGGATTTTGATTTGGAACTGGCAAAAGAGCAGAGTAAAAAGAATCCGGTTTATTATGTTCAGTATGCTGGCGCAAGGATGAGCTCTATTTTAGAGAAGGCTGATTTTGAAAAGCCGACTAATTTTGATATTAAGATCCTGGATTCTAAACAAGAAAAGAATCTTATTTTGAAGTTGATTAGATTCCCGGAAATTATTGAAGATATTTCAAAAGACTATCAGGTGCATCACTTAGCTACCTATATATATGAGCTGGCAAAAATATTTACTGATTTTTATGAGAATATAAGGGTTTTGGAAACAGAAGATGAAGAATTAAAACAAGCTCGATTAAATCTAGTGGCTACCACTAGACAAATTCTAAAAAATGGGTTAGGGTTATTAGGAATCGCAGCACCTAAACAAATGTAAACCATAGGAGGTATGTAAATGAAACTTAACCAAAAATTATTGAATGGTGATTTTTTTAGTAATTTAAATGTTCTTTTTTCTTTGTATTTAAAAGAAAGGGGTGACAAGTATAATAACTGGAAAATCGGTATTGTTGATCAAGTTGGACATAATGTGATAGAAGTTGTTTCTGAAATAAAGATTTTTAAGGTAAATATGTTTCCGGCTGGCGGGTCAGCTGCTTTGAGAGCAATGCTCCCGAATCCGCTTCGTATAGATGAAGCTTTTAGAATTGTTTTTATAAAACCTGAACACGAAGATAAGGATATTCTTGAAGAAGGTGATTTTCTTTTTGCAGGAAAAATTTGGTTTAACCAGAATGGTTATATTACAAAATGGAATAAATAAAAAATAAAATGTTTTAAACGGTCGCTTAGGCGGCCGTTTTTTCTTTACTATATAAGGGTTTTTGTTGTAATATAATTAATATGCCCAGTAGTACAAATTTAACGAGGTTTGACTGTGTCAAACCAAAAAGAGTAAAGAAGTGCTTTGGGTAAAAATATATTAAATTAAGAAAAATCAGTTTAAGAAAAAAAACTTAACATTGAATTTGAATACTACTGGGTATGCCCAGTAGTACAAATTAAATGTGTTGCTAGAAGCAACAAAAAGTTGATTGCTGGGTGGAATTATTTAATATTATAATATAACTAATTATTATTAAGACTTGATGTTAAAACATTGAATTTGAATACTACTGGGTATGAATGTTAGTGATAATGAGAAAAAAATACTAAAGTTTTGGGAAGATAATAATATTTTCCAAAAAAGTGTAGAAAAAGAAGCTCCAAATGGAGATTATGTTTTTTATGATGGCCCTCCGTTTGCAACGGGTCTGCCTCACTATGGGCATATTGTTGGAAGTTTAATGAAAGATGTTGTCCCTCGTTATCAGACAATGAGGGGTTTTAAAGTTGAAAGGAAGTGGGGTTGGGATACTCATGGCTTGCCAATTGAAAATATTGTTGAAAAAGAACTTGGTTTTAAGACTAAAAAAGAAATTGAAGAGTATGGTATCGATAAATTTAATGAGCTTTGTCGAAGCAAGGTTTTGAGTTATGCAGATGAGTGGGAAAAAATTATTCCACGACTTGGCAGGTGGGCAGATATGGATAATCCGTACAGCACGATGGATTTGGAATATATGGAAAGTATTTGGTGGGTTTTTAAACAATTATGGGATAAAGATTTGATTTATAAAGATTATTAATCAATGCATATTTGTCCTCGTTG
>CAZPYD010000024.1:9175-9395 GCA_964590835.1 uncultured Candidatus Saccharibacteria bacterium | reverse complement strand
GATTCAAGCCAAGGCTGTAAATAGGATTTTGGCTGCGCAAAAACTTTCGGCAATGAAAAAAGATGTTACGGGTCATTTGTATGGTGGTGATATATCTAGAAAAAAGAAATTATGGGCAAAACAAAAAAAAGGCAAGAAGCGAATGAAAGAAATGGGCAAGATAAATGTCCCTCATGATGTATTTTTAAAAATGATGAAAAATTAAAAATTAGTGAGGTTG
>CAZPYD010000024.1:0-9165 GCA_964590835.1 uncultured Candidatus Saccharibacteria bacterium | reverse complement strand
TATTAAAGATGTTAAAATAAAAGTAATAATAAGATGACCCAGTAATACACATTCGCGCATGTTCTTCTTTAATTATGGTAAAATATTAATTTAAGGATTGGTTGTCGCCACAAAGAAAGAGAAAAGTATTCGAGAAATAAAGAAGAACATAAAGCAGAAAACAGACAAATAAATACAAATATGAAAATAATAAAACAGCAAATTATAAATATTAATAATATAAATAACACTATTCTGCTTTAACGCGATAGTGTATTACTGGGATGATAAAAACCGCTAAACAAAAAAAGAAGCATCGGATAATTTGGATAATAATTAGCTTGTTCGCTGTGTTGGGAATGCTGCTTTATCTTTTGGTGCCTCTTTTTGCTTTTTATTAATTTTTATTAAACTGATGCGTGAGTTTAGACAAAGGAGTCAATTTAGAAAAATATTTTTTTCGCGTTTTGTTTTTCTTTTACTTTTTGTGGCTGCAACATTGCTTGTTGCGCCGGCTTTTAATGCGTATAAAAAAGGAAAGCACGCTATTTTAAGAAATGATGCAATTCAAGAAGAGGTTGTAGAAATGGAAAAAAGGAAAAGTGACTTAGAAGCAAGTATTGGTCAATTAAAAACTGATTCGGGCATAGAGAAAGAGATTAGAAAAAAATTTCCTGTTAAAAAACCAGGTGAAGAGTTTGTTGTGATAATTAGCACTGAAGACGAAGAGGAGATATTGCAAGAGAATGATCAAGAGCAACAAGAATTCAATAGTTTTTTCCAAAAGTTATTGAATTTATTTAATTAAATTAAAAAACAACTCAATTTGCTTTTTGGCAGCGTTTTCCCAAGAGTAATATTTGGAAATATTTTTGACGCTATTTTCTGAAAACTCTTGCCACAATTTTTCATTTTTAATAATCTTTTTTATGGCTTCTGCTAATTCTTTTTTATCTAAAGGATTAATTAGAATTCCGTTTTTACATTTATTTACCACTTCAGATGGCCCACCGTTTTTAGTAGCAACAACAGGAAGTCCAAATATGCCAGCCTCTAGAGTGGTAAGACCAAAGCCTTCAAATAGGGCTGGGTTAACAAAAATACCTTTGCTCTCCGAAGCTATTTTATAAAGATTAAAAGGTCCACCAAAATCTTCCGGGTTAATAAGTGATACCGTCTCACTGATATTAGATTTATTTATTTCTTCTTTTATTTCGGTTATTAAGTTTTTTTCTTTGCTGCTTAAAGACTCGGCATTAAAAGTACTTGAGGCAATAACTAGTTGGGCTATTTTTTGTAGTTCTTTGTCTTTTAAAAAAGCTTTAACTAGTCCAATTAAATTTTTTTTAACATCCATTCTTGTCAAAGCTAAAATAATTGGTTTTTTGCCAATGTTTTTAGTAAGAGAAGTGAAGTCGTTTGTTTTTAGGATTTTTATTTTATCTAAATCAATCCCGGGATAAATTACTTGAATTTTATCAGGGCTTTTTAAATTATATAATCCGTATTGGAGAGTTTTTTCATTTTCTGAGCTGGCAACGATGGCATTGGCATCATTTATTATTTTTTGTTCTAATTCAGCTTGATATTTAAAATGATTTTCTTTGATTATTTTTTCGAAGTTTTTTCTGGATTCTTTGAGGCGTTCTATTTCGGGTTTGGCTAAGCTGTGAGAAATATGGACTAATGGAATGGCAAGTTTTTTGGCAAGGTTTCTTCCTACAAATCCTCCATCTGCATAATTACTTTGGATGATATCGGGTTTTTGTTCACTGTTTTCTATATAGTTTTTAGCGTTTTGCGTAAACTCATCCAGGTATGGCCACAAATCTACTTTTTTTATATATTTTTTAGGGCCGCAAGGTAGGCGCACCAAATTTATTTTTTTATTTATTTCTTCTATATCTTTGTCATAACCTGGGTGTTGAGGGTCTTCTATTTTTCTTGTTATTATATCAATTTTATCTATTTCAGTTTGTTTGCTTAAAGTTTTGGCTAGCTCTAGCACATATACGATTTGTCCGCCGGTGTCTTCGTCGACACCAAGCTCAATATTTTTGGCTCTTACGAGCCCGTGAATTGTGTACATTTGTATATATAATCCTGACATAGTTTGTTTTATTTATTTTAATATGGAGTGGTAAAAATAACAAATTAAATTAGAGTTTTTGTTTTAATAATAGACAAAGAGTAAAAAATATGCATAAGATAAAGATAGTAATGTACATTTTATTAGTTTTTTAAAAAGGAGGTGGCTTGTGAGTTGGAAAAAAATATGGGAAAAAATTACAGAAAGTAAGAAAAAAGAAACTCAAACAAAAGATAAAAAAGAAACGAAAAAAGAAGAGGACAAAAGAGTTCTAAGAACGCTTATCTTGAAAGATGTTATCGAGACGCTGGTCTCTTATAATATTGAGCATACAAGATTTCCACATAATTATATTAGAGACTATATAGGAGAAGATATTGTTCCTGAAATTCATGGGTTGGCCATCGATGACAAAAAACTTATTTTAATTGATAAAGAACAGTGTGTGGAAGATATAAGAGAGACAGTGATTCACGAGCTTATACATACAAAACATTACAGAAAGGGTGATTTGAAAGGAAGGGAAATAGAAGATGTGGTTAAAAAAGAAACAGAATTAACTTATAAGGAATTGTATGGGGTAGAGCCATGGTAATCTATTATGTCTTGTATTAAAACCGCTTTTTGAGCGGTTTTTTTGTTGTCTGTAGTGAGTTTGTCGAACCGTTGTGAATGGTTTAAATAGCTTGTTTGTGTAAGGCTTTTTTGCTATAATTATTCTCATATAACATGTAGCATGAAACATGTAACATTTGAAAAATTTTCTTTAAAAATTTTTCTTTATTAAAAAAACAAAGCTCTAATTCTAATTCAAATGGATAAATTTTTAGACGTTACCGCTCCGGGCAAAAGGCCGGAAACAGGGCATTTGCACCCGCTTACTCAAGTTACCAGACAGATGACTGATGTTTTTCAGTCTATGGGTTTCGATGTTGTTTTGGGGCCTGATGTTGAGACAGAACATTACAATTTTGACGCTTTAAATATTCCAAAAGACCATCCTGCGCGTGATATGTGGGATACCTTTTGGATGAAGAATACAGAAAACCTTCTTCGTACCCATACTAGCCCAATGCAAATCCGCTTTATGGAGCAAAATCAACCACCTTTTCGGATTGTGGTGCCTGGTAGATGTTATCGTTACGAGGCTACAGATGCTACCCACGAGGTGCAGTTTCATCAGCTTGAAGGATTGATGATTGGTAAAAAAGTAAACATGTCTAATTTGAAAGGGATTTTGGAAGTATTTTTAGGAAAGCTTTTTGATGGCAATAAAAAGAGTGGTGTAAAAATTAGATTTAGGCCTAGTTATTTTCCGTTTGTGGAGCCAGGTATAGAGGTAGACATGAAGCTAAAAGGTAAATGGGTGGAAATTGCTGGTGCAGGTATGGTGCACCCTCAGGTTTTGAAAAACGTTAAGATAGATCCGGAAAAATGGCAAGGGTTTGCTTTCGGGGTTGGGATAGAAAGAGTAGCAATGATTAAATATGGCGTTGATGACATAAGGTTATTTTATAATGGTGATTTAAGGTTTATCAAACAATTTTAGAGTAACCCCGACGCTTCGGTCGGGGTGCTCAAAATTAATATTTCATTTAATTTTGGCATGAAATTTTCATACAATTGGTTACAAACATATTTTGATAAAGATTTGCCAAAGCCAGATAAACTGGTCAAGCATTTAATAATGCACAGCTTTGAAGTAGAAGGTGTTGATGAGGTTTCTTTAGAAAGTCCAAGAGAGGGTGATAAATGTTGTTCGTGTGAAATGGCTGCTAAGTGTGGTGAGAGTGATTATGTCTTAGATACTCTTTTAGATTTGGATATTTTGCCAAACAGGGTTTCTGATTGCGCTTCTCATTTAGGGATTGCTAGAGAATGTTCTACTATCTTGGGGATGAAACTAAATTTGCCGAATTTTTCTCCAGATACAAGTGAAAATTTGGATACAGGTAGTTTGGTTTCTGTGGATGTGCAGGAAAAAGAAATTTGTCCAAGATATATGGCTTTAGTCTTGAAAGATATAGAAGTAAAAGAATCTCCAAAGTGGCTCAAAGATAGACTAATGGCGATTGGACAAAAACCAAAAAACAACATAGTAGATGCTGCAAATTATGTAATGCTTGAGACGGGGCAGCCGCTCCATGCTTTTGATTTGGATAAATTAGAGGGTGGTAAAATAACTGTAAGAAAAGCTAAAAAAGGAGAGAAGATAACAACTCTGGATAATAAAGATTTTGAACTTGATGAAAATATTTTGGTGATTGCAGACGAAGGGCTTGCTCCGCTCGGCGGGGAGCCATTGGCTATTGCTGGCATAAAAGGAGGTAATAAAGCTGAAATAACAGAAGAAACTAAAAACATTGTTCTTGAAGCGGCTATTTTTGATTCGTCGATTATCCGTCGGGCTTCGCAGTCTTTGAAATTAAGAACAGATGCTTCGTATAGGTACGAGCATGGTATTTCTTATTTTTTGCCTGAAAAGGCTATTTTAAGAGTGGCTGCTTTGATTCAAGAGATAGCGGGTGGAGATGTGGCCAGTTCTACTTTGGATATTTCTTCTGTTAACCCACCAACAATAGAGCTACCTATAACCAGTGAAAATGTTTCTAAAGTATTGGGCAAAGAAGTGAGTGAGAAAGATATAAATAAAATTTTGTTAAGTTTGGGGTTTGGTGTTACTAAAGATGGAGGAAAACTTTTAGTCACTCCTCCGCGAGAGCGAACTGACATAAATATAAAAGAAGATGTTATTGAAGAAGTTATTCGTATTTATGGCTATGAAAATATTACCCCGGAGATGCCTGTAGAAGTATTACTCCCTTTTGAAAGAAACGATGAGTATTTTTATTCTAATTTAATTAAAGATATTTTGGCGGGGGCTGGATACTCTGAGATTTATAATTATTCTTTTAGTGGGATTGCTGATAATGAAAAGCTAGAATTAAGAAATAGAATCTCTGCAGATAAGGGTTATTTGCGCGAAGATTTTAGAGAGGCGTTAGAGCAAAATGTTGAAAATAATCTTAAGTATTTTGATGTGGTTAAGGTTTTTGAAATAGGTAAAGAATTTTCAGGTAGCGAAGATGGTATTGGTGAAAATGTAATAGTTGCTGGCGGGATTGGATATAAAAATAAAAAACAAAATAAACCCGAAGAAATATTTTTTGAGTTAAAGGGTTTAGTGGAAACTGTTTTAAATAAAATAGGTATAGTGGATGTCTCGTTTCTTGATTCAGGAGAAGAAAAAATGGCTTATATTAAGTTAGGAGACAAGGTTGTTGGTTGGATAGATAAAAATATATTTAAATTATATCTTAAAGAAGTAATAGAGACGGCTTCGGAAGATTATGAATATAGTCCAATTTCAAAATATCCAGCTGTAGCTAGAGATGTTTCTCTTTTTGTACCAATTGATACAAAGGTAGTGGAAGTGATGGATATAATTGAAAATACAGCGGGTAAGCTTTTGGTAGATACAGATTTGTTTGATATGTATCATCCGGAAGGAGCAGAAAATAAAAGTCTTGCTTTTCGTTTAGTTTTTCAAAGCAATGAAAAAACATTAACAGATAATGAGGTTAATGAATTAAGAGATAAAATTATAAGTGCTTTAGAAGAAAACGCCGATTGGGAAGTGCGTAAATAAATTTTAAATATTATGGTAAAAGAAAAAAAGAAAAAAACAAAAAAGAATGCTTATGGTGCAGAGGATATTTATGTCCTTGAAGGTCTTGATCCTGTTCGAAAAAGACCGGGTATGTATATTGGTTCTACTGGTGTAGATGGTTTGCATCACTTGATTTGGGAGGTAGTAGATAACTCTATCGACGAAGCAATGGCAGGACATGCTGACACTATTACCATTACATTTTTACCAAACCATACTGTAAAAGTTACTGATAATGGCAGAGGTATTCCGGTAGATATCCACAAACAAACAAAAACATCGGCACTAGAAACAGTTATGACTACTTTGCATGCCGGTGGTAAGTTTGGTGGTGATTCTTATAAAATTTCTGGTGGTCTTCATGGTGTGGGTGTTTCTGTGGTAAACGCTTTATCTACACATGTAAAAGCTGAAATTTGTAGAGATGGTTATGTTTGGGAGCAAGAATATAAGCGAGGTGAGGCTGTTGCTAAAATTGCAAAAGGAAAAAAATGTAAAGAGACAGGTACCTCTATTACTTTTACTCCCGATATAGAAATTTTTGGTGGGGAGGATGGTGAGTTGCCTCCATTTGATTGGAAAAGGGTTTTGACACATTTAAGGCAACAAGCTTATTTAATTAAAGGAGTTAAGATAAATATAAAAGATCAGCGCGAGGAAGACGAATCTTTGCATCAAGATTACACTTTTTATTTTGATAGTGGAATTAGGTCTTATATTGATTACTTAAATAGAGATATGGAACCTCAGCATCAAAGTATTTTTTATGTAGCCAAGGAGGATGAAGATAAAAAAATATTAGTGGAGGCTTCTTTGCAATATGTGAATGATTTACAATCAAGAGAAATGAGTTTTGCCAATAATATTTATACTCCAGAGGGAGGCATGCATTTAACTGGTTTTAGAACCGCTCTTACTCGTACATTAAACGAATATGCCAAAAAGAATAACTTAGTAAAAGAAGGTGATGGTAATTTTACAGGTGACGATGTTCGTGAAGGGCTTACTTTGGTTTTGTCTGTTAAGCTTGGGGAGCCACAATTTGAAGGGCAGACAAAGGCCAAGCTTGGTAATCCAGAAGCACGAACAGCTACAGAAAGTATTTTTGCCGAAGCTTTTTCTTATTTCCTTGAAGAAAATCCAAAAGACGCTAAAGATATCATACTTAAAGTAATGCTTGCTTTAAGGTCTAGAAAAGCCGCCAGAGCTGCAAAAGAAAATGTTTTAAGGAAAGGTGCTTTGGAGGGGCTTACTTTGCCAGGTAAATTGGCAGACTGCCAATCAAAAAAAGCGGCGGATTCTGAACTGTTTATAGTAGAGGGAGATTCTGCTGGCGGTTCTTGTAAGCAGGCTCGCGACAGAAAGTTTCAGGCGATATTGCCTTTGCGTGGTAAGGTGATGAATGTAGAGCGCGCTCGCTTTGATAGGATGCTTGGTGCTTCTGGGATTAAGGATCTAATTATTGCGCTTGGTGCTGCTATTGCAGATGATTTTGATATTGAAAAATTGCGTTATCATCGTGTTATAATTGCCACCGATGCTGATGTAGATGGTTCACATATTCGTACTTTGCTTTTGACTTTATTTTATAGATATTTCCAACCTATTGTAGAGGCCGGTTATTTATATATTGCTCAGCCACCGCTTTATAAAATTCATCATGGTAAAAAAGTGGAATACGCTTATGATGATGAGCAAAAAGATAAGCTTTTGGAAACAACATTTAAAGGAGTTGAGCCCAGGATTCAGCGCTATAAGGGTCTTGGTGAAATGAATCCGTCACAGCTTTGGGAAACAACCATGGATCCGGAAAATAGGGTTTTAAAGCAGGTTGCTGTGGATGATGTTGAAGAAGCTAACAGAACATTTGATATTTTGATGGGCAAGGAAGTAGAACCAAGAAAGATATTTATTCAAACTAACGCTAAAACAGCAGAGATTGACGTTTAGATATAAACAAAATAAATGCCCCATATGGGGCATTTATTTTGTTGTACTACTGAGTTGAGCTATTTCTTTTCTTCTGTATCTTTTTTGATTTTTGCTATAAATTCTTCTGTTGTTATTGTTTCTTGGTTGTTTTTTCTGTCGCGTACTGCCACTGTGCCGGCTTCTTTTTCTTTTTCGCCGACTACCAGTATGTATGGCACTTTTTCTTTTTGGGTATTGGCTATTTTTTTGCCGAGTGTTTCGTCGCTGGTGTCTAGCTCTACGCGGATACCTGCTTCACGCAGTTTTTTAAGTACTTTTTCGCCGTAGTCATTAAATTTCTCGCTTACTGCCAACACTTTTGCTTGGACAGGGGAGAGCCATACAGGAAAAGCACCTTGATGTTCCTCAATAAGCATGGCCATTGTTCTTTCCAACGCACCGATAGAAGAGCGGTGGATTATCATTGGTCTGTGTTTTTCGCCGTCGCTGCCTTCGTATGTCATATCAAATCTTTCAGGTAGAGCAAAGTCTATTTGTACTGTAAAGATAGTGTCTTCTTTACCAAAGACATTTTTCATTTGAATATCCAGTTTTGGCCCATAAAAAGCTGCTTCGCCTTCAACCTCTTCGTATTTGAGCCCCATCTTGTCGATAATCTTTTTCATCATGTTTTGAGAGCTTTCCCATGCCTCCGGATTGTCTATATATTTTTCTTTATCTTTTGGATCCCATTTTGAAAATTGATACCAGTAGTTTTCTAGTCCCAAGCTTTTCATCCCGTATTGAATCAAACCTATTACTCCCTCAAATTCTTTTTCAAGTTGCTCGGGAGTACAAATTATATGCGCATCAGCCAAAGTAAATTGGCGCACGCGAATAAGACCATGCATTTCGCCAGATTGTTCATTTCTAAACAAGCTAGCGACTTCGGCATATCTAATTGGCAAGTCTCTGTAGCTTCGCGGCTTGGATTTATAAATCATAAATTGATGAGGGCAGGTCATTGGGCGTAGGGCAAACTCTTCATCGCCCAAGTTGAAAATAAACATATCTTTTTTATAGTGATCCAAATGCCCGGATATTTTGTATAGATCTGTTTTTGCCATTACAGGTGTATCTGTGTGTTGATAACCTCTTTTTATTTCTTCGTCTTCTATAAATCTGCGCAAAATTCTTTTTAGTGTTGCGCCTTTTGGAGCAAGCAAAGGTAAGCCACGACCAACTACCTCGCTTACAGTAAATAGATCCATTTCTTTACCTATTTTAATATGGTCTTTTTTACCCGCTTCATTGTGCTTTGCACTTTGGGCAGACTTTTCGTTATTTTCTGTTTCTTTGTTCATGGTTTTTTATTTAAATTATAATTTTTATAAAGTTTCGCTAAAATCTATAACTCCCTTTTCTCTCTTTGCATCCAAGAATTGAAAATTATAGTCGTTTCGCTTAACGAAAAACCCATATCTCGCATGCCTTTTATTATATAAAAGGGCAGGCA
>CAZPYD010000023.1:0-10414 GCA_964590835.1 uncultured Candidatus Saccharibacteria bacterium | reverse complement strand
ATCCCTGCAAATGAAAGACGAGCTATCCAAATACATGCCTATAACATTTGCCTTAACAACCTTTTTTGAACACGGTGCTTACAAAAAATTTACACCCACAAACATTTGGCGCTTTTATCTACCAAGTTTGATAGATTTTTATAAATTTTTCTATAACCTAATCTCAAAACATGCTTAGACCAAAATGGCTCACAAAAAAGGTTTTTGCCTGGTCACTATACGACTTTGCCGACACGGTATTTTCTGCCCTATTTATCACCTTCTTTTTCCCAATACTAATTAAAGTTTATCTAGGAGGAACTGAACTACAAATTGGTTTAGTATTTGGCTTATCGCTGCTTTTTGCTGCATTTACCGTTCCATTAATTGGAGCGATTGCCGATGCCAGTGGACGCAAAATCCCAATACTTTTTATCTCCACCTTAATAACAGTTGCAATAACTACTTTCACCGGATATGTCGGTCTTGTCGCCGCTCTTATCCTGGGGTTTTTTGCAAACTTTTTTAATATTATAGACATTGATCTCTACGATGCTCTTTTGATAGAGATATCAGAAGATGAAAACAGGGGGAGAATTGCTGGATTTGGCGTGGCTGTTGGATACCTTGGAACCTTGGCTGCTCTCTTTATGGGTTATTTGTTAATGGGCAAAATTGGCTGGGGCACAAAAGAAGCCACGCAGGCCATCTTCCCGGCAACGGCTATTTTTTATTTTATTTTTTCGCTTCCGATCTTTTTTGCTTTTCGGGATTACCCCAGAATTAAAAAATCTTTTAAACAAAGCTTTAGCACAGCCTTAAAAGAGCTTAAATACACCTTAACAAAAATGCCCGAAATGAGAGGACTCGGAAGTTTTCTTTTATCCTCTTTTATTTACAACAACGGAATGAACACCGTTATTCTTTTTCTTTCTCTTTATGCCACACAAGTTATTGGACTATCTATTCAAGAATTCTTTTTTGTTTTTGCTTTTTTTGCAATCGGATCTTTTACCGGCTCACTAACATACGGCAGAATATCAGACAAGCTGCGACCAAAAAAATCTTTGTCTGGCGTGCTTATTGCCTGGGTGCTTATTGTAATTTATTTTTTAAAAATAAATACCGTTGCATCATTTATTGGTACTCAAACTGTCTTTAATATTTTGGAGCCAATTAATAATTGGTTTTATAGTATTTTTGGTATACCAAACTTTATAGACCCGCTAACTATTGCATTTCTTTTTGGTGGTTTTATAGGGGGAGCCGCCGCGGGATCAATATGGGTGGCCAACAGACACATGGTGACCTGTCTTGCGCCAAAACATAAAATGGCAGAAATATTTGGTATTGAAGGACTAACAGAAAAATTTTCCGGATTGTTTGGACCTATTATTTTTGGTTTTATCGTTGGTATGGCTGGTCCCGGCAATGAGCTAATTGGATATCAAAACGCCCTTTGGTCTATCCTTGTTTTCTTTTTCTTAGGACTAATAATCCTCTGGCGCATCCCCGAAGATGTTACGTGCGTATAAAATAAATGCCCCACTTAAGTGGGGCATTTATTTTATTGTAAATATGGATTATTTTGCTTTTCTTCACCTATTGTAGTTTCTTGCCCGTGTCCGGGATAAACTTTAAAATCATCCTGATATTTTTTAAGTTTTTCAAGAGATTCCTGTATTTTTTTATAATCGCCGCCTTCCAGGTCTGTCCGACCAATTGTATTTTTAAAAAGAGTATCACCTGTAAAAATAACTTTTTCTTTTTCAAAGACAATACAAATGCCATCTTCTGTATGTCCCGGAGTTTTTATTATCTCAAAATCCACAACGAAGCCTCGCTTCGTTTTTATATTAAAATATTTCTTTACCTCCTCCAGCGCCTCAACATGATCAAAATGATTGTGGGTTATAATAATTTGTTTAGGTTTTAAATTATTTTCTTTTATTAGATTAATAATTTTTTCTGCCTCATCACCGGGGTCTATTATAATACATTCCCTTCGACTTCGCTCAGAACCTTCGGCTGCTAGCAAATAACAATTTGTCTGCAAAGGACCGACTACTATTTTATAGATTCTTATCATAAGCAAATTATATATTATTTTTAAAAAATAAAAAACGCGGGAGATAAACTCCCACGTTTTATTTTAATTTTCCCCCCTGCGTCAAAGTCGAACATTGACGCTAATTTTAAAACAACTCTTTTTTAAGAGTTTCCATCTCAGACTCCAACTCTTCAATTCTTTGAGGAGTCTTTTGGAGCTCCTTGATATATTTTTTCACAGCCAAAATTCTTTCATATTTATCCATCCACTCTCCCAAAGGCCATAGGCCTTCGGGAGGACAGTATTTAGCCGATTCTCTTAACGCAAGTAAGGTTTCAAAAGCTTTTGTTTCTTTTTGATTCTCTCTTTGAATCATATCTCTCAGCATTTTGCCTGCCCTTTTTTGAATCTTCTCTGCTTTGTATTCAGGTAACTCAGAGGCCGTAGTATCAAAAATTAAACGAACAGCTATACCAACAAGCACAAAAAAAACAAAAACAAAAAAAATATTTAATAAAACATCATTAGATTCTCTCAACACAAGATGTTTTTCAAAAATAAAAGTTCCAAAACAAAAAACCCAAACAGAAGCCAGCAACCAAAAACTGGCAAATAAAACCCATTTAGTCCATGGCCATTGCCAAAACATCCTGGCAAAAAATTCTTCTACCGGGCCTAATTCTTTTTCTTTCATTTTAACCTTCCTTTTGACATGTTTCTTGCTTTAGTTCTTCTTCGGCTTCTTCAAAAAGAAGAGCAAGGTTTATATCTGCTTTTTTGAAAATAAAATCAAGCATTTTAAAATTTTTTTTACGCTCTAAAACTAAAAAACCAACAAAACAATCTATTTCACTAAGAGAATAAGGCATATCCGAAAAACGTTGTTTTATTTTAGCCACAACCCTAAAAGCAACATCTTTTTGAGTTATCTGAGATGGATCAATAATATCTTTAACCATTATTCCTCCATAAAGTCTTCGGTTTGCCCGCTGACATATTCAATCAAAATCTTATTACCACAAGCTTTCATCTCTTCCATCCTTAAACAAGCATCTGTCACTTTTTTTAATATTTTTGTTTCATCATCTTCTTCCATGAGGGTTTTTAAAATATTAATATTTCTCATTACCATCAAAGCAAGTTCGTCTTTTGGTTCTTTTTTCTCTTTAATTTTTGCCTCAAAATCATTGGTAGTTTTTTTCAAATTACTAATGATTCTTTCTATTTCACCCATTAAATCTTTGGCAAACCTAACGCTTCCGCTTTTTGGATCATCTGAAAAATCAACTTGATGCTTAACCATACTTTTTAATCTCTCCATTGAAAAAGTAAACTGCTCCAAAATCAAAAATGCTCTTTTTACAGGATCTTCGCCAATAAACTTTTCAAAAAGAATTTCTGTTGCATCAGACATCTTATCTATAATATTTCTATCTTTTTCAACCATTTTTCCTCCAAAATATTAAATTATCAAAAAACAACCTATGCTTTTTATAACACTAATTAATTAAAAAAGCAATGTTACCTATCTGTGGCGATAGCCATGAATAGGTAACATTGTAATTTTTATTTATAATTATCGACTTAAGAATTATAAACTGATGGTTATTTTCTTTCTTGCCATTTATACCAAGTAACAAGAAGCGGTGATGCCAAAAATAGAGACGAATAAGTTCCAAAAATAATTCCTAAAATAAGTGTTAGGGTAAAGTAAAATGTAGTAGTTCCACCAAAAACAAGTAAAGAAACAAGTACCAACAAAATAGCAAAAGAGGTTTTTAACGACCTCCCGCGAACCTGCCTTACACTCTTGGTAACACTATCTTCAAAATCTTTACCTGTTCCTTTTCTAAGGTTTTCACGAACACGATCAAATACCACAATAGTGTCATGCACAGAAAAACCAAGAATAGTCAAAAGAGCGGTAACAAACAAAATATCTACCTCTATATTATAAAAATGTCCTAATACTGAAAAAATACCAACAGGCAAAGCCACATCATGAATAAGTGCTACAATAGCTATCACACCATATTTCCAAGAAGATACTGGTCTCCCTGCTTTCCTAAATGCCCAGGCAATAAACAAAACAATCATTATGATAACAGCCAAAATAGATGTCCAAGCTTTTCTGGTAAGCTCTTCACCTATAATTGGACCAATAGAATCAAAACGTTTTTGTTCCACATCACCCAAAACACCCATTAAAGCCCAGTGTTCATTTTCTGTAATATCTCGCATTCGCAAAAGAACGCCTTTTTCTCCAATTGGCTGGATTAGCACGCTTCCATAACCAAGTGCTTCAACCTTTTCATTAATAATATTCATTGGTGGACGAACCTCTGAATACTCTACTTCCAAAAGAGATCCACCAGTGAAATCTATTGCAGGATTAAGACCCCAAATAGCAAACACACTTAAACTTAAAACAACCAACACTCCTGATATAATATATGAAATTTTACGATATTTAATCATCTTTTTTGAATTATGAATCAAAAATCATGAATCAAGAAAAATTTGCAAAGCAAATTTTAAAATCTTTATTCTTTATTCGTTATTCTTGATTCGTTTTTGGAATTCCCAATAAAAACTTACTAATCCTACTCTCTCCTTCCCAGTTTGCTGCTATTAAAAATGTTCTAGTTACTGTGTATGAAGAAAATAAACTTATCAAAACACCAATTCCAAGTGTGAGGGCGAACCCTTTTACAATACTTGTACCAAACCAATACAGAATAGTTGCAGTAATTAAAGTAGAAATGTTTGAGTCACGAATAGAAGACCATGCATTTGAAAATCCTTCAGCAACTGCAGCGCGCAGGCTTTTTTTATTTCTAATTTCTTCTCTAATTCTGTCAAAAATAAGTATATTAGCATCTACAGCCACACCAACAGAAAGGATAAAACCAGCAATACCAGCAGCTGTTAAAGTAACAGGAATTAGCTTATAAACCATCAAAACAATTGATGCATAAATAATCAAGGCCAAAACAGCCACTAAACCAATTACTCTATACCAAAGCATTAAAAATACTGCTACTGCCAAAAATCCAACTACGCCAGCGTAAATACTTTTATACAAAACTTCTTCACCCAAAGAAGCACCAACACTCTGCTGAGAAATAAGTTCTATTGGAATAGGTAAAGCACCGGAATTAAGCCTACGAACCAAGGTCTTTGCCTCTTCGGCTGTAAATTGACCAGTAATTTGTGCTTTACCACCAGTAATCTCTTCGCGAACATTAGGAGCGCTAATAGGCGCTCCATCTAGATAAATTGCCAGTGGCTTACCTACATTCTGCCTAGTAATTTGAGCAAAAAGATCAGAGCCCTCTTTTGTAAATTCTATAGATATTTCTGGCTCAAAAGTGGTCTGATTAAAGTCTAAATAGGCTTTTTTAAGATAGCGGCCATTTAATGAGCTCGAAATAAAATAAGGATCTTCGTTAAGCCGCTCTTCGTTTTCCCAAGCTGCTAAAATCTCTTTTGATTCTACTTCCGAGCGTTGCGTTTTAAATTCAAGATATGGAGTTTCTCCAATAAGAGCTATTGCTTGGCTAAGATCTTTAATGCCAGGAAGCTCTACAATAAGCCTATTTTCCTCTCCGCTCTGCTGTACTTGAATAAGCGGCTCTGCAACACCAAAAAAGTTAACACGGCGTTCAATAACATCTCGTAAACCAGACATAGATTCTGCCACCTCATCACTTTCTACTCCTGTTATATCTGCTCTATAAACCAAATGTATTCCACCTTGCAAATCAAGCCCAAGCCTGAAAGGAACTTTTGGAATAAGCTGATAATTTTCAGGTAAAAAAGGTACCGCATTAAAATATGCAGCAAAAAATCCCAAAAGGAATATAAATATTGCCAAAAATCTTGTTTTTACCATGATAGAAAATTAAGGAGTATAACGACTATAATTTTCATCACCCCGCTCCGAGTCCAACAGGACGAGGCATCGGGGTTTCTTTATTAAAAATAATAAATATTAAATTTGATTACTCCGATTCTACATCGGAGTTACTTTATTTATAATACCCAAATCTCCAAAAAAGAAAAGCCTGAGAAAACCCAGGCTTTGAAAATTATTTATTGTCTACTTTTTAAACCCCTAAGTATTCTACTACAGGATCATTTTGAGAAAATTTTTGAGAGTGGTTTCTAAAACCCATTAAAATACCAAGGCCGGCAAAAACAGTAA
Organism: uncultured Candidatus Saccharibacteria bacterium; assembly: GCA_964590835.1. Lineage (GTDB taxonomy): Bacteria > Patescibacteriota > Minisyncoccia > JAHISW01 > Tagabacteraceae > CAZPYD01. The sequence goes on along the minus strand of CAZPYD010000023.1, from coordinate 4,178 downwards.
CCATATGTGAACCACCATAACTCAAAAACGGCATAGTAAGTCCAGTAATCGGCAAAACTCCTATATTCATTCCAACATGCAAAACAAAGTGTGTCATTAAAAAAATAGCCAACCCTATACCAAAAAAATGTTCAAAATTAGATTGCCCAAAATAAGCATTTTTTAAAATACGCCAAAATAAAATACCAAAACAAGCAAAAATTATCAAAACACCAACAAAACCCCACTCTTCTGCAAAAGCTGAAAAAATAAAATCCGTCCTATATTCTGGCAAAAAGTTTAATCTGCTTTGGGTACCAAAACCAATTCCTTTCCCCCAAAATTGACCAGAACCAAAAGCAATCATAGACTGAAGCGCATTATAACCAGCACCCTGTGGATCTTGCAATGGATTTAAAAAAGTCAAAATACGTGTCTGTTGATAAGGTTTGAACACAAAAAACCAACACAAAGTAAAAACCAACACAAAAACCAACAAAACAAACAAAAGATGTTTTTTGCTAATACCGGAAACAGCAACCATCCCCATCCAAATAGCTACAAGAACTATAGCTGAACCAAAATCAGATTGTAGAAATATCAACCCAGCTGGAATAACAGCATAAACTCCAGAAATAAAAATATGTTTAAAATTAGCAATTTCTATATGCCTTCGACTAAAATATTTTGCAAGTATTAAAATAAGAACCAGTTTAAAAGGCTCGGAAGGTTGAACCGAAAAAAATACGAGATTAAACCAACTAGAAGAACCCCTAATAACCTCACCGGAAACAACCAAGATCAAAAGCAAGAATACGCCTATCCCAAAAAAAACCAAAAGTAAACCGCTAGTTTTTAAAAAACGCCAATCAATTCGACTGAAAGCAAAAAATATAAACAAACTTACAACAATCCAAGTAATTTGATGGTTAAAAAAATAGTTTCCACCTTCACCAGTAAAAGGCCTCATTGTAATTAACCCCGCTCCTAAAAGCGGGATTATAGAGGCAAACAATACCCAATCGATGTTTTTTAAACTCTTCAACATAAATTTTCTGAAACTTGAAACATAAAACATGTAACATGATCTATTTTGTCTGATCTATTCTTGTAAAAACTATACTTGAATAAGGGTTTAAATCTACATTAGGCGGCCATGTAAAAGATATATCATAACTGCTTTCTGCATTTATAATATCAACCTTGGTGGCACTAGCCCCGATAGCATTCCTGTCTTCATCATACAAAACAGCTACTGCATAAATATCTTCTACTGAAAAAATCGCCTGATTAAAAAGCCTTGCGCTTAAAGTAGGAAAAGGTGTTCTGGAAAAACTTTTCTCAGAAACAACCATTGAAGATTTTTCTTCTTCTATATATTTCCAATCAGAAATAGACTCTAATTCAACAAACACTCTCACCGCATCTCTTTCTTTTGTATTTATTCCTGTTTCAAAAACCAAAAATTTATCATTTGGATTTAAAAATGTTTGTCCTTCTTTTACTCCAATTAAAATATTATTTACATCGTAAATTTTAAAAGTATATTTTAATAAAGAAAGGCCGTAAGAAATATTTGGGTTTTCGATTAGTGCTGCTACTTCATAAAGACCATCTTCTATCTCAAAAACTCTAGTCCATAAGGTAATCGGATCTTTGGGGTTAACCACACAAGGAGTACAGGGGCCGCCACAATCTACTCCTGACTCATCTTGATTTTGTCTTCCATCAGTACAACTAGCCTTTGGCCACAAATAAAAAACAATAGCGCCCACAACAAGCACTATCACAAAAACACTCCCCAAAAAGAAAGTTAATTTTTTCTTTGTTCTCCAGTCAAAAAGTTTATTCATACCCGGTAGTACAATTTCAAATTGTTTAATCTAAGATTTCGTAAATTAATTTATAATTTATATAAAAAGCTGTTCGCTCAGAGTTTTTAAGAAACATACACCCGGCTACCGATTAAACGGAATTTTTATTTGAAATTGAATACTACCGGGCATACTAAGATTATAACTTGAAACAAAGCATAAAAAAAGAGGTCACTTCCAAGGAAATGACCCCTTATAAGGGCTGGCCCGCCTAGACTTGCTAGGCGAGGCTGGATGCTTTTAGCACCCTAAGCTACCTCGACACGACTAAATACAGAACTGTCCGTCTTCGTAAATTACCTTGGTTAACCCTTTCATAAAAGCAACAACTCTTTTAGGTTCAGTATTGACCAAATCCCAATGCTGAGCTGAATCATTAAAACCAAGAGGCCTTCTTTCCATTATCCCTACCAACTTTATCTTAATTATTCAAATTAAATACTCTGTTCCGGCGACTACCTACTTTCCCCAAAAGAGTATCATCGGTACAATGGTGCTTAACTTCTGTGTTCGGAATGAGAACAGGTGTGGCCACCACGTCAAGCCACCGAAACTTAACATCCAAATATTCTAATTTCAAATTTTTAAGGGGCAAGTCGGAATGTTCCCGATTTGCCCAAGAGCGAAGCGATTGGTTGCAAATCGCAATCCAGCAAAGCCCTGCCTGCCAGCAGGCAGGTTTAGCGTCGTCGGAAGAACAGGTGTGACCACCACGTCAAGCCACCGAAACAGAATATTTAATTTATAAATAAGCAAACCTCGTATTATTAAGCTGCACATAAAAGAAAGGGTAACTGATTCTATTAGTACTCTTCGGCTAAACACATTACTGCGCTTACACCTTGAGCCTATCAACGTAGTCATCTTCTACGAAATCATCGATTCCTAATCTTGGAGTGGGCTTCCCACTTAGATGCTTTCAGCGGTTATCCCTTCCCGACATAGCTACCCAGCAATGCTCCTGGCGGAACAACTGGTACACCAGAGGTCAGTTCTTTCCGGTCCTCTCGTACTAGGAAAAACTCTCCTCAAGAATCAACGCCTGCAGCAGATAGGAGACCAACCTGTCTCACGCATGTTACCACTTATTACTAAGTGCATTGGACTATACTTTCTTCTGTATAGAAGGTTGATATGTAGTCTCTACGGGCCTTTTTGAACTGTGATAAAGAGGTAGGAGTGGTTTGGGGGTGTGCGCATGTCACCACACCAACTTCACCGTCAGTCTGGCTGGCTGTTGTAGTGCATAATCTATTGCACTTTTTAACCTTCTCTTATGCCAGTACTATAACGATTACTCCGCTCCTCCTTATCACAGTCCAAAAAATTCCCTCGGTATTGTCCTAATAGGATTTCACCGATACTCATCAACTTTTTCTCTCCGACCTCTCTTGAGAGCGTCGGAGGACCGCCGTGATTTGATTGACTTTATACTTCTACTGTATTGACGAAAAAATGGAAATAACAATTTGCCCGGTAGTATTCAATTTCAAATAAAAATTCCGTTTAATTGACAGTTTAGAAAATATTTTCAAAAAACCTTGAACATTCAGCTTTTTGTATAAATTATTAACTAATCTACGAAATTTTAAATTAAACAATTTGAAATTGTACTACCAGGTTTGACTAAGGGTTTAGATCGTTCAATTCACGAAACATGAAACCTGAAACCTGAAACATATTAATTAATATAAAAATTTTCAAAGAAAATTTTTATATATGCTTCATGCTTCATGCTTTACGCTTCATGAACTCAACGGTCTAAACCCAGCTCGCGTACCCTTTTAATTGGCGAACAGCCAAACCCTTGGGACCTTCTCCAGCCCCAGGATAGGATGAGCCGACATCGAGGTGCCGAACCACGCCGTCGCTATGGACGCTCGGGCGTGACTAGCCTGTTATCCCCGGGGTAACTTTTATCCGTTAATTGCTTGCAGTATCTAATTCCAACAAGCAGTTCACTATGTTCTACTTTCGTACCTGCTTGACATGTCCGTCTTGCAGTTAAGCTGGCTTGTGCCATTACACTATCAGCATGATTTCCATACACGCCTAGCCAACCTTAATAAACTCCTCCATTACTTTTTAGGAGGATTCTGCCCCAGAAAAACTGCCCACCAGATACTGTCCCCTTGTGGTTTACACAAAGGTTAGAATCTAGACTTTGAAAGAGTGGTATTTCACTGACGGCTCCAGTTCGCCCAAGAGCGAACCTTCAAAGCCTCCCACCTATGCTACGCAGTCAAAAACTAGACCCAATACCAAGCTGCAGTAAAGCTCCCGGGGTCTTTTCGTCTAGCTGCAGGTAACCGGCATCTTTACCGG
>CAZPYD010000022.1:0-12912 GCA_964590835.1 uncultured Candidatus Saccharibacteria bacterium | reverse complement strand
ATTTCAAAACTCCCTACTTCTATTTTGATTGTATTATACATTATAGATTTAAAAAGTCAACCCCAACTTATGACTAAAATATCTGTCTATGTATTAAAATACGTATTTTAATACATAGACAACCAAAAAACCCATGGCGAGGCCACGGGTTATTGCTAGTTACCTATTACTCTAATCTTCCGCCTTTTCTTCAGAGGTCTCTTTCTTGTCCTTACCTGAATTTTTTTCGTCCTTGCCCGTCTGATTGCGCTCTGCGCTTTCATCGGGTCTTATTTTACCTTTTAGGCTTTCCAAATCTTTTCTATAGCCTGTGCCAGCCGGTATCAAACGACCGATAATTACATTTTCTTTAATGGAATTTAACATATCTTTTCGGCCTTCTGTGGCACTAGTAATAAGCACTCTTGCTGTGTCCTGGAAAGAAGCAGAGGACAAAAAGCTCTCTGTAGATAAGGAAACCTTAGTAATACCCATAAGCAATTGTTCTGCTTTGGCCTCTTCCCCACCAATTTCTTTAACTTGCTTGTTTGCTTCAGCAAAAAAACCTCTTTCCATTATCTTACCTTCGCTTAATTCTGTATCACCAGTAGTTCTTACTTTAAACCTTGAGAACATTTTACGAACAACAATTTCTAAATGCTTATTATTAATAGATACCCCTTGAATATCATAAACTTTTCCAACCTCTCTCAAAATATAATTTTGTGCAATCTCTTTTCCGGCAACTTTGAAAAGTTTTTTCACTTCTATTGGACCATCTGACAAAGGATCGCCAGCTTTTACTTCTTCACCTTTTTTAACAAGCAACCTCTTACCAAAAGGAATGGTATATTCTTTTGTTTCTGTTTCTTTCTTTGTTGTTTTTTTGGTTTTTTTGGTTGTCTTAATTTTTGCTTTTGCTTCAAGTGTTGGCAAAATTTCTACTATTTTATCGCCTGTTTCAACATCTTCTACTTTGTCATCTCTAATATCAACAATAGTCCCATCAAACTCAGCAATAACAGCAGAATTGGCAGGATTTCTCATCTCAAAAAGTTCATCAACACGAGGCAGACCTAAAGTAATGTCACCACCCTTAGCAGCTACACCACCAATATGGAAAGTACGCATAGTAAGCTGTGTTCCTGGCTCACCAATAGCTTGTGCCGCCACAACACCTACTGCCTCTCCTGGTTTTACCAGCTGACTAACAGCCAAATCATAACCATAACACCTTTGACAAACACCGAAAGAAGATTCGCAAGTCAGCGGTGAATGAACATGAACCTCTTTTTCACTAGAATTTTCTATGCCTTTTGCGTCTTTAGCTGAAAGTAAGTGTCCAGTTTTAAATTTACCTGCAGGTTTTGATAAAACTCTACCTTTTATCTTATCAGCAAGACCTCCTCCAAAAGCTTCTTCTTCTGGTCTTGTAATAACAATTCCTTTTTTACAACTACATTTTTTTTCTGTAACCACAATGTCTTGCGCCACATCCACCAAACGCCTAGTTAAATAACCGGCTTTAGCAGTCTTCAAAGCAGTATCTGCCGTACCCTTCCTAGCTCCATGAGTAGACATAAAGTATTCCAAAATATTAAGACCTTTTTTATAAGAAGATTTGATAGGAAAATCGATAATTTTACCAGCAGGATTTACAACCAAACCTTTCAAAGCTGCCAACTGGTTTACTTGACTCCAGGAACCTCTCGCAGCAGAAGTAACCATACTGTAAACAGGACCGAATTTATCTAAGGTTTCTGGCACTAAGTCGTATACTTTTTGCTTAGCTTCTTGCCAAATAGAAATTGATTTTTGATATCTTTCATCTTCTGTTAAAAGCCCTTCGTTATACAAACCATAAACTTCTTCCTCTTCCTTTTCAGCCTCTTTCAAAATATCACCTTTTTCTTCTGGTTCAATAACATCGGCCATTCCCCAAGAAATACCTGATTTTGTAGAATATTCGTAACCAAAAGATTTTATTTTATCTAAAATAGGAGGTACAGCATCCACACCCAATTCTCTAATTAACTCTTGGATAATTTGGGCCAATCTCTTTTTACCAAACTCATCATTTACATAGCCAAATTCTGAAGGCAAAATGCTATTAAAAAGCAATCGCCCAACACTAGTCTCAATAATATCTTCTTTGAAAGATTTATATTTTTCAGAATCACCCACACGAACCTTAACCACGGCCTGTAAATCTACAAAACCAAAGTCATATGCTGCAATAGCCTCATTAGGACTTGAGAAATATTTACCTTCACCATCCGCCCCCTCTCTTGTTCTGGTCATAAAATAACAACCTAACACTATATCCTGAGATGGATTTACAACAGGAGCACCGGTTCGCGGAATTAAAAGATTTTTAGAAGCAGACATAATCTCTCTGGCTTCTTCTTGAGCCTCTTCACTCAAAGGAACATGTACAGCCATCTGGTCACCATCGAAATCGGCATTGAAAGCAGAACAAACAAGTGGATGAACTTGAATAGCTTTACCGTCTATAAGAACTGGTCTAAAAGCTTGAATACCAAGCCTGTGAAGAGTTGGGGCTCGGTTCAAAAGAACATGCTTGTCTTTAATAACATTTTCTAAAATCTCCCAAACATCATCTGTTTTTTCATCTATTAAACGATTAGCTCCACGAATATTGTAAGCCAATTCTCTTTTTATAAGTTGAGAAATCACAAAAGGTCTAAATAACTCAAGTGCCATATGCTTAGGAAGACCACACTGATCTAATTTAAGCTCTGGACCAACAACAATAACTGAACGACCGGAATAATCAACACGCTTACCTAAAAGATTCTGCCTAAACCTACCCTGTTTACCTCGAAGCATATCCGCCAAAGAACGCAAAGGCCTCTTTTGCCACTGACTAACAGCCGCACCCTGGCTTCGTCTTATGGAATTATCAATTAACGCATCCACAGACTCTTGAAGCATTCTTTTTTCGTTTCTTACAATAATATCCGGTGCATTAAGATCTAAAAGTTTCTTTAATCTGTTATTTCTATTTAAAACTCTACGGTACAAATCATTAACATCAGAAGTAGCATGCCTACCACCATCAAGTTGAACCATTGGCCTTAAGGCTGGTGGAATAACAGGGAGAACAGTCATAAACATCCATTCCGGTCTAATATTTGATTTGTGCATCAATTTTACAAAAGTAATTCGTTTTAGAAGTTTTTTGCGATTTATAGGAGTAGCGTTGTCAAATTCTTTCTGAAGTCTTGCAGATAATTCACCCAAATCTACCTTTTTAAATATCTCGCGCAAGGATTCTGCGCCAGAAGATGCCTCAAACACTTCACCATATTTTAGACTTAACCTACGATACTCACCTTCATCTAATACTTTATGCAAAGAAAGACTAGTTAACTCTTTTTCAGCACTAGAAAGTGCAGCTTTTAAATCGGCTTTATCTTTTTTCTCAGTAAGTTTTTTAAGTTTGATTTTGTATTCTTTTTTAAGAGCCTGAGCTATTTCGGCTTTTTCATCTTTGTTTACCTTTGTAATAATATAGCCAGCAAAATAAATAACTTTTTCAAGATTTGCGATAGACATATTCAAAATCATACCGATCCTAGAAGGAATGCCTCTTAAAAACCAAATATGAGCAACTGGTGCTGCCAAATCAATATGGCCCATTCGCTCTCGCCTAACAATAGAACGAGTTACTTCCACACCACATTTTTCACAAACGATACCCTTATATCTAATTCGCCTATACTTACCACAATAACATTCAAAGTCTTTTTCCGGGCCAAAAATACGCTCGTCAAAAAGACCTTCCCTTTCAGCGCGCTGAGTCCTATAGTTTATTGTTTCAGCCTTTGTTACCTCACCAAAAGACCAACCCAAAATGTCTTCGGGTGATGCGAGCCTTAAAGCTACTGAATCAAAATCTGTGGTTTTTGTGTTCATGCCAAATTTTTTAAAAATTATTTATAATTTTTTTTTAAAATTTGAGCACTCCGTTCCGAGCCCTGCAGGGCGAGGCATCGGAGTTACTCTATTCAATTTAATCTTCGTCGTCTTTTTCTAATAAAACATTAAGTGCCAACCCTTTTAATTCATTTACAAGCACATGGAAAGAAGCTGGAATGTTTGGGGCCTTAAAGCTTTCTCCCTTAACAATAGCGTCAAAAGCTCCCCTTCTACCCAAAACATCATCAGATTTTATAGTAAGCATTTCTTGCAAAATATGCGCAGCACCATAACCCTCTATTGCCCAAACTTCCATTTCTCCAAAACGTTGACCACCACCCTGTGCTTTACCACCAAGTGGCTGCTGAGTAATAAGAGAATAAGGACCAATAGACCTCATGTGAAGCTTATCTTCTACCATATGGATAAGTTTAAGCATATAAATTTGACCTACTGTTACTTTTTGCTCAAAAGTCTCACCGGTTCTACCATCATAAAGTTTTACTTTTCCATCTCTAGGTAAACCAGCCGCTTCAAGCTCGTTACTTATTTCTTCTTCTGTTACCCCAGCAAACGGAGGTGTAATAGCTTGATAATTTAATCTATCAGCTGCCCACCCAAGATGAGTCTCCAAAATCTGACCAATATTCATACGAGAGGCAACACCTAGTGGGTTCAAAATAATATCAACAGGTGTTCCATCTTCCAAATAAGGCATGTCTTCCACTGGAAGAACTTTAGAAATAACGCCCTTATTACCATGTCTACCTGCCAACTTATCCCCTACAGAAATTTTTCTAAGCTGTGCGAGCTCTATTTTAATTTCTTTTATAACTCCAGTTTCAAGCTTGTCCCCTCTATCACGAGAAAAAACTTTTACTCCGATCACTCTACCTTGCTTACCGTGTTCCAATCTAAGCGATGTATCTTTTACTTCGCGAGCTTTTTCTCCGAAAATTACTCTAAGTAAACGTTCTTCTGCAGTTAACTCTACTTCACCTTTTGGAGAAATTTTACCGACTAAAATATCCCCGGCTCTTACCTCAGCACCAACCCTAATAATTCCATCTTCATCCAAGTCTTTTAATTTTTCTTCTCCAACGTTAGGAATATCATAAGTTGTAACTTCGGGACCTAATTTAGTATCTCGAACTTTTATAGAAAACTCTTCTATATGAATAGAAGTAAAGGTATCATCTTTAACTAATCTTTCTGAAACAATAATAGCGTCTTCAAAATTAACACCTCCCCAAGAAAGAAAAGAAACTAAAATATTTTTACCAAGAGCAGCTTGGCCATTTTCTGTAGAGCTAGCATCTGCCATAACTTGACCTTTCTTAACAGTATCCCCCAAGTCTACAATAGGTCTTTGATTAATAGCCGTAAAATCATTTGATCTGATGAAACTTACCAAATCATACTCATCTTCTTTTTTATCTTTTGTTTTAATAATTATTTTTTTAGCATCAACATATTTTACTTTACCTGCGTTTTTGGCAATAATTAATCGTCCACTATCACGAGCAACTTTTCCTTCCCAACCAGTAGAAACAAGTGGCGCCTCTGGGTTTAAACATGGAACGCCTTGTTTTAGCATATTAGATCCCATAAGTGCCCTATTAGCATCATCATGTTCCAAAAATGGAATCATAGAAGTAGCAGCACTAAACGCTTGCTGAGAAGAAATATCTATAAAATCTATTTTATTTTTAGGAACAACACCTGGAACAAGACCGACTCTAGCCTCAATCATTTTATCTAACAATTTTCCGTTTTTATCATAATTAGCTCCAGCATGAGCAATGTTATATTTAGTTTCCTCAAAAGCATCCAAATAAACAAGCTCTTTTGTTATTTTACCATTCTTAACTTTACGATAAGGTGTCTCAATAATCCCATATTCATTCAATTTGGCATAAAGAGCCAACCGGACAACCAAACCAATATTAGGGCCTTCGGGAGTGTGTATCGGACATATTCGTCCATAATGAGATGGGTGTACATCCCTCACCTCAAACCCCGCCCTCTCTCGTGTAAGACCACCTGGGCCAAGAGCAGAAAGTAGCCTTAAGTGCTCTAGCTCTGCAAGAACATTTTCCTGACTCATAAACTGCGAGAGTTGATTAGTTGCAAAATACTCTTTTACAATTGCTGAAAATGGACGAGCATTAACCAGCCTAGCCGGAGAAGCCAACTCCACCTCTTCTGTAGACATTCTATCTAAAATAGCTTTTTTCATTCTAGCCATACCCACCCTAAGCCTATCTTGAAGCATTTCGCCAACAGATCGAATACGCCTATTACCTAAATGATCAATATCATCTGGTGTAGCCTTTGGATCATCATTTAATCTAATTATTTCTGAAATAACACCGGCAAGATCTTCTTTTGTAATAACTGTTTTTTCTTTTTTAACATTCTCTACGGAGAAACCAAGTCTCTGATTAAGCTTATATCGTCCAACCAAAGACAAATCATATCTTTCTTCGCCAAACATAGCCTTAATAAGATCGCGGGCATTACTTGCTGTAGCAAACTCACCAGGCCTAATCCTTTTAAATATTTCTACAAAAGCTTCTTCTGTGTTTTTGGATTCATCTTTTTCAAGAGTATTTTTAACAAAATCCACATCGCCTGGCTTTACATTTTTAAAGGCTTTTTTAATTTCTTCGTCTGTTGATAAACCAAAAATACGTAATAATGCAGTAGCAGGGATTTTTCTTTTTCTATCTATTCTTACATAAATTACACCATCTGCTTCTGTTGCCAACTCAATCCACGGACCCCTGTTAGGAATAATCTTAGCGCCAAAACATTTTTTCCTTCTTAAAATGTTCATTGTAAAGTAAGCACCAAAAGAACGCGCCAACTGAGAAACTATAACGCGCTCTACTCCATTTGTAATAAAAGTCCCATGATCTGTCATTAAAGGCAGATCTGATAAAAATATTTCTTGTTCTTTTGTTTCTTTAGTAACTTTATTTTTTAAGCGAACATTAACTTTCAACGGTGCCTCATAAGACGTGTTGTTTGTTTTTGCGTAATACTCATCACATTTAGGTTCACCAATTTCAAAACTAACAAAATCCATCTCATACTCTTTTTCAGTATAATCTTTTATAGGAGAAAACTCTTTAAACAATTGACCTAACCCTTCTTCTTTAAACCACTCAAAAGAATTAAATTGCACCTCAGCAAGATTTGGTGACTCCGCAAGAGGTTCTTTATACTTTGAAAAATATTTTTTTTCACGAGATTTTTGCATACCCGGTAGTATTCAAATTCAATGTCCAGACATTGAATTGTAATTAAACTAATAATTTACAATTTTCTTTAAATATATTTTTGTCTTGTAACTTTGTGTTTTTGTTGCCTCGATAACGCATTGAATTTGTACTACCGGGCATAAACAAACTTGTTACTTATTTTAATAAAATAAAGTTATATATAATATAAGAATTTATATTTGCAATAATTATATGCTATAATATAATTAGTAGATTTTGTATTTGATTTTTAAAAAATATACAGAAAAAAATAATACAACAGCATCAAAAGCAGCCCATCCTGCGTTTGTTAAACGGGTTATTTAATTGAATTTATTATCTAAATGTTGGTGTGAAGAATAGACACCTTAAACTTAATTTTATACTTCTAAAGCGGAATTTACAATTCCCTTAACTGTTGATAACTAACTTAGCATAATTAGATAAACCCTGTCAAGGGTTTTTGATTTTTTTGAAAAAATAAACGCCTCATCTTAGGGTTTTCACTTGAACCATAAAATATCAATTTTTGAGTAATTCTTTTTTGTATTTGTTTTTCTAATCCTTTTAGTTCTGCTCTCGATTCTTTAGTTAATTTTAACTTGTATTTCATAATCCCAGCTCTTTACAGACCTCGTCAAAATCATAAACCTCACCCCGCCTTACTTGCTCTTGAGCTTCTCCCATATCTTTTATAAAACTTTCTTTATAGATACTTTTACCTGAAAGCGGTCTTAGTTCAAAAATAGGCTTATTTTTTCGCAAAACAATCAAGCGCTGTTTTTTTTCTTCAGCTTCTTTTGTGATTTTGGCCATATTCTGGCGCAATTCTTTTACGCCAACAAATCTAGTAGTCATGTTTTTAAAATAATAAATATTAAAACTAGGTGTACCTTAAGTGTACACCTAATATCTCAAAAGTCAACCCACAAAAAAACGAGGGCTGGCCCCTCGCTTTTTGGTTTGATTTAAAAAAGTTGGCCGAAATCAGGTCAGCGGGACATAGGAATGAAGCTCATCCCTAGTGGTCCCAATATCCTCCGGAGTAAAGCCGCCATCTTCCAGGGCAGTCTCTCTCCTTTTTTCGATTACTTCTTCAAAAACTTATATTTCACTTGAAAACCGGACTTTGGGTCAGTTTCTAGCAAGTAAATTTCATCAAATGTTTTTTTATCGCCGTTAAGGGAAATCCGAATAACAAAATCTCTTCCGTCATCATTAGGTGCACTACCATGACCAGACACTGCAACACCTTTAGATTTTAAGCCCTCATACAACCTCTTTGATGCCTCGAAACATTCTTCTCCTCTTTTTTTGTTTGTCTTAGTCATAAGCCTAAAAACAATCAAATCGGTAACCATAGCAATCACCATAGCACCAAAAACAGAAAGACCTCCAACCACAACACCAAACCCAATAGTCAGCTCTATGGGGAGCTCTGAAGAGGAAGGACCTCTCAAAAAGAACATCCCCAAAAAAGAAACACAAAGACTTATAATAGCAATAAAAGAAAAACTGCCCTGTCTTTTCTTATAGCTCGCTAGAGTATACCAACCCCCTTTATTTAACTTCTTAACTGAATCCATAAAAACATCTTTTTCTATGTTTTCCATTTCACAGCTCCTCTCTTTAATTTTCAATTTACCTCAAACCTACCCAAACAATACCACAGCTAATATGAGGGTCAACAAAAAAATAAACAAACAGGCAGGCCTGCCTCTCGGTAGGCAGGGTCGTACGTTTTGTATATTCTGTGCGATATCGGATATCGCACAGATACATAGATAAAAATTGTAATCCTTATGGTTTAAAGACGTCGAAGTCGGACTTCGACGTAAAACGTAATTTCTTTTTCCAATGCGAAAACCCTACTGGGTTTTCGGGGTGAAGGCGAGAAAAGGGCTTAACCATAATAAATGATGTCTGCACTATTATTTAAGAATTTTATTATAATTCTCTTAAAGCTGCTTCTATCTTTTGAGTGGCTTCTATGTATGAGTCGGATCTTTTGAATTTGATGGGTTTGCCGAATTTTACGGTGACTGCTCCCCTCTTTTTAGGGAAATGTTTGCCTGGCGGCAATACTTCTGCTGTTCCTGAGATTTTAACAGGCACAATTTGGCAATCCATTTCTACAGCAATCAAACCAGCACCTCTTTTTAGCGGCAGAAGCTCGCCAGTTGTGCTCATCTTCCCTTCCGGGAAAACAGCCACAGACCAGCCTTTGTCCAGCATTCTACCTACATAATTAAGGCCTGGTTTTATCTTTTCATATTCTTTTCTTGGAAAAGGAAAAGTGTTAAACAACAACTCACCCCAGAAGGCGTATTTTTTGTATTGCGTATAAAGCACATCTATGGCCGCAGCAAAAGACAACTGCCGCCTTATTCTGGTAGGTACAGCCATAAGCAAAGCCAAGGAATCAAAATAGCTAATGTGATTTGGCATAAACACAGCCGGAGTTTTTAACCCTTTTAAGTTTTCTCGGCCTTCTATTTTTAAACTCATAAAAATCCTAGAAGAAGGAACAACCAAAACCGCCCCCACCAAAAACCTCAAAAAAGAAACGCTTCTCTTTCGCGGCCAATCTTTGTATTCATATTTTTCTTTCTTTACTTCGTTGCCTTTTTTAATCATCTCTTCCAAGTCCGCAACTTTTGTCGACAAAGTTATTTTTACTTCTTCAATTTCTGCACCAAATTTTTCTTCTATTCTACTAACCAGCTCTATGCGCAAAAGAGAATCAATACCCAGCTCTGAAACGATTTTTGTGTTGCCATTTATTTCAGCCACTGACGTACCGGTAATTTCTGCCAAAAGATGCTGTAGAGGAGTTTTTTCTTCCATGGGCTCTGGTGCAACTTTCTCTTGTCTCATTTCGAGCCATTTCATTACCTTTCCTTTTTGCACCTTTCTTGTCGCTGAACGAGGGAAATCTTCCTCGTCCCAGATGGACCAGTTGATTACCCTTTGATATGATGCAAGTTTTTTATTGGCCTCTTCGATTATGTTTTGCACCTCGTCTTGTTTTATCTCCCCAAGCAAAACTGCATGGATTTCCATTTGCCCGCCCGGTTTTTCAATCCCAACCACACAACTGTCTTCTACAGCCGAAGCTTTGTTGAGCTCAAATTCGATATCCTCCGGGAATACATTTTGCCCGCCAGGTCCCAAGATCATATATTTCTTCCTTCCTTTTATAAAAAGAAAACCTTCATCATCTAGCTCACCCATATCATCTGTCCTAAACCAGCCACCTTCAGTAAAAGCTTCTCTTGTTTTTTCTTCGTTTTTAAAATATCCCCCAAAAACACCAGGGCCTTTTACCAGTATTTCTCCGTCATCAGCGATTTTTACCTCAACCCCAGGCAAAATTTTACCAATAGAACCAAGCTTATGTTCTTTATACGAATTAAGAGAAACAATCGGCGAAGTTTCTGTAAGGCCATAACCCTGCAAAAGGCTCACACCCAACGCCTCCCATTTCTTTTCAAGACCAATTTCTAGCGGAGCACCCCCGGAGGCAACCGTATCTAGCTTGCCCCCAAACTCTTTATGAATAGAGAAGAAGATAAACCTGCGCCCCCAATTGCTTTTTAGTTTAAGAGAAAGGGCCATCATTTTCTCAAGCATTTCTTTTTTACCTTTCTCTTCAGCGCCTGCCTCTATCCTGTTCATAACAACCTTCAAAAACTCCGGCACCGCCACCATTTTGGTTATTTTATGTTCTTTCAAAAGCCCTTTAATCGCAGATGGAGATTCGGCGAAAACAATTTGAGAACCATTATAGAAAGGAACAAAAAACCCAGCAGACTGCTCAAGAATATGACTTAATGGCAAAATAGAGAGAAATTTGTCTTCCGGAGAAATGGGGATTATCTTTGACAAGCTCTCTACGTTAGAAAAAATATTTTTATGTGTAAGAGGAACACCCTTTGGATCCCCGGTGGTGCCCGAAGTATATAAAATCTGTACAAAATCATTTTCTTTTAACTCTTCTTTTTCAAAACCGGTGCAGTCTATCTTTTCAAGCTCTTCTATTAAAAATTCAATATCATAACTCTTTAAATTTTGAGACCCACCTTGACTCGTAGGCGAGACAGGAAGTTCTTCTTTATAATGCAAATATTTAAAAATAAGCTTGGCATCTGTTTGATCTGCCACTCTGGTCACCATCTCACCAGTACTTTGAATATTTAAAGGAACGGGCACCGCCCCGCGGAAAAGACAGCCAAAAAAAACAAGAATCCAGTAGGGAGAATTGGGTGCCAAAAGCAAAACCTTATCATCTTTTTCTACGCCTTGTTTTTGCAAAAAACAAGCAGTTTTTAAAGAAAGATCATAAACCTCACGGTAGCTCAAAGCCACCGTCCTATACCCCATCCTCATTGTTAAAGCTGTTTTATCAGGTCTCTCTTTGGCATTTTTTTCTAAAATACTTGTAAGTAACATATATTTATTTGTTTATTTGTATTAAAAAAGTAGCCGTGGCAAAAGCATAATCGCCATCATGGCTAATACTAACATCCTTACTTAAAAAATTTTGCGAACCTAAAATGTTAACTTCTGGTCTTCCATTTGTATTTTTTGTTATCTCTATCTTTCTCCAATCACCCGCACCAAAACCACACGCTTTTACAATAGATTCTTTTGCTGCGAATATTCCCGCCAAAGATTCCATACTGGCACCATCTAGCTCTTGCTTGGAAAATATATTATCCAAAAAAACTGCTCCTCCTCGCTTGGCAGAAACTTTAAATTTCTCAACACTTACCACATCACAACCTGTTCTTATAATCATCTTATTATTATATAATATCAGTAAGACGATTCAAAACTATATGCGATTAAACAAAAAACAAATTCTTTTTATAATCATTCTTGTTGTTTTTGTTTTGTTTTTTGTTTTTGGTAAAAATCAACTTAAAACAATTGGCGTCTCCATAAATATCCTTTTTCTTGAAAACGGCTGGCGGCCACTAACAATCTTTACAGCAGAGCCCACAAAAGAAGAATTCTTTATTGAAAGCCCTAGTGGGCGTGATTTAACAATTCACATTTATTCACCCAAAAAAGGGGGTGATTCAGCAATGGTTATTTATACTCCGTTTATCAACAAGGGTTTAGATGACCCTAGACTAATAAACCTAGCTGACACTTTTGCTCGCGCAGGGTTTGTGGTTGCAGTCCCATGGCGTTATGAAGAACAAAAAATAATAAGCACGAAAGATATAGACGATGTAGTAGCCACTTCTCTTTTTGTTAAAGAAAAATTCAACACAGAAAAAGTAGGGCTATTTGGAATTAGCTACGGTAACGGGCCAACCATTATCGCCAGCACCCACCCTCAAATAAAAGATTTTATAAGCTTTATAATAAGCTTTTCTGGCTACTACAATATTGAAAGCGCACTTAATTTTATTATCACAAAAGAAGCCGATCCTTATTCAAAAGAAATTTTAGCAAAAACACTTGAGTATTACAAAACAGACCAAAAAACATTCCTAAAAGAAACAGAATTTAAAGAATTAAAAAATCAGCTCTCACCATCAAGCTTCAAAAACGAAATTAGTGCAGATATGTTTATCGCCCACTCTGCAAACGACAAATATATTCCTTACACAGAATCCCTGCAAATGAAAGACGAGCTATCCAAATACATGCCTATAACATTTGCCTTTTCATCGTTTTTTGAACACGGTGCTTACTAAAAATTTACCCCCAC
>CAZPYD010000021.1:14753-14990 GCA_964590835.1 uncultured Candidatus Saccharibacteria bacterium | reverse complement strand
GTTAGTTTTTTTAGTAATAAAAATCTTTTTGTTTCAAAAAGGTTATTAACCAAAGCAGCGAGTAAAGATTATGTTTTGGATAATTTAAAAAAATTAAGTGACTTAAGGGATGATTTTGTTTTTTGGGAGGAGAAAGTAAAAGCGCCGGATCTTAAGAAAATCAAAAAACACATTGAAAATGTTTTTGAGTTTAGTGCGCCAGTAAAAGATGAGCGCAAAGAGATGAATAATAAGATT
>CAZPYD010000021.1:0-14743 GCA_964590835.1 uncultured Candidatus Saccharibacteria bacterium | reverse complement strand
ATCGTATTACAGATTTGGTTGCCGGAAAGAAAAGAAACGATGCTTGGTTAGTTTATCAAAGAGAAGTTTTTGATGGACTAGATGTGGAGGAGATTTTTTGGAGGATAATGTGGCAAATAAAAAGCATGCTTGTGGTAAAAAAAGGAGGAGGAAAAGATTTACACCCTTTTGTTTATGGAAAGTCTCAAAAAGCAGCGATGAATTATGAAGAAAAAGAACTTCAAAATAAACTAAGTGAACTCATAGACATATACCACAAAGACCGCCGAGGTGCCGGCGATCTGGAAATAAACCTGGAAAAGTTTTTGTTGAGAATATAGTCATGTAATATGAAACCTGAAACATGTAACAAATTAAAAATAAACGCCTCACACATGTGAGGCGTTTTAATTTTTTTATTCTGCGTCTTTTACGCGACCAAGAATACAGACAGTCACTGGTTCTTTTTTTAAAAACCCTCCATCATGGCCCACATAATACTGTCTTTCAACAACCTTAATTTCTATAATTTTCCAAACACCTGTTTTTAATCTTTCATTTACAGCATTTGCTACAGAACCAGAAAGTACTTTTATTTCTTTTACTTCATTTAAATCTACTGCCATTTTGACCTCCTGCATTTTTTATTCTTTGTTTTTATAACATTTTTTAAAAAATAAAACAACTAAAAAGTAGACAAAAAAGACAGTAAAATAAACATAAGTAGAAATATTTACCACACATTTGGTGCTATAGCATGGAATGTGTGGTAAAATTAATTTAATGAAAAATAAATATTCAAAAGGAGAGCTTAGTAGAGAAATATTAAAAGGTTTGGCGCTTGGTGGTTTTATAGCAGTTTGTTTTGTTGCGCCAAATTTTGCGCAAGTTGCTGGAATGTTTAAAACAAAAAATTCACAAGATAGATGGAGACTAAGAAGAACTTTAGCTAACTTAACAAAAGAAAAACTAGTTGAAATTTCTTATGATAAAAAAGGAAATGAAATTATTAAAATAACAGGCGAAGGTAAAAAAAGAATTTTAAAATATAAATATGAAGATTTAAAAATTCCTGTTCCTAAAAAATGGGATAAAACGTGGAGGCTCGTTATGTTTGATATCCCGGAGGTTCACAAAAAAGCCAGGAATGCTTTAACTTTTAAATTGCAAGATTTAGGGTTTTATCCTATACAAAAAAGTGTTTTTATATTTCCCTTTGAATGTAGGGATGAAATAGATTTTATTTGTGAACACTTTAAAGTAAGAGAGTTTGTTAATCATTTTCTGGTTGTTAAAGAACCTGAGAATGAAGATTATCTTAGGCAATGGTTTGAAGTTTAATTTTATTTAGAAACTTAAAAGAATTAATAGTTTTGTTTTTACCACATATCTTATGCTATAGCATAAGATATGTGGTAAAAAGTTTTTGGATTTTAGTTTGGGGAGGGGTTGAAAAGACACCTTAACCTGAACAAAATAAATGCCCCACATTAGTGGGGCATTTATTTTTAAGAGTTTTTTAAATTAGGCTATTTTTTTGATGGATTGAGCAATTCTTGATTTTTTGCGGCTAGCATTGTTTTTCTTTATAACTCCCCTCTTGGCTGCCTTGTCTATCGCTTTGTAGGCAGTAGGAACTAGTTTAAGAGCCTCTTTTGCTTTATTTTCAGTAAGAAGTTTTTCGATTTCTTTTATTTGGCTTTTCATCTCTCTTTTTCTTCGAAGGTTAAAAACCTTTTTCTTTTCAGATTGTCTTAAAGCCTTTTTTGCTGATTTTGTTATGGGCATACGCCAAAAAATAATGAATGATAATGAATATATTTTTGAGTGTCCAGTCTGAACGACAGTGAAGACTGGGATACTTAATATACGAATATTATTCCTGTATCCTAACTAAATACCTTAAAAAGTGCAATAGTTTGGGTTGACAAATTAGTATCTTTGGCTTATTTTGGTATTAAAGTAAACAAGGAGGGTTGAATGAATGTTAAATGTTTAGGTCAGTGTTGTTCAGGTTGTTCAGGTTCAGGAGATAAAAACAAAACTAAAGAAAAAAGAAATATTAATAAAAAAACTGTTCATCCGGGAAGAGTTTTAAAAGAACAATACTTAAAACCTTTTAAAATCACAGTTAATCAATTAGCGAAAAGAATCAAGGTGCCCGTTAATGAGGTCGAAGACCTTATAAACCAAAAAATAAAACTTGATTGTGAAATGGCTTTTAGGCTTGGTAGGGTATTTAATAAAATTCCTATGTTTTGGCTAGGTCTTCAGATGGATTATGATATATTGATTGCAAAAAAAGAAAAAACTTACTGGGAAGACATAGAACCTTTTGTTTAATTTTTAAACCCCGGCTCGCATGCGAGCCGGGGTTTCTTTTAATATTGTTTAAATAACGGTAGTATTGAAATAAGGTTACCGAGCACTCAAAGCGTTGAGTGCTCGGTGCTCAAAAATTATAGTCGTTCGTTATTACTCACTCTTTAATTTTTGGCATGATAATACAGTTACAAGGTAAAATTAAATTTAAAACAGATAAGTTTGTGGTGCTTGATGTGAATGGTGTTGGGTATCAAGTGTTTATTCCTTTTGAGACGCTTAAGGAAATTTCTAGCAAAAATGAAGTACTGCTTTGGACACATTTGCATGTTCGTGAAAATATCCTGGATTTGTATGGGTTTTTAAATTATGCAGAGCTTGAGTTTTTCCAGATTCTTATAGGTATTTCCGGTATTGGACCAAAAAGTGCCTTGGGTGTCCTTTCTGTGGCTCCTATTGATGTTTTAAAAAGAGCTATTGCAACTGGTGAAACTTCGTATTTAACAAAAGTCTCAGGTGTGGGTAAAAGGTTGGCTGAAAAGATAGTGGTTGAATTAAAAGATAAAATGGGCGCTATTGGAATAGAGCAAACAAGTGAAGAATTAAAAGACGAAACAGATGCAATGGAGGCCTTGCAGGCTCTTGGCTACTCTTTATCAGAAAGCCGAAAAGCATTACAAAATGTACCTGACGATATAAAAGGCATGGAGAATATAGTAAAAGAAGCGCTTAAGAATATCACATAAAGCATGAAGCATAAAACATGAAGCATGAGAAAAAATTTTTTAAATTTTTTCTTTAATAAAATAAAAACGTTTCAAGTTTCAAGTTTCAAGTTTTAAGAATTATTATGGATTCTTTATTACACAAAATAAAAAGACTTATACCTAAAAGATTGTTTAAAACCCTACAGCCCTTGTATCACTGGTTGTTGGCTTTTTTGGCTGCTCTTATTTATCGGTTTCCTTCAAAAAAGGTTTATATTGTTGGTGTGACTGGTACTAAAGGCAAAACAAGTGTTCTTGAAATAATAAACGTTATTTTGGAAGAAGCTGGATATAAGACAGCTTTACTTTCTACACTTAGATTTAAAATTGGCAAAGATTCTGAAAGAAACAAAAAGAAAATGACCATGCCAGGTAGGTTTTTTATGCAAAAGTTTTTAAGGAAAGCAGTAAAAGAAAAATGCCAATATGTCCTTATGGAGATGACTTCGCAGGGTGTTTTGCAGTATCGTCATAAATTTATCCACCCAGACGCAATGATTTTTACAAACCTAACACCAGAACATATTGAGTCTCATGGCTCTTTTGAAAATTATAAAGAAGCCAAACAAGAACTTTTTAAAGCACTAGAAAAATCCTTAAAAAAGAAAAAAGTGATAGTGGTAAATGGTGATGATGAGAATGCAAAAGATTTTGTAAAATTTGCAGCCAATGAAAAGTGGATATATAGCTTAGAAGAAAAAAAGAAAGAAAAAGATAAAAACAATTTATGGCCGGCAAACTACAGGTTTCATAAATTCGGTATTGATTTTGTGCTTAATGGGAAAGATTTTAGTTCCAAGCTTTTAGGTGAGTTTAATTTGCAAAATATTTTGGCTGCTATTTCTTTTGTTCGTAGTCAGGCTGTTTCGTGGGAATATATAAAAGAAGCAATAGAAAGATTTAGAGGTATTCCTGGTCGTGTAGAATTTATAGAGGAAAATCAAAACTTTAAAATAATAGTTGATTATGCTCATACTCCGGAATCACTTGAAAAACTTTACCAGGTTTTTCAAGATTCTCGTAAAATATGTGTGCTTGGTGCAGCAGGTGGAGGGCGTGACAAAAGAAAAAGAAGCGAAATGGGAAAAATAGCATCTGCTTATTGTGATGAGGTGATTTTAACCAACGAAGATCCCTATGACGAAAATCCGATGTCTATTATAAAAGATGTTGCTGGTGGTATAAATTCGCCGTTTAAGTATAAAATGATTTTAAATAGAAGGGATGCTATTCACGACGCTCTTAAAATGGCTAAAATTGGTGACACTGTTCTTATAACAGGCAAAGGGACTGATCCATATATTATGGGTCCAAAAGGAACAAAAATAGAGTGGGACGACAGAGAGGTGGTTCGTGAAGAGCTTGATAAGATTCGCTTGGAGTGAAACTAGAACCTAAACCTTCTTCAAATCAAAAATTTTTGAAATAGAATCATTCTTCCTCCAGCAAATACCTCATCCCAACTAAGCTATTCGGCCCTTCAAAATTATAGCCTATAACCGTCGTCATTACAGAACCTCATAAAATAGTTGGAATTGAGGTTTTGCTTGCGGAAGAATGGAAACCTTGAGCTAAACAAAACAATGGAAACACAAAGAATATTCATTTCAATAAAAATTCCTCAAGATTTGAGAAATACTTTAGAGGCAGTGCTTGAGCCTTTTTATAGCAAGAAACTAATGCGTGTTTCAGATAAAGATAGTTGGCATATTACAGTCGCTTTTTTAGGTGACTTAAATGAAACAGAAATAAGTGTGATACAGAGAGTGATAGAGGGGGTGGTAACAGAAGTAGGCGCTTTTACTCTATCCCCTACTACGGTTTCATTTGCACCTGATTTTAAAAAAAGAATGGTGTGGCTAAATTTTAAATATTCTGTTGAGTTTATAAAATTAAAAAACTTGATCGCAGACGAAATTGAGAAGGAACAGCAAAAAGGATTGTTCCAAGATTTCAAAAGAGATAAAAGAAGCAGGTTGCCGCACCTTACTCTAGCCAGGTTTGAAAATAGACATATGCATGAGTTTAAAAATCTGCTACCAGAAAACGGCGAGAGCATAGAAAAAGAAACGAAACCCTTTCAAGTAGAGTCTTTAGAAATAATGAAAAGTAAACTAAAACTAGAGGGTGCAGAACATGAGGAGATTACCAGTATTCAATTAAACAAATAAACAATATCAACAAAAACCCCACTTATTTGCTATCGCTGGTAAGTGGGGTTTTGTGTTTAACTTGACTGAACTTAAATTAAGTGCTTTATTTAGATAAACGATAACCTTGAAAAAAGTAAGGTGAAAAGTGAGTGAACGAAAATTAGGTGGTGAATTTACAGTTTTTCATTTGATTTTTATAATTACTGTTTTTGTTTTTGGTATTGGTGCGTTGAGTGTTTTTCATTATGGTGTACCCGCATTGTTAGAGGAAACAACACAAAAGACAGTCGCCACTATTGAAGAAGGCTCAAGAAAAGAAATTTCTCAAAAAGAGATTATGGAAAAAGAGAAACCTAAAGCTTTTTTGGGGGTTGTCTATAGACAACTTGGAATGGAAATTATAGGTGTTTATCCCGGTTCTGTTGCGGAAAAAATTGGCTTGAAAAAAAGTGATATTATAAAAAGTATTTCATATACGAACAATGAAAACCCTCCACCGTTATTTATTGTTGAATATGATTTAAAGAGCGTTGTTTCTAAATTACAACCTGGATATTTTTTCAGTTTAGTTATTGAAAGGGGTGGTAAAATTACATCTTTAGGTGGTCATCTTGGGGTTATGCCACCAAAAGAAAATCAGGAAAAATTTTTACAGCAAACCAAAATTAAAGAAAAAGAATAAAACAAAATTAAAAGCCCGGGCTTGCGCCGCGGGCTTTTTTGTTTGAGGTAAAAGAGGTAGGATAAAATAATGCCCGAGTTACCCGAAGTACAAACAATCGTAAATGATTTAAATAAGGTTTTGCCTGGACTAAAAATCCGGGATGTTTGGTGTGATGCAGTGAAGAATATTTTAAAGGGGCCGAGTACTTTGGTTGGTTTAAAAAAAAAGCTGGAGGGTAGAAAAGTTTTAAATGTAAAAAGAAAAGGGAAAAATATTTTGATTAACTTGTCTGGTGATAGAACTTTACTTGTTCATCAAAAAATGACCGGTCACCTACTCTATGGGGCTTGGGAGAAAAAGGCCCCCGCCGAGCGGGGTAAAGAAGATAAATATCCTTGGGTGTCTACTAAAAAAGGCGCACTGAGAGATGATCCTCAAAATAGATTTTTGCATTTGATTATTTATTTATCAAATGGTAAACAGCTTGCACTTTCAGATATTAGAAAATTTGCCAAGGTTTTGGTGTATGAAACAAGCAAACAAGAAAGATTAAAGGATCTTAGTATTATTGGTCCAGACCCTTTGGAATCTAGTTTAACCCTTGAAAAATTTAAGGATATTTTAAGAAGAAACCCTACTTCGCTAAAGCTTCGTCGTGGTAAAATAAAAGATGTTCTTATGAAACAGGAGATAATTTCAGGAATTGGCAATATTTATGCAAGTGAGATTTTGTGGGACGCAGGTGTTTATCCCTTTAAAGATGTTCAGGATTTGAAAGAAGAAGAGTTAGAAAAAATATACAAATCTGCGCAAAAAATATTAAAACAAGCCTTAAAATTGCGCGGGGACTCTATGGTAGATTATCGTGATGCTTTTGGTGAAAAAGGAGGATATCAAAAACACCACAAGGCTTACAAAAGAGAAGGAAAAAAATGTCCTAAAAATGATGGAGGCGTAATTAAGCGCATTATGCAGGCCGGTCGCTCAGCCTTTTATTGCGATAAACACCAAAAGTAGTAAAATAAACATACATATAAACAAATGGCAGAAGAAGAAAAATCCAATTCAACAAGAGATTTTTTATTTTTTATCTTATTTTTATTAATTATAAGTTTTTTTTGGTATGCTCAAGGTGGCCTAGAAAGAGAGCCTGGAACACCTTTTTTGGAATCTTTTAAAACAAAATCTGAGTATTATATTACACAAGAAGATAGAAAGAATGGAAAAGGAGGGCCTCAAGAAGATGTGATAGCTTTGTTTAAAGGAGGTGCAGGACAGACTGATTTAAATCAGGAGTATATAGAAATAAGAGCTGCAAAAACAAATAAAAATTCTATAAATATTTTAAACTGGACTATAAAAAATAAAAGCGGTTTGAGTCTTAAAATCCCAAATGCTGTAAACTTGCCTATAAGTGGAAAATCCAATATTGAAAGTGATATTGTTTTGCCACCTGGTGGGAAAATTATAATTGCTACAGGCAAGAGTCCTCTTGGTTATAATTTCCGTTTAAATAAATGTTTTGGTTATTTTGAGGAGAATAGAGATTTTATTCCTTTGATTTTTCAAGAGTGTCCTTACCCCAAGAATGAAATCTGGCCCTCACAAGTTTCTGATATTTGTTTGGATTATATAGAGAGTCTGCCTCGTTGTAAAACAAGCGATATTCCTCTTGCTAAGGCTTTTGAATTAGGTAATGATTGTATATCAACAATAAATAATACTTTAAATTATAATTCTTGTGTGGATATACACAAAGGAGATAGTGATTTTTACAAAGATGAGTGGCGTGTTTATTTAAATAGAGGAGGTGAATTTTGGAAACAGAAAAGAGAAAACATAACACTAAGCGACAGTAGTGGTAATATTGTTGACGAACTATCTTATTAAATATGAGATTTTTTGTTTATACTAAAGCTGGTTCTAGTCAGGAGAAAATAGAAGAAATTGATGAAAATCATTTTATTGTTTGGACTCGCATGCCGGCAAAAGAAGACAAAGCAAACAATGCCGTTATAAAAATATTAGCCAATCATCTAAAAGTGTCCCCTTCTCAACTTAAACTGACAGAAGGGCGACACTATAAAGAAAAAACTTTTGAATTAAATTAAGTAAATTATGATTAAATTTTTGCAGAACAAACTATTTTTAACTTCTTTTTTATTGGGTGCGTTTTTGTTGCCTGCTTTTGGTTTTGCGGCAGATACAGTAAATATTTATTTTTTTGAATCAGAATCTTGTCCTCATTGCGCCAAAGAAAAGGTTTTTCTTGAGAAATTGGAAAAAGAAATGGCCGGAAAAGTAGAGGTTTTTGATTTTGAGATTTCAAAAAACCCTGAAAATATAAAACTTTTGAAAAAGATTGGCGAAGAGTTTTCTTTAGATGTTTCCAGGATACCTTTTACAATGATTGGTAGTAGCTATCTTACTGGATATGAAAATGACGAAACTACAGGCAAAGTAATAAGAGATTTGGTTAATCAGTGTTTGATAGATGAAGATTGTGAGGATTTGGCGGGATCAGTTATTGGTCAAAAAGAACCACAACCGGCAAATGGAGGTGTGACGCAAAAAATTCCTGAAAAGATAACACTTCCCTTTTTTGGTGAGATAGAAATAAAAAATATTTCTCTTCCTTTGTTAACAATAGTTGTTGGTGGTATAGATGGATTTAATCCTTGCGCTATGTGGGTTTTGATTTTTTTGATCAGTTTGCTTTTGGGGATGAAAGACAAAAAAAGAATGTGGATACTGGGGATAACCTTTATTGTCACCTCTGCTTTTGTTTATTTTCTGTTTTTGGCGGCTTGGCTTAATTTATTTTTATTTTTAGGTTTTGTTTTCTGGGTTCGAGTAGTGATTGGTTTGGTGGCTGTAGGATCCGGTGTTTATTATCTTAAAAAATATTTTACCGACAAGGCCGATGTTTGTGTGGTTTCTGAAAGTGAGCGCCAGCAGAAGATTTTTGATAAATTAAAAAATATTTCTCAACAAAAGCAGTTTTGGCTGGCTTTTGGTGGGATTATTCTTCTTGCGGCAGCAGTAAACTTGGTTGAGCTTATTTGTTCTGCTGGTTTGCCTGCGGTTTATACTAATGTTTTGAGTTTGAGCGGCCTAGCTCCGTGGCAGTATTATTCATACCTACTTCTATATATATTAGTATTTATGCTAGATGATATTATTGTTTTTACTGTGGCTATGGTTACTTTAAAGACCCTTGCTTTTACAAAAAAATACAGCCGTATGTCGGCTTTTGTGGGAGGTATAATAATAACCATAATTGGTATCTTACTCTTATTTAAACCAGAGTGGTTGATGTTCTAAATATAAAAACCGCCAGGGTTACCCCTCGGCGGTTTTTTGTTTTTTGATTGAGTGGTTTTATTTTAAATAATTTTGTAAAAATATCTCGAGACTAGTATAATATAGATAAGTTTAAAATGTTAATTATTAAAAAAGAAAATCTCGATAATCTAAAAGACGAACTTGCAAAAGAAAGCAAGTTAGTAGATTTGCAACAGAGAGATGTTTTGCCTTTCAAAAAATATTTTTTCTTGGTGGAAGAAGAGATTTTTTCTTTTAATAAGGAAGACAACAAACTATCCTCCAAAGGAGGATCCGCCTTCGATGGAAAAGATCAAAAAGAGCCAGAACCCTTTATTCTTTTTGGTTTGCCATTGCGTGCCACAGAAGCTCTTGTTCAGCTTGATGAAATAATGAAAACACCTGTGCCTGATTTTTATTATTTTCAAAGAAGAAAAGCATCTACGGTGATTTCTATAATAGAAGAAGATGGGCCAGTGCCTCATTTAGGGGTAGATTTGATTTTAGAGAAAATAAACGACAAGGAATACAAGGTACATATTTTGACAGAGAAAGGTAAAAACATTTCTAAAAGTAAACTGTTTGTTAAGTCAGATAAAAAAGAGATTGCTGGTAGTGCTAAAAAAAATAAAACAATGTCAGAATTAAGGAAACTTCTTTTAGATCCAGAGCTTTTGAAAGATGCTGTTGAGTGGTCTTGGAAGGGTTTTCCTGAAATTTGGGATGATCTTGGTAAAAGATGTATAGGTTGCGGTATTTGTACTTATGTTTGTCCATTATGTCATTGTTTTTCTATAGAAGATGGGTGTTCACTGAATGGAAAAACTTGCTCAAAAACAAGAAAATGGTCAGCATGCACGCTTCCGGAGTTTGCTACCGTTACTGGTGGGCATGACTTTCACCCTTCTATAAAGGAGAGGTATTATAACTGGTTTTATCATAAGTTTGTTCGAGCATATAAGGAGTATGGTAAGGCTCAATGTGTGGCTTGTGGTAACTGCCAAAGACAATGCCCGGCCAGAATAAATATAGAAGAGGAATTGTTAAAAATTATTGAAAAATATCAGGAAAAATAAAATATGGATAATATTTATCAACCAGAACAAGTAAGAGTATTAGATATAAAACAGCTCTCCCCTACCGTGAAGCTTTTTCGTCTAAAAAAGTCGGTTAATTTTATTCCGGCACAGTTTGTTTTGGTTGGAGTGTGGGGATATGGAGAGGCACCTTTTGGTTGCGCTTCTTCGCCTTATGAAAAATCACATGTAGACATAGTGGTAAGGAATACTGGTGGTGTGGTAACAACTGCTTTACATAATTTAAAAAAAGGAGATGAGGTTACTTTTCGTGGACCTTTTGGGAATGGATTCCCTTTGGATTTTTTTGAAGGGAGAGATTTGGTGATGGCTACTGGTGGATGCGGAATACCACCTATTGCTGCCTTAATTGAGTATGTTATTGAAAATAGAGATAAGTTTGGTAATGTTTATTTGCTTTATGGTGCAAAAAATCCGGAAGAAATTTTAATGAAAGATAAAATAAAAGAATGGGAAGAAAAAATAAGTATTATTTTGACAATAGACCAACCGCATCCAAAATGGAAAGGGCATGTGGGTTTTGTGACAGATATTGTTTCTGAAATTGATATAGACCCAAAACAGGCAGTAGCTACTATGTGTGGCCCTGGTCCAATGGTAGATGCTTTGGAAAAAATTCTTAAGCCGCTTGGTATTTCTGATAGAAGAATTTTTGTAAGCATGGAGCGAAAAATGCAGTGTGGGGTGGGTAGATGTCAACATTGTACTACAGGTGATAAATATGTTTGCACTGATGGACCAGTGTTTAATATTGATGAAGTAGATAAAAATTGGGATTAAATATGAAAAAGTTACCTAAAATAGCAATATATGATTTTACAGATTGTGAAGGCTGTGAAGTACAAATAGTATCACTTCGTGAGGCTGTTTTGGATTTGGAAAAAAGAGTGGATATTGCAGATTGGCGATTAGGACAAGAAAGACGAGACAAAGGCCCTTTTGTCGCCTCTATTATTGAGGGTACGCCGATTACTCAGGCGGAAATTGATACATTAAGGCATTTGCGAGAAAATTCTACTTTTATTATTGCTCTTGGCGCCTGTGCTTCGCTTGCCGGTATTCCTGGTATTATGAACAAAGATGATCGTAAAAAATGGTATAAAAAGATTTATGGTTCACCTCGCCAGGCGGGGCAAGAATATAAACCAAAAGGAATAGACTCTCTTCCTCTTCAGGCTTATGTTAAGGTAGATTTTTTTATTCACGGTTGTCCAATTGATCAGGGTCAGTTGGTTAGGGTGCTTGAGGAGATTTTGGCTGGCAAAACTCCTACTTACAGGCCTTATTCTACTTGTTTTGAATGCAAACAAGCAGGTAATGAATGCAGAATAATAAATGAGGAACCATGTATGGGGCCAATAACGCAGGGTGGATGTGGAGCTGTTTGTGTTTCTGGAGGGTCGCCTTGTTACGGTTGTTTTGGTTATAGAGAAGGGGCAGACAAGGAAGGATTAAAAGAAATTCTCGGGAGATTTGCTACTGAAGAAGAAATAGAAAGATATTTTACGATGTTTTACAATAAAATAGACAACAAACTAGACTAAAGTTAAACGCCTCGACTAGTCGAGGCGTTTGATGCGGCTTTACTGTAATGTTTTTGGTTTAAATAGCTCACTCGGGTGAGCCATTTAATATTTTAACTTTTAGATTCCTCTAGGTCCTTTTATTGTGTAAAATATGATCGTCTGCCAGAAATCTTTTGAAATTAAGATTTTAAACTTTTCTTTTAATACTTTTAATAATTTAAGCATTTTTTTTCGAAGATGCGGCCTTGAGCAATCTAAATCTTTCAACACTTTTAAGAAAATTTATTAAATTTTGGGTTTTTCCTTGGTATGCCCAA
This sequence comes from uncultured Candidatus Saccharibacteria bacterium, assembly GCA_964590835.1. GTDB lineage: Bacteria > Patescibacteriota > Minisyncoccia > JAHISW01 > Tagabacteraceae > CAZPYD01. The sequence continues at coordinate 2,594 of CAZPYD010000021.1, read as the reverse complement.
ACATAACACCCAAGTCCTTTTATTGTGCAGCTCCATTTTGCAGTATTGGGTGTTGGTGTTTTTAATTTAAAAGATTTTGCAAGATTTTCAAGTTTTTCAAGTTCTTTTTTTGCTTCTTTTTCTGTTCCCATAAATTCGAGTACGATACTTATTTCCACATATTTACTTTTTACATATCTACCCATATATCATCTCCTTTGTTTAAAAGTCAAAATCCTGTTTATTTTTCTAATCTAAACTATACCATAAACTATAAAAAATACAATAGTTACCTATTCATGGCGATAGCATCGGATAGGTAATATTTAATTTTGAGGTGGATTTTTTCCGCCGGAGGTGGATCCATCTCTGATGGAAAAATTAGTAGAAACTTGGTAGAATATAAAAAGTAAGCAAGTAGATAGCTATCAGTTATTAGTAGACAGATAAATATCATGCATAATTTTGAAAAATTAAGTGTTTATAAGAAATCTTTAGCTGTTACTAGAAAAATTTATGATTTTTCTAAAACACTACCAGACAATGAGAGATTTGGTCTTATAAGTCAGATTAGAAGAGCTGCAACTAGTATTGTTTTGAATATTGCAGAGGGTTCTGGTGCTGGAACAAATTTAGAGTTTAGGAGATTTTTAAGAATTTCACTTAGATCAAAATATGAGGTTCATGCTATACTGGATGTAATTACTGAATTAAGGTTGTCTTCTGAGGAAACCATAAAAGATATTAAAAAGGATTTGGATGAAATAGGAGCAATGATTTCCGGGTTAATTAAAAAATTAAATAATTAATAGTGGTCTGTAATCTGAAAGCTGACTACTTAAATCTCTTTTTATGTTAAGCGATAAATATATTACAAAAATAGAGGGGCATGGAAGCCTGGAAACTGATTTTAATAAAGGTAAAGTAAAATTGCATATTCATGAAGGTGAAAGGCTTTTTGAGGGTATGCTTGTGGGTAGGACTATTGAAGAAAGCCATTGGATAACTCCGCGTATCTGTGGAGTCTGCCCTATCGCCCATAATTTGGCGTCTCTAGGGGCCTGTGAGGATGGTTTAGGTGTGGAGATTAGTAAAAGATTGTCTTTACTTAGAGATCTTATGGTTTGCTCCCAAATGATGCAAAGCCACATGCTGCATCTTTTCTTTTTATCTCTGCCTGACTATTTAGGAATAGACAGGGGTACAGAATTGGCGGCCAAAGATCCCGAATCTTTTAAGGCAGCTTTGGATATAAAAGAGGTGTCCGATGAAATAGCCACAGTAGTAGCTGGGCGAAATATTCATCCTACTAGAACCACTATTGGCGGATTTCATAAAATACCAACAAAAGAACAATTGGAAGATTTGCTTGAAAAAGTTAAAAAAACAAGAAAGTCGGCCGAAAAGGCATTAAAAGTATGTGTTGGTATAGAGTTTCCTGAGTTAAAAGTAGATTTGGAGCTTGTGGTACAAAAGGACGGGAAGATTGTTTCTAGTCAAAATAAAGAAGTATCAATAAAAGATTACAAAGAGGTTATCACAGAAGATATTAGGAGTTATTCTACAGCTAAATTTGGTAGCTTTAAGCCTGTGGATGCAGATAATGGGCGAGAAATGTTGGTTGGCTCTTTGGCGCGTCTTTATTTCTTGGATCCTAAAAAAGTAGAAGATATTAAAAAAGAATACGCGCTTTTGGATTTTGAAAATCCTTTTCACAATAATTTGGCGCAGGCAATTGAAATTTTGCTTTATCATAAAGAAGCAGAACAAATCCTAGACCAACTAGTGAGGTTCGACCTCACTAGTTGGAAGAAAAAGGAGGTTGAGGTTAAAGCCGGTGAAGGGATCGGTGCCATAGAAGCGCCTAGGGGCGGACTTTATAATGAAATTCATTTTGATGATAAAGGTATTATAAAATATGCCAACATTATTACTCCTACGGTCCAAAACCTAACTTCCATAGAAAAAAGCGCGGAAGCTCTTTTGCAAAAATATGGGAGCATGGATCAAAAAGAAAAAGAGCACCTCTTGGAGATGCTCGTTCGGGCCTATGACCCGTGTATTACGTGTTCAGTGCATTAACTGTCGGCAGGTAAACTTTGGGCGGCTTTTGGGTTTATAAAGTCTTATTCGTTAAATCTAAATGAAGTTGTGTCCAGACGGCTAATCTTTCTTTTTGTTTTTGAGTTATTTTATCGCAAACATAATTCCAGTGAATAGACACCTCATCCCATTGTTTTATAGAAGGGTCTATTAGTTGTATTTTTTTATTTTGAGGAATGCCAATACGGAGTTTTCCTTCAAAAAATTCTATCGGTTCGTACTCAACAATTACCCACCCATTTGTAGGTTTTTCCACTACTTTTCCCCACAAAATACAACAGTTACTCATGTTTTCAAAAAGTTTTTTTGGCATATTAGATTTAAAAAATCCTCGTCTTCTGTAAATTTCTAGTGTGTGAAAGTTGTGATGTGGTTTGGCTTTTTCTAAGGATTCTTTTAGCATCCATGTCCAATCTTTTGGTTTTATTTCTTTTTTAAATCTTTCTTCCAAATTAAAAAGCATTCGTTTTTGAGTAACTTTGTTTAAAAGGTCATTTCCCAACCAATAAGCT
>CAZPYD010000020.1:10327-15890 GCA_964590835.1 uncultured Candidatus Saccharibacteria bacterium | reverse complement strand
CGAACTCCCGTCATCTGCTTGGAAGGCAGAGATTTTACCACTAAACTATACCCGCTTATTCTAAATAATCACTTATTCTTTTTTTAATATAACCTCGTCCGTATCCTGTTTTTAATTGAACCTCTCTTTTCTCGGCGTCTAACTTACTTAAACAAGCTTCGTAATAAACAAGATCTATTATATCAAAACTTTTTGTTGTTTTCACGCTTTTTTGCTTATGTCTCTGCAAACGCACCCTTAAATCACTTGTAACTCCTATATAAAATTTCTCTCTTTTCCTTTTCTTGTCTAAACATAATAAAACATAAACATAATACATATTTTTCTACATTTCCCGTCATCTGCTTGCCCACCAAAAGCACTGCGTGCATTTAGGTGGGTCCGACTAAATGGCCTCCGGCCTTTTGGCGGAGAAGGCAGAGATTTTACCACTAAACTATACCCGCCTACGCTTCGCTCCGGCGGGCAGGCCCGCAAGCAGCAAAACTAATGTGTATATCCTGTGTATAACTTTTACACCAAACTTCCCTGTTTTTCAAAATACCCTTATTTTTCAACACTGTTCCCTATAAATGTCTGTTATAAAGTTGTCCACATTTCCTACTTTTATAAACTATCTACTATATCTATATTTTTTTCAAGCATATCATCGTTTTCTCCAAAAACAAAATTTGCTTTTATTAAACTATCTTCCAAAACATGTGGCAACCAATAAACATCATCCGGCCACATAGAATCAAAAGGTATTTCTTCTCTCTTAAACCATTTAGGTGCCATTTCTTCACTTTCTGACGGCTCCCCTTTCCAATCTCTCACAAAATATACATGGCACAGCTGATCCCAATCTTTGTTATGTGGGAAATTAAAGGTCAGCTCTGCTTTTTTATCAAAATTATTTATCTTTACTCCTATTTCTTCTGAAACTTCTCTTACAAGTGCCTCCTCTATGGTTTCTCCTGTTTTGTCTTCTACTTTTCCACCAGAGCCATTCCATCTACCCTCACCAAATCCCCGCTTCTTCATAGCGAGACAAATTTTGTGTATTTTATTGTCTTTTTCTTTTACAAGAAAACAAAGAGTAGTATCACGCATAGTGGTAAATTAAAATTATTATTTTAACATTGTTCTAATAAGTGCTGATAACATTTTAGCAATTTCCAACAAGTCATTGTAGGTTTTTTCAAATAAATCATCTGTAATTAATTTTTCAACTTTTAATATTCTTAAAATTGCCACACATTCATTAACCGATCCCTTGGCTATAACATAAAAATTTTTCTTATCTTTTTTAGAATACTTCCCTGCCCCTTCGGCGATATTAAGTACGATACTTAAAGATGCTCTCTTTAACTGGTCTTTAAGGTTTTTATCGATTTTAGGGTTTGCAATAACCTGCAAAACCTTAGAATAAAACTCTTCAGATTTTATATATACAGGAAATTTTTCAAAATCAAACATATTCATAAAAGAATTATGGTAAAGACTTAAGATTGAGAATTAAGGAAAGAATTAAGAATAAGTTTAAGAATTAGGTAGAATTTTGCTTTACCTATAGATAAAGTGGTATTTCCTAATTCTTATTTCTTAATCTTAAGTCTTAATTCTAATTTTGCAGTTTAACGCAAAATTCTAGTCGGGGATGCCGGACTCGAACCGGCAACCTTTCGGTCCCAAACCGAATGCCCTAGCCAATTGGGCCAATCCCCGCTTGCCCCGCTCGGCGGGGTTAATCAAAGAATTATATCTTCAAGTAATCTTATTTTACTATCTTTTGATTCTAAATTGCAATAGACCGCAGCAACATCTATCTGAAAGTCTGTTTCATGTGTAACCTCAGCTAAATAAGTTTCTATTATTCTAGCTAATTTTTTTCTTTTAGAATAAGTTACATTCTCTTCTGGAATATAATCATCAAAGTCCGTTACACATGAAACAGATTTGACCTCTACAAAATGTAAAATCTTATTCTTTTCTGCAATTACGTCTATCTCTCCCCACTTTTTTCGGTAATTTCTTTCCAAAATCTTAAATCCTTGTTTCACGAGATGTTTCACAGCAAGATCTTCACCAATTTTTCCCACCTCATTGTGTCTAGCCATAATTTCTGTTTCATATGAAACAAACAAGTTAAAAACTCAAAAAGAAAAACTTAAAATTACAACTTAAAACTTTCTCTTGCCTCTCAATGTCAGAATACTTGAACCAAGCATATTTGCTATTTCAGTGGTCTCTTGTAATAGGTTATTACAATCGTCTTTGTTTAATTTTCCTGAATCTCTCAACAAACCTAACCAGAATTTACTTTCATTAGCAGATTTTAACGCATAGTTAAAAAAATTAGTAAAATCTTTTTTTGAGCTCCCGGCTTGTGCTTCAATTATATTTGCGCCTATACTAGTCGCACTTCTTAAAACTTGCTTAATAATTATTTGTACACTAAAATCCTTTTTGTCTAATTGGTCTATAAATTTTATAACTCTCAAAGCATAAAAATATGCTCGTTTTTTTAATTCTGTTTTTGGTTTTGAGCTGTTATTTTGCATTTTTCGCTTTTAGCTTTACGCTTCTTTGGGTTCTACACCAGTTCCGGTTACTTTTCCTTCTTCTGTGGCTTTTGCAACAGATTCACCGCCTCTTGATTGAATATCCAATTTCCAACCAGTCAATTTAGCTGCCAATCGGACATTTTGACCTCTTTTTCCAATAGCCAAAGAAACTTGATCTTCATCCACGGTTACTACAGCCTCTTTTCCTTTTGATTTTATCTCAACATCTATCACCTTAGCAGGGGAGAGAGCTTGAGTTATAAACTCTTCTGGTTTTTCAGACCATTCTATTATATCAATCTTTTCACCGCCTAATTCTGAAATAACAGTACTTACCCTAACACCTTTTTGTCCGACACAAGACCCCACCGGATCAATTTCTTCTTTATTAGAAGACACTGCGATTTTAGATCTAGAACCAGCTTCACGAGCAACACTCTTGATTTCCACTACACCACTGGCTATTTCTGGCACCTCTATTTCAAATAATCTAGTCAAGAAAAGAGGATGTGACCTGGAAAGATAAATGTTTAAACCTCTAGGGTTTTGCTCAATTAAGAAAATAACAGCCTTAATTCTACCCCCTATTCGATATCTTTCACCCCAAACCTGTTCTTCTCTCGGTAAAACAGCTGTAGCACGGCCCAAATCAAGAAAAATATTACCTCTTTCCATTCTTTGGATAATTCCGCTTACTACTTCACCTTCCTTATCTTTAAAATCTTTATAAATAGACTCTCTTTCGGCTTCTCTAATACGCTGAATAATAACTTGTTTACCTGTTTGAGCAGCTATTCGGCCATAATCTACTTTCATTTCAAGAGGGAAGACAAGCTCATCGCCAGGTTCTACGTCTTTTTTGATCATTTTAGCCTCGTCTATCATGATGTGCCTTTCTGGATTAAACCTTACTTTTGCATCTTCTTCCTCTGTTTCACCGTCTGTTTGTTCTTTTTTTTCTTTGGCTTGCTTACTTTTGCCTTTATCAATTTCCTTTTTTTCTTCTGCCTCCATGTCTCCCACTTCTTCTTCAGTCAACTCCGGCTTTATCATGCTTTCATCAACCACTATTTTTATCTGGGAAAACTCAGTAGTTCCAGTTTTCAAATCAAATTTAGCCCTTATTATTTGGCCTTTTTTGCCGTAGTCCTTTTTATATGCGGCTGCTATGGCATCTTCGATAGTTTCTATTATTTTTTCTTTCGGCACCCCCCTTTCTGTTTCCAATTGCTCTAATGCCGATGATAAACTTTTTAAATCCATATTTTTTATCGATGCTAATATACGAATTATACTAATAATACGAATTTAAATTAGTATTATTAGTATGCATTAGTATATTGGTATCGCATTAAGTTAATAATAAAGTCCGTTTCATTTCTGAACGGACTGCTAACTTATTTAAAAGTATAAATTGTTTTTTAATTTTATGCAAGGTTTAGTTTCACTTGTGGATTACACAATTATTTTATTTTCCAAATATACTCAAAGTTTGATATAATAAAAATACTTAATAAAAATCACTACCATGTTCAAATTTTTAAACCTAAAGGAATATTGCAATGAATATAAAATTAGCATTTGGGAATGTCCTCCTTTTATTTTTACAATAATGGGAGTGGTGATTATTTTCTCCATTCTAGCCGCTTATTTTGTAGGACGAATTTATGTTGACCCTTTTATTGTTCTTTTGATTATTTTTGCCGTAACAGCGCTGCTTTTTATCCTTAGTTTTATAATAGTCAAATCTTTTGAAAAAATGGCGCAAATCTCTAAAGAAAAATCAGAATTTATCAGCATTATGTCCCATCAGCTAAGAACACCTCTATCTTCTATAAAATGGCAATTGGATTTATTACTCAAAAAAGATGCCAGCCTAACCGCAGAAACAGGACGTAAAGCAATACTAACAATGGAAGAACAAAACGAAAAAATGATAAAAACAGTAAACGATATGCTAGAAGTAAACCGCCTAGAAAACAACGCCTTGGTTTTTGAAAAAAGTGTTTTTTCTTTTACTGACTTGGTGGAAAATGTTATCGAAAAATTTCAAAAAGAGGCCTTACTTATAAACGCCGAGATAATTTTTTCACCACCCCAAAAAGAGGTGAAAATAAAAACAGACAAGATTAGAATAGGAATTGTAATCAGCCATCTTATAGATAACGCTATTAGGTACAGCCCTAACGGTGGCAAAATAAGTGTTTTTCTTGAAAACGTAGACAACAAAATCCGTTTTTCTATTAGCGACGAGAGGGTAGGTATCCCCAAACAAGACCTCGCTTATGTTTTTAAAAAATTCTATCGCGGCGATACCTCTAGAAAATATAAAAGCGACGGCTTGGGTATTGGCCTTTATTTAGCAAAAGCTATTGTTGAATCATTTGGGGGTAAAATTGATTTTACAAGCATAGAAGGAAAGGGATCTACTTTTTGGTTTACCCTCCCTATTAGTTTAGTAAAAATTAATAAAGAATCATGACAGATACAGAGAAAAAGAGAATACTCTTTATTGAGGACGAAGAAAATATGCAAAAAATAATAACCTCTTCATTGCAAGAGGAAGGATTTGAGGTATTTAGTGCTTATGATGGTGAATCTGGAATAAAAATGCTCGAAGAAAAAAGAGTAGATTTGGTTCTTTTGGATTTAATTTTACCTAAAAAAGACGGCTTTGATGTTTTGGAATTTATGAGATCAAGAGAAGAAACAAAACACACACCGGTTATTATCTTAACCAACCTTGAAGAAAAATTTGATATACAAAGGGCTGCTAATTTTGATGTGCGCGCCTATATGGTAAAAGCGCAATATAAAATAACAGAGATAATCGATAAAATCCAAGAAGTATTAAAAACCAAGTAATAAGTAATAAATAACTTATTAAAGTAACCAGTCTTCGCTAAGGCTCAGACTGGACGCTCAAATTTAATATTCATTTCATTTAAATTTGGCGCATTATCATTCACTCCTTATCATTCACTCCTTAAAATAGAGTTACCCAGTCTTCATCCTGC
>CAZPYD010000020.1:0-10227 GCA_964590835.1 uncultured Candidatus Saccharibacteria bacterium | reverse complement strand
CGGATTAAAACTGGATGCTCAAAAAATATAGTCGTTCATTATCATTCACTCCTTAAAATAGAGTTACCCAGTCTTCATCCTGCCGGATTAAAACTGGATGCTCAAAAAATATAGTCGTTCATTATCATTCACTCCTTATTTTTTGGCACATGCAAGTTGAACCACAACAGCTAAAAGCTTTTTTATTAGATTCAGACCTTATTTCTAAGACTGATTTAGAAAAAATCAGTAAAAAAGCCGAAAAAGAGAAAAAAGATCTAGGGGAGCTTTTAATAAAAGAAGGTAAAATTTCCGAAAACGATCTATACCGCTTACAAGCCCACATACTGGGTATTCCTTTTGTTAATCTAGAAAAAGAAAAAATAGATTTAAAGATATTATCATATATCCCCGAACCAATTGCCAAATCTTATAATATTGTTTCCTTTAAAAAAATGGGTAATGAACTGGAAGTAGCCATGCTAGACCCACAAGACCTAAAAGCCATAGATTTTATCAAAAAAAAATCTAATCTAAAAATATTACCCAGACTTACTACAAGAGACTCGATAAAAAATGCTCTTCAACAATATCACAAAAGCTTAAAAGCCGAATTTGGCGAGATTATTAAAGAAGACGCCGCAGCAATAACACCACTGAAAATAAAAGAAAAAACAACTGACGCAAGTGAACTTAAAAAAATAGCCAAAGAGCTGCCTGTAATAAGGATTGTAGACACTTTACTAAAACATGCCATTATTCAGCGGGCCAGTGATATCCACATAGAACCAATGGAAAAAGAAATATTAGTAAGATACCGAATAGATGGTATTTTACACGATGCCATGTCTTTACCACCCGATATAGCCGACGCTGTTATCGCTAGAATCAAGATTCTTTCAAACCTGAAACTAGACGAGAAAAGATTACCACAAGATGGACGATTTAAAACAGAAACACCAGAAGAAAAAATTTCTTTTCGTGTTTCTATATTACCTGTTTACAACGGTGAAAAAGCCGTTTTAAGGATTTTACACGAAAATGCTAAGGGTTTCACCCTGGAAAAACTAGGCTTTCATGGAGAACAATTAGATATAGTACACAAAGCAATAAAAAGACCTCATGGTATGATTTTGGCCACCGGTCCAACTGGTTGTGGAAAAACAACAACTCTTTATACTATTTTAGATATTCTAAATACTCCCGGAGTAAACATTAGTACTATAGAAGACCCCATTGAATACCAAATACCAAGAATAAACCAAACTCAGGTTAAGCCAGGGATTGGTTTCACTTTTGCTACAGGGTTGCGATCTTTAGTTAGGCAAGACCCGGACGTAATTATGGTAGGTGAGATACGCGACCAGGAGACCGCTGCTTTGGCTGTAAACGCCGCTTTGACCGGACACTTGGTTTTGTCCACATTACACACAAACTCGGCGGCAGGAGCTATCCCAAGGCTTTTAGACATGGGTGCAGAATCATTCCTGGTCGCTTCGACCTTAAATGTTATTATTGCTCAGCGACTTTTAAGGCAGTTAACACCGGAAAGGGAATCTTATAAATTAAATAAGAAAGAACTGAGCGAACTAGGCGAAGAAATAGACCTGGATAGAATGTTGCAAATTTTAAAAGACTCCAAAGCTATTAAACCTGGAGACACTTGGGAAACTATTAATTTCCATAAACCAAAACCAACTGAAGAAAACCCGGATGGTTATAAGAGCAGGGTAGGTATCCACGAAGTTTTACAAGTAACAGAAACCATAAAAGAACTTATTGTAAAAAATGCATCTTCAGACCAAATAGAAGCTCAAGCCAAAAAAGAAGGGATGCTAACTATGTTTGAAGATGGTATCCTAAAATGCGTCCAGGGCCTAACCAGCCTAGAAGAGGTGTTTAGAGTGACAAGAGAGTAAACACAAGCAAAATTCACCAAAACAAAAAATGGCCTAACTAGGCCATTTTTTAATTTCCATGGTGAAAATCAAGTAGGGTTTTCACCATGAAAAATGGTGCCTGACCCCATTTTTCTACATAATCATTGACACGAAGTATTTATCGTGTTATTTTTATTTTAAGTTTAAGCATCTTGAAAAAGACTAATTTTAGGAAAAACCTTAACGAAAGGGAGAAAAAAATGAAAGAAAAAATTGCAATCATCACTTATAACAGAATAGGTGAAGGGGGATACAGAAACGGCAGGTTCGTATGTGACGATAAAGAAATTTTTATCGCTCAAAATGGCCATAGATCAAAGTGGGCTGCTGGTGGTGGAAGCGATGAAGAGAAAAGAAAAACTAGGTCACGAGCCGCGGCTTCTGTCGCAAAGCAAGTAACATTAAGCGACATGAATCACATCTATTTGTATGTCGGTGCCACTGGCGGAGAAGAAGCGATCAGACAGACTGCAGGAATTTTAGCGGAAAAGATCACATATGTTATGTGTAATTGTAGCTCTGAGAAAAAACGACGCATGATTAAAGAATTTGGCAACAAAGACGCCAAGATTGTCTGGTGTGAATGTGGTGGTAGAAAAACATTAGCTCAAATCATAAAACAGCTCATTTCCTAAAAAGAAAAGAGAAAAGACAAAACGATTTACACACAAACGTTTAAGCCACCTCGACAACGAGGTGGCTTTTCTTTTGCCTTGAAATTTGGTGTTTGACCCTAGTTTTTTATATTAACGCTTGACAATATTATTGCGTTACATTAATATTTAAATGTAATAAAAATTTATGATAAAAGGCTTCAAATCCAAAGAAACCCAAAAAATATTCAAAAGGGAACATTCGCATAACTTACCGCAATCAATTCAAAAAATAGCAATGCGTAAACTTTGGATGATAAATGCTGCTGTTTTATTAAATGATCTGCGCATACCTCCATCAAATCACCTAAAAACGCTAAAAGGCAAAAGAAAAGAACAACATAGTATTCGAATCAACGATCAATGGAGAATATGCTTTAAATGGACAAAAGGAGACGCCCACGATGTTGAAATAACAGATTATCATTAAATTTTAACAAAGATTGTTCTAACAAAAAAGCCAATGTCTAAAAAAAATAAACCAATTCATCCTGGAGAAATATTAATGGAAGAGTTCTTAAAACCTCTCGAAATTAGCCAATATCGCTTGGCTAAAGATATTGGTGTTGCTCCGCGCCGTATCAATGAGATTGTGCATGGCAAAAGAACTATTACAGCCGATACTGCCTTGCGCTTAGGTAAATATTTTAGCACCTCGCCTCAGTTTTGGCTTAATTTACAATCACATTACGACCTAGAGATAAAAACAGACAGCTTAGCTGAAATTTTAAAGTCAAAAGTAAAAGTATTGACTAAGTAATAAAACAATGTTATTTTATTTTTAATATTTAGTATTTGACAAGAAAAATCCTAAACCAAGCAAAGATTGGTCGGGTAAAGAGGAGAAGAAAATGAACAAAAAAAAGTTGGTTGAAAAGATTATAGAATGGGTAAAAAGAAATCGTTGCGAAAAAAATACGAGAAGCTGGGAATTTAACCGAGGTTATCTTGTTATAGGTTTTGTCCAATATGCATGTATAACTGGAGATTGTATTGATTTTTATCTTGAAAAAGTTTTACACAAAGGCAAAACAATAAAAACACTGAAAAAAAACACCGTGTTTTCCTTTTGTGGATTCGGTGTTTTACAAAAAGGGCACCTAATAGCCTTTACAGACAACTGTGGTCCCGACGGAGTAGATGTTTTTGACAAAAATGGAGAAATTCTTTACAGCATCAATCACCACATCTTCATAGACTCAAGCGGAGATTCTGATCGTGAAACTTGTGCATACCTGAGAGACAGGCGAGCCTAAGCATTGTTCTACTCTAAAAAAACCAAAACCCGGTGGTTTATCCACCGGGCTTTCTTTTTGCTTTTTATGGTATTATTTAAGTAAGAACAAAACAATGCCCGGTAGTACAATTTCAAATATTAGAGGTTTAATTGGTAGCCGGGTAAATGTTTCTCAAAAATCTTGTACAGTCAGCGATTTTAAAAATTATTAAATTAAGGTTTAAAATTTTAAATTAAACAATTTGAAATTATAATACCGGGATGCCAACTTTTAAATTTAAAGCTAAAAACTTAAAAGGGGAGGAGACCGAAGGAACTCGCGAAGCAGAGGACAGGTTTGCTTTGGCTAGAATTTTACGACAAGATAATTTTATTCTTATTGATTTTAAGGAGGAAGGTAAAAAGAAAAAATTTGATTTAAAATCAATTAGTATTGGTGGTGTGTCCGCTAATGACAAAATAATCTTTACCCACAATCTGGCTGTAATGATAGAAGCAGGTTTACCTATTTCTAAATCTCTTAAAATCCTAATAAAACAAACTCGAAATCCCAAATTCAAAAAAGCACTTTTACAAATTTCAACCAACATTATAAAAGGAGACAGCTTAAGTAGTAGTATGGCAAAATATCCGAAAATATTTTCAAATTTATATGTTTCAATGATAAAAGCTGGAGAAAAAACCGGGAAACTTCAAGAAACACTGGATTTAATTGCCGACCAAATGGAAAAAGAAGCCCACCTTAAAAAGAAAGTAAAAAGCGCTATGGTTTATCCTGCTATTATAGTTACCGCCATGATTGGTGTGGCTATTTTAATGCTTATTTATGTAGTGCCGAGTCTAACCTCTACCTTTGAAGAACTTGGAGTAGAGCTTCCCATAAGCACTCAGATTATTGTCTGGCTAAGCAATTCTTTAGTAACAAACTCTTTATTAATTTTAGGTGTTGTGTTGATTTTTATAATGCTTTTTGTTTATCTTTTCCGTAAACCTAATTTTAGAAATAAATTCGACGGAATTTTACTACGCACACCAATAGTTGCCCCTCTAGTTCAAAAAATAAACTCTGCCCGAACAGCACGAACACTTTCATCGCTGATAGATTCTGGTGTATCCATCTTAGAAGCGATAGACACCACAAAAAATGTTGTTCAAAACACAAAATATAAACAAGTCTTAAAAGAAGCGAAAAAAGAAATACAAAAAGGAGAGCCTATAGCCAGCACTTTCAAAAAATCTGACAAAATTTTTCCAATTTTGTTTGGAGAAATGACTGCAGTTGGAGAAGAAACAGGAAAACTATCTGAAATGCTTTTACAATTAGCCGAATATTATGAAGAAGAAGTAGACGAAATAACAAAAAATATGGCAACAATAATAGAACCCGTATTAATGATAATTATTGGTGTTGCTGTAGGGTTTTTTGCAATTTCGATGATTAAACCAATGTATTCAATGTTAGGAGCTATTTAATCTTGAAACATAAAGCATGAAGCATAAAACATCAAATACTAACTATTATAATAAAAACAATGGATTAACTTTGCTGGAATTGGTTATTATTGTATCGATTCTTCTTCTGTTAATATTTGTTATCACTGGGGCTTTTTTGGGTTTCAGAGATACGCAAGCATTAAATAGTAATGTTGAACAAGTAGTATCAATCTTAGATGAAGCCCGTTTTAATACACTTTCTTCTCAAAAATCTTTGCAATACGGGGTCCGTTTTGAAATAAATAAAATTGTTCTTTTTGAAGGTGACACTTATTCTGCATCAGATCCAAACAATAAAGAATTTTTACTTTCAAGTGCCATTGAGATTTCAAACATTTTTCTTGCTGGTGGTGTTTCTGATGTTGTTTTTCAAAAACTTACAGGAGAAACTAACCAATACGGAACTATCATTATGCGTAGCAAAAAAAATAACTCTAATTCAAAAATAATAAACATAGAACAAACTGGGATTGTTAATACAGCCATATAACATGAAGCATATAACATGTAACAAAAAATTTACGAACGGTTTCACCTTAATTGAGGTCATCGTCGGCGTCAGCCTGATTTCTCTTGTTTTATTTAGTCTGGTTTCTGTATTAAATACAGCTTTTCGCCTAATGGAACAATCCACAAAAAGCATTCAGGTTGCTTTTTTGCTTGAAGAAGGAATGGAAACAGTAAAAATAATAAGAGACTCTAGTTGGAATAATATTAACAATTTAACAACTGGAAACACTTATTTTCTAGAATTTTTAAATCATGATTGGATTGCAACATCCACAAATACTTATATAGATGGAAAATTTGAAAGATCTTTTGTTATTGAAAATGTTTATAGAGATATCAATGACGATATTATTGTGTCAGGAGGAACACTAGATATAAATACAAAAAAAACCACAGTCTCTGTATCGTGGCATAACGGAAAATCAACCTCAACAAAATCAATTTCAGCTTATTTAACTAATTTCCATGAAATATAAACAAAATAAAAGCGGATTCACTTTAGTCGAAGTTGTTATTTATTCGGCTATTTTAGCTGTTGTTTCTGTTTTTGTTGTAAATAGCTTAATTTTAATGGTTAAAAATTTTAATGGCTACAGAGTATCTCGTTTTGTGAATATATCAGCCGCTTCAGCAATGGAAAGAATGACAAGGGAAATAAGAGAAGCAAGAGATATAGGTGCTATAAATACTTTTGACTCAAACCCAGGCTTTATTTCTCTTGATACTGGAATTGAATTTTTATCAACAAACAGTCAATTATTTATAAGATATAGTGGTGGAGACGACCAAGCACTAACCCCAACAAACCTAGAACTAACCAGTTTAATCTTTAGGCAAGTGGCCACATCCACAAACCCAAACTCTAAGGCTATTAAAATAGAAATGGAACTAAAAGGTGAGAGAGGAGGCTATCAAAAAACCGAAAAATTTTATGATACCGTTATTTTAAGGGGGAGTTATACCTATTGATATTATCTTTTAACTTTATTAGTTTTTGGAAAAATAACAATAAATTTCATAAAAACATCTGATTTCTAATTATATGACAAACAAAACAAAAAAAATAAATAAAAATTCTGGAGCCGCCCTTCTATTCTCAGTTATTTTTTTATTTTTTATCTCTTTAATGTTGGTATCTGGGCTTGTTTTTTCTACGCTAAAAGGATCTGAAGTGTCAGCCAATCTAATCAATTCCAAAAAAAGTTATTTTACAACCGAAAGTGCAACCGAGGATATAGTGTATAGAATTGCATCAGGTAAAAACTATTCTTCAGAAGAAGTTCTTTCAATTAATGGTTTTTTTGCCACAACAACAATTACAGATATTGCTGGAGATATCGAAACAACAACAATAGGAAATATAAAGCAAAACATAAGAAAAATAAAAACCACTCTAACAGCAAGTACAGGAGCATCTTTTAATTATGGTGTTCAAGCAGGAGATGGGGGTGTATTCATGCAAAACTCATCATCAATAACAGGTAATCTTTCTTCTAGCGGACCAATTGAATCAACAAATTCTAATGAAATTTATGGCGACGTGGTTTCTTCTGGATCACTGGGGTCTGTTGTGGGTATTCATGCTACGGGAACAGTTTATGCTAATAGTATTGAAGATTCGTACATAGAAGGTGATGCTTATTATCAAACCATCACAAATACAACAGTTTTGGGAACTGAATATCCAAGTAGCGCAGACCAACCTGATGCAGATATGCCTATCTCAGATACACTTATCGAATCTTGGAAAACCGCCGCGGCATCCTCAACAATAAACTCACCTTGTCCTTATAAAATTAATTCCAACACCACCTTAGGACCAACAAAAATAGCTTGCGACTTAGAAATTGACGGAAATCCTACAATAACTCTAACTGGCCCTGTTTGGGTAGAAGGAAATATAAATTTTAAGAACTCAGCGATTATTAAAATAGACCCATCTTTTGGTAAAAAAAGTATCCCAATCATAGCCGACAACACTGCGGATAACCTTTCTAGCGGAAAAATAGAGCTACAAAACAGCGTCACATTTCAAAACTCAGGCACAGATGGCTCTTATGTCTTAGTTGTTTCTCAAAATAATAGCGCCGAAAACGGAGGTAGTGAAAAAGCTATTCTTATAAAAAATACTGTATCAGGCGAACTACTTCTCTATGCCGGACACGGCCTAATTAGCATGGATAATAAATCTGACTTAAGAGAAGTAACGGCTTACGAACTTTATTTAGGCAACCAAGCCAATGTTATTTATGAAACAGGCCTAGCTAACCTTCTTTTCGACTCCGGTCCCGGCGGGGGAATGAGTATAAATTCGTGGATAGAGATTGAATAATTTCAATTTCTATTAAAAAATAAATGCCTCACTTTAATGAGGCATTTATTTTGATATGATTTTTGATTTTGAGAGTGATTTTCTTGCTCTATTAAAAATCTTTCTCAAAATTCCTCCTATTCTAAAATCCGCCATACCCCAAAGACTCATAGAAATTATTTTATTTTCAAAATCTCCTCTTTTAATTGCCCCGAAAATAGCTTCGGGTGTTTTATTTTTCACCTCAACAACAATATAACCTCTTTCAAAATCTTTTAACCTATGTGTATCTGAAGTGGCAACAAGCGGCTTGTTATATTTTTTAGCAATTTTAGTTGCCTTTTTATTAAAATTAAAAATTATATTATTAAAAATTGTCAGCTCTATAGCATCAAAAATATCTATATTTTTTATTAGCTTTTTACCCAAACTAATCATTGAATAATCCCAAACAAATGGGTGTGGAGCTATTACAAAAATCTGTGGATTATTTTTTTTATATTCTCGCAGTTCGCTTAAAGTCTTTATTTTTTCTATCTCTTTATTGCAACTCAAAATTAGAACATCCTTTCCTTCTATGTTTGCTTCTATGCCAAAAATAAGCAAAATGCTTTTTTCGGCAGCATAATCAAAATATTCTTTGTTGTAAATAAACTTTTTATGACAAGTCAAAGCAAGCGCGCCAAAACCAAGCCGCGCCGCCTCATCTACGGCTTCAAAGATTGAATAAGACAACCTATCTCTAGGATCATCAGCTGTATGTAAATGAAAATTAGTTTTTATCAACATATTCTTATCTTATCACACCCAAAAAGGAAAAAGCCACCATTTAGGTGGCTTTTAAATTATTTTACAACAACAACAGACTCTCTGAATGAAGAATAGCATTGTTTTAAGACCTCTCCTTTTGTGAATCTCAAGATTCCTTTAGTGGTAAAAAATATTTTTTCACAATTAAGACAGAAACCTATTAATTTTTTAGGATTTCTATAAACCAGCCGTCCTCCTTTTTTAAAAGACCGAAAGATTCTTGATAAAATTTCACGCTTGGGCCTTACCCCACAAGACACAATTACCACATCAAATCCTGCAAAATCAAAACTATCGGCATTTGCAAGTTTTACATTTGGCAAAACAGCCCTGGCTCTTTCCACAGCAACAGGATCTATGTCTATTGCTGTTACCTCGGCACCTGTTTTTTCAGCCATAATCAACGATGTATAAGGCAAAGATCCGCATCCAACATGCAAACCCTTGTCTTCTTTAGTAATATTCGCTGCAATTATCTCATTTTCTACAAAACCTGTATATAATTTTTTATAAAACCAACCCAAAAATCGATACTCCGAAGCCATTTTTTCAAAAATCTCTACTAAAAAATACATAACTTTTCTCCTATCTTCTTTTTTCAAAGATTTATCCCGTTAGAAGTAAAACATTAACAATATTTATAGATTCTGGTGGGATTTGTTCTGACTATACCCAAATAAAAACAAAATGTCAATAATGCAAGGCTTTCAAATTTCTATTAAAATACCAATATGTGTCTGGTAGTACAAATTCAATGAGTCTTGCTATAAGTTATAAGCAAGACAAAAATAGAAATAGAAAAAGTACCACCATAAAAACACTGATGACCAAAGATTATTTTTAACCGAATTCGATATTTTAAACATTGAATTTGAATACTACCAGATGTGTTTAGCAATTCCATGCAAAATAATAAAAATTGAGGACGAAAAAGCTATAGTTGAAGGCAATAATCATAATCATGAAGTTAGTCTTACTCTTATTAAAAACGCTCGGGTAGGGGACTATATTTTAGTTCATGGTGATATGGCTTTAAATAAAGTTGAAAAAGAAGAAGCTTTGCGTATAATAAAAATGGTTAATGATTTAGATAATAAATAGAACTTTGACAGCTTAACAGGAGAAAATTATGCAAAACATCAACGGATTAATACTTTGTGCAAAATATGCTTTTGCTCCCAACCTTTTAAATTATTGTGGCCCCAAAGACAACAGGGCTCTTTTTGAAATTTTAAAAAATGAAGATACGGGCGCTGAATTGCGAAATTTGTTATCACAACTTGAGGGGGCGGT
>CAZPYD010000019.1:5814-16153 GCA_964590835.1 uncultured Candidatus Saccharibacteria bacterium | reverse complement strand
ACTATGTAAAATTATTCAAGGCTTACTCATTCATCCGGGAACAATAAAGAGTTTATATAACTTAAATCTCCCTGAATCTAGGACTGAAGAAATAAACATCAAAACAATACAAGAAATTTTAAACAGAGCAAAAAAGCTCGACCCCTCAAATCTAACTATTTCTAGAGAGCCTGAAAAAAGAGTTGTTGCGATTTGTAAACACTTCTCTATGCTTTTGTGTTCTATTCTAAGGGAAAAAGGAATTCCAACCAGGACAAGATGTGGATTCGCTACGTATTTTCCAGGAGGATGGTTTGAGGATCACTGGGTTTGTGAATATTGGAACTCAAAAGAAAAAAGATGGATACGCGTTGACCCACAAATAGACAACATTCAAGCAAAAGCGTATCAAATAGACACTGAAACAATAGATCTTACAGATTTACCAAAAGAAACTTTTTTCCCAGCAGGTATCATATGGCAAATGTATAGAGACGGATTCGTAGAAGGTAAAACTATAGGATATTCAAATAATAAAGAATGGGCAGGAGAATATTACATAAGAGGAAATATGTTAAGAGATTTTTTTGCCCTAAATAAAACAGAATACCTTTATCAAGAATTGAATGATTTAATGAGTGCAGATTATAAGCCCAACGAGCAAGAACTACTATTGTTAGATAAAATTGCAGATTTGACTATTAACATTGATGAAAAATTTGATGAATTGGTTAATTTTTATGAAAATAATAAAAATTTAAGACCAAAATAATTAAAAATCAGAGATGAGCAAAAACAACCATCAAAAACTCATAAACCCCAAAAAATATCAGGTTTTTGTTTTATGTTGTCCGTGTAATATTCCTTTTAATTTTATTTCACACTCATGGTTCGTCTGTAACGAAAAAGGCAAAATCTCAAGATGGGAGGTACTTTTTAGACCTAACAAAAACAAAAAGTGGGGGCATCTACATCTTAATCGTTTTAACCCTTTTAGTGGAATAGAAATTTTACCTTTTTCTTCAAAATTTTATTGGAAAGTTAGATTATTGAAACAAATAGATGGAGATTTGGCAAAAAAAATGATTGAATTTATCAAAAAGAGCAGAGAAAACTACCCATACAAAAAATACTCGTCATTTAATGCAAACTGTAATACTTATACGCAGTGGGTATTAGATAAATTTAAAAAACTCAAACTCAAACTTCCGTGGAACAGCCTTGGCAAAAACACAGTATAGCACAAAAAAATGCCCCACATATGTGGGGCATTTAAATTAGTGAGGTTGGACCTCACTAATTTTTATTGTATTTCTCCCAAATCGGCAGAAAATCTTTTTTGAAAACGGCCATTTCTATCAGATCAATATATTTACCGTTTTGATACACGTGTTCTTTTGAAACACCTTCTACTATAAAACCACATTTCTCATAAACTCGCTTGGCGCGTTTATTGAAATCAAAAACAGTCAAACATATTTTTCTTAAGTTGAGAGTATTAAAGGCATATTCTAGCAAAAGCATCATAACGTCTGTGCCAAACCCCTTACCCCAATATTCTTTTTCTCCAATACAAACACCTAACCCGGCATTTCTATCTTTCCAAGATATAGCCATACTAATATTGCCAATATAAATACCTTTTAAAGTTTCAATAGCAAGGTAAACATGATCTTTTCTTTTCACCAAATCATCAAACCATTCTTCTTCCTCTTGTTCTAAAGACTTTGGTAAATAAGCATTACCCAAATAACGGCCTATTTCTTGATCGTTCATCCACTTTGTGCAATTTTTTAAATCAGTCTCTTTGTTTAACGGCCTCAATACAACCTTTTTGCCTTTCAAAAAAATAATTCTCTGTTTTTCTTCCATGATTCCATCCTCCTTGTTTTCATCTGTTGGATATCCGATGTCCAACAGATAAGATTGTTAAAGAACTAAAAAACCGCCCCGGCGTTGTTGCTGAAGCGGTTTTTGTATTCTAAGTTAAGTTTTAGTTAAATTTATCTCATGTTATGCAAATACAAAAATCGCCCCAGCAAAATAAGCCCCATAGTGGCAACCGGGTTAGATTTAATATATTCACAATGAAATAAATTTCTATAATTCATAGTTTTTAATTGATAGCACGCAGCAAAAAATAAGTCAAGTCAACCTTGACACAGCATCTGTTAGATATCCGATATCCAACAGATAAAAAATAATGCAAAATAAACGCTTCAATTGATCGAGGCGTTTAAAATTAATTTGTTTTTTATTTTTCTAAATACCAATATTGAACAAATACCCCTCCTGATTCTTTTTCTTTAACCACCTTAAAGCCCATCTTCTCATACATACTCTTAGCTATGTCGGTAGTCATTCCACCTGTCTTAAAACCAATCTTTTTATACTTTAATATTTTTTTAAACAATTCTTTACCGATTCTTTTATTTCTATATTCTTTTAGGACAACAAGATATTCACCAAAGACCTCTGGATGCAAACCTAGTGATCTATAGTGAAAATTATCTGGGTTTATATTTATAACTGTTCCACCAATTAATTTGTCGCCGTCAAAAGCACCATAAAACTCCATATTCTCCCAATTGCTTTTGGGTGCATAAGGGAACAACTTAACAAACTCTTTTTTGCCAAAGTCATCTAATTTTTTGATAGAAATTTTTGACTCGATCATTCTTCTATTTCATTTCCTCAAGGGTGACATTTACTGTCATTTTTTCTTTACCGCGGAGTATTTCTAGTTCTACTTTGTCGCCAACAGAGCTGGAGGAAAGAAGATCTTCCAGTGTTTCCTCTTCGGTAACTTTTTTCTTGTTGCAGGTAAGAATAATGTCTCGCTCTTTAATGCCGGCTTTGTCGGAAGCGCTTCCCGGAACTACAGCCTTATCACCAGGAATGCCTTCGTTTATCACAAGTGCCCCATAATCAAGAGGGAAGTGCAGCTTGTCTTGCATTTCTTTATTTAAAATAAGATATCGAACCCCCAAAAATGGCCGCCTAATCCGGCCATGTTTTTTGATTTCTTCCAGGTCTTTTTTTGCTCTATCTATAGGAATGGCAAAACCAATATTTTGCGCTCCAAAAACAACGGCGGTGTTTATGGCGATAGCTTTACCTTCAAGATCCACCAAAGGACCTCCGGAATTACCCGGGTTAATAGCCGCGTCTGTTTGTATCAAACCTCTTAATCTCTCTTGCTGGCCAGCTGCACTTACAGTGGCCTGAATAAATCTAGAAAGCCCAGAAACAACACCAGTAGAAACAGTATTTTGAAACTGCCCAAGAGCATTACCAATAGCTACTACGCCTTGACCAAGTTTAATGTTTTCAGAATTACCAAGCTCTACTATAGGCAAGTTAAACTTATCACCATCTACTTTTAAAATAGCAATATCGTTAATGGGGTCACGCGCCAAAACCTTGGCAGGATATCTTTTACCAGCAGAACTAACCACACTATACTTTGCATTTGAGTCTATTACTACATGCTTGTTTGTCAAAATAATTCCGTCTTTGCTGATCACAAAACCAGAACCGCCACCAACTTTTATTCGGCCCTCCTCGTCTTTGGGTACTTCGTCTATTTTTGATTCAATATCTTCAGAATAAAAGGGGACCCCCATCTTAAAAAGCTCCGAAAGAACCTCTTTCTCCAAAACCTCTGGGTCTTTGGCAACAGTAATACTCACCACCCCCGGCAAAACTTTTTCTACAGTCTCTACAATAGTATCTTGATAATTCATAGTACAAAATAACTTAATCTTAATTGATTTTATTATTATACCACTAAAGAAATTTTCTAAGAAATAGGTGAATTAGGTGAATTGTGAATTAAACAGCAGCTCCTTGCTTCGTTGTTTTATTGTTTAGTTGTGTTTATAATATAAATATCATGTTAAAGAACATAACAACTTTGCTTTGCTGTGTAGCTGTATTTTTTGCTTTGAATTTTATAACCTCGATATCTGGCGATCCATCAAATTTAACAGCATCACTTAAAAAGCCTGAAACAGAACAAAACGAACAACCAATAGTAGAACCCGAAAAACCCCTAGAGCTAGAGGCGGTTTCAGCATGTGTTTTTGACATAAACAAACAAGAATTTATTTTTGAAGCAAATGCCGACAAACAACTACCATTGGCCAGTGTCACCAAGCTAATGACGGCACTCGTGGCAAAAGAAAACTTGCCAAAAAATACCTTAATAGAAATATCAAAAGAAGCAATTATGCAAGAAGGGGACAGTAGACTTAATATTGGAAGCACGTGGCAACTATCAAACATCTTAAGCGCAATGCTTATTTCATCTTCTAATGATGCTGCCTTTGCAGTTAGTTCATCTATAAGAGATACGATAGAACCATCTGATACAAAGTTTATTAGTCTAATGAATCAAAAGGCACAAAAACTGGGCTTAAGCCAAACATACTATCTAAACACCTCTGGATTGGATATATCTGAGAAAGAAGCCGGTGCTTTTGGCTCCTGCAAAGATATGGCTAAACTAATGAATTATATTCTAAGCAACCACCCAGAACTAATAGAAATAACTACAGAAAAATCTTTCACCGTAAATAATATTGAGTTTGAAAATACAAACAAAATACTATCCGAGCTCCCTTGTCTTTTTGGAGGCAAAACTGGCTTTAGCGACCTAGCTGGTGGCAACTTGATAATTGCCATAGATAGGGGGTTAAACAATCCAATGATTCTAGCTGTTTTTGGTTCATCTTTTGATGGCCGCTTTGAAGATATTAAAAAATTATACGACAGGTTTGTAAGATAATATGGGATTAAATATTTTAAAAGTTTTTGGTTTGGCGGCATTTAGCTTTTATATTGGTGTTTTAATAACACCCATTTTGGCACACTATTTATATAAATATAAGGCCTGGAAAAAAACAAAAGGGAAAAAAGCCCTAGGCGGAGGAGAGGCAACGATTGTAAACAAACTACAAGCCGGTCAAGAAAATAAAACCCCACGAATGGGAGGTATTTTGATTTGGGTTAGCGTGCTATTTGTGACTTTCCTTTTTTGGGGTTTGTTTAAAATCTTCCCAACGGAACTAACTGAAAAACTTAACTTTTTAAGTCGTTCACAAACATGGCTGCCACTTTTTGCCTTAATATCCGCTGCAATAATTGGACTTGCAGATGATATATTACAAGTTCTAGGCAAAGGTAAATACATCGGCGGGGGACTTAGCCTAACTAAAAGAATAGTATTGGTATCTCTCATAGGTTTAATTGGTGGATGGTGGTTTTTTTATAAACTAGGAATAAGCACTGTTTTGGTTCCATTTGTAGGGCATTTTGACATCGGTTTATTTTTTATTCCATTTTTTATTATTGTCATGTTGGCAGTTTTTAGTGGGTCACCAATAGACGGACTTGATGGACTTGCTGGAGGTATAATGGCTTCCATTTTTGCTGCTTACACAGGCATAACTTTTTTCCAAAATCAACTAGACTTGGCTGCTTTTTGCGCCGTTATTACTGGAGCTATTTTAGCATTTTTATGGTTCAATATCCCACCAGCACGTTTTTATATGGGAGAAACTGGTATGCTGGGACTTACATCTGCGCTTACTGTAGTAGCCTTTTTTACAGACTCTGTCTTGGTTCTTCCAATAATAGCCTTCCCATTAGCGGCGACTACTGCATCCGACATAATCCAAATCACTTCTAAAAAATTTCGCGGTAAAAAAGTTTTTTTGGCCGCACCCATTCATCACCATTTTCAAGCCAAAGGCTGGCCTTCTTACAAAGTCACCATGAGATTCTGGGTTATCGGGGTAGTGTTTGCTATAATAGGAATGGTGATAGTTTTAATAAGTAACATTTGAAAAATATTTCAAGTTTTATGACATATCAAGCAATAATAAAAAACGGAACAATTATAGATGGCACGGGCAACACAAAACCCCGTAAAACAGACGTTGCTATTAAAAACGATAAGATTGTTAAAATTGGCCAAATATCCGACAATGAATCAGCAAAAATAAAATTAAATGCTGAAGGCTTGTTTGTTGCACCAGGTTTTATAGACCTAACCACACACTCAGACAATCACTGGACTCTTTTTTCCCAACCAAACCAAGAAAGCTTTGTAAAACAAGGTATTACTACTATTTTGGGTGGACATGGTGGGTCCTCTTTGGCCCCCGCGATTAAAAGAGAGGCTTTGCAATCTTTAGCAAAGTGGGTAGATATCGATACCATAAATATAAACTGGCAATCAACAAAAGAATTTTTAAAACAAGTTGATAAAACAGATCTAACAATAAACTTTGCCACACTAACAGGACACGAAACACTAAGAAGAAATGTTCTGGCTTCAAAAACCAACCCAGCTACAAAAGAACAGATTGAAGAAATAAACGAACTCCTAGAAAACTCACTCAAAGAGGGGTCTTTTGGTTTATCAGCCAGTTTTGGCGAACAATACTCTGATTCAAACCTTAAAAATGAACTATCAACCCTTCTTGAAACAACTGCTAAACATAAAGCGATTTCTTCATATCACATAGCAGATGAGGGCAAAAACCTAATGCCAACAATCTCTAAAATAATAGTATTTTTAAGAAAAACTGGCGCTAAGGGGCATATCGCTCACTTTAAAGCTTTGGGCCGAGAAGCATGGGGAAATTTTGAAACAACTCTTGCCATGATAAAACGAGCTCAAAAAGAAAACATCTTTTTGACTTGTGACTTTTTTCCTTACACCAGTACTGGTTCTAATTTAATCAGTTTTCTACCAGGATGGATTTTGTCTGAAAACAAAGATCAAATACTAAAGCTTTTAAAAGAATCAAAAACGAGACAAAACATAATTGACTATCTTAAAAAATTAACCCTTCACTATGACAAAATAACTATTGCCTCGGCTGAAAATAGCCCAAGCAGTATAGGTAAAAATATAAGCCAAATCAGTAAAGATTCTGAACTAAGTGAAGAAGAAGTGGTTATTAGCTTACTTGAAACAAACGATTTGAGAGTATCTATTTTTAGTAATATTATCTCTGAAGAAAATATTGAAATCTTGGCACAAAAACCATATTCAATGATTGGATCAGATGGGGTAGGATACGATATTTCAAAAATATCAAAAACCAACATACCACACCCACGATCTTTTGGAAGTTTCCCGCGTGCAATATCTCACTTTGTAAAAGAAAAAAATATTTTAAACTGGGAAAATATAATTTACAAAATGTCAGGCTTACCAGCACAAGTTCTTGGTATAACAAACAGGGGAGCGCTAAAAGAAGACAGTTATGCTGACGTTGTTGTTTTTAACCCAGAAACAATAAAAGACAATGCTACACGCAAAAACCCTTTCCAGTATTCTTCTGGAATAGATTATGTCTTTATAAACGGCAAGCTATCCTTAGCCGACAACAAGCTAACAGAAAACAGAGCCGGCAAAGCACTGAGAAAAGAATAAAAAATAAAACCAAAAAGGCAGCGATCTTTATCGCTGCCTATTTTATATGAGAAGAAAATGTTCAAATAACTATTTATTTTTAATTTGGTTTACAGTGCCTGTCGCACCACAACTCTACCTAATAGCTTTGTAAAAACCGTCCTTGGTTTTTACAAACTAATTTTTCCTTTCCGGGGAAAAACTAACTATTCAATTAAAAATAAACTTTATTTTTTCCTTATTGGTTTTTTGAAATTATCCTTTCCGGGGATAATACCTCCAAACCGATAAGTAAGAACCTGTTCGTTGTTTTAAGAGTTTTTCTTTCCCAGTCCAACTCTTAAAGCATCAATCAGTTTTCTTTTCAACTTTCTGTCCCTATTATATCATCTTCACATATTTTGTCAAGGGTTATTTTTGACAATCCAAAATTATGTTAAAATAACACTATAATATAATGCGAAAAAAATATGACAAAATCTTTTTGGGACTTACGCTGACCTTGTTATTTTTTGGTTTTTTTGCGTTAGCATCGGCATCGCTTGGTTTGGCGGCCCAAGAAGATAAAAATTCGTATAGCATTCTACTTAAGCAAATTGCACTTGGTGGGGGAATAGGTTCTTTTTTGTGTTTTTTAACTAGTAGATTTTACTACAAAAAATGGAAGACTTTGTCTTTGCCGTTCTTCTTGTTTAGTTTTTTGTTGATGCTTTTGGTTTTTGAGCCACACTTGGGATTTTCTCACGGAGGAGCTACAAGATGGCTCTCAATCGGTACTTATACATTTCAACCATCAGAACTTATGAAATTTGCTTTTATAATTTATTTAAGCTCATGGCTCTCCAAAAGACAAAAACAAGTTTCTTCTTTCAAAAAAGGACTCTTACCATTTTTGATTATCATGGGTATTGTAGCGACAAGTTTAATTCTACAACCAGACATTGGAACTCTTGGTGTTATTTGTATTACAGCAACACTTCTTTTCTTTTTAGCCGGAGCGCGGTTTTCACAAATTGCCACTATACTTGCGTTAGGGATTTTAGTAATTGCAATATTAGCCTTCTATAAACCTTATTTGATGGATAGAATAACCGTCTTTCTTGACGACTCCCAAGACTTACAAGGATCCGCCTACCAAATAAACCAGGCAAGAATAGCAATGGGCTCCGGAGGTGTTTGGGGGCGTGGTTTTGGAAAAGGCCTTTCTAAATTTAATTATTTACCCGAAGCAACAAGTGACTCTATTTTTGCGGTAGTGGGGGAAGAGTTTGGTTTTGTAGGAACATCTACATTGGTCTTATTGTTTATCTTACTTTTATACAGAAGCTTACATATCGCCAAAAAAGCACCAAATACATTTAGTAGACTTTTAACCTCTGGAATTGCTATACTTCTTATAGTGCCATCTTTTGTAAATATGTATGCAGTAACAGGACTAATGCCGCTAACAGGTTTGCCGCTAACTTTTATATCACAAGGTGGATCATCGCTAATTTTAACAATGGCCGGAATTGGAATTATATTAAACGTTTCTAAATATAAATAATCATGCAACATGTAACCTGAAACATGTAACATAAAACATTAAATTACAAATTATCTACTTATTACATATTACTTATTACTAATTACTTAACCAAATGAAAATCTTATAAACTGGTGGAGGGACAGGGGGGCATTTTTACCCAATAATCGCCGTGACCGAAGCCTTATATAATATTTCCAAAGAAAAACGTTTGCTTACCCCTGAACTTATTTTTATGTCCGACACAGAATATGACAAAAAAGTTGTCTTAGCTGAAGGATTAAAATTTAAAAAAGTTCAAGCTGGTAAAATACGTCGATATTTTTCTCTTTTAAATATTACCGATACATTCAAAACTGGTACAGGCGTATTAAAAGCAATTTTTTCTGTTTATTCTGATATGCCTGATGTTGTATTTGGAAAAGGAGGGTATGCTAGTTTCCCCGCACTTATGGCAGCCAAAATTTTTAATATACCAACCATAATCCATGAATCTGATACGGTCCCTGGTAAGGTAAATAAATGGGCCGGGAAATTTGCCCAAAGAGTGGCTGTTTCTTTTCCTGAGGCAGCAGACCATTTCCCAAAAGAAAAAACTATTCTCACTGGGACACCAGTAAGAAAAAATATTCTTGGTGGCACACCGGAAGAAGCAAGAGAACTTTTAAACTTAGAACCTGATACTCCTATAATTTTCGTACTTGGCGGATCTCAGGGTGCCCAAAAAATAAATAATGTTATTTTAGATAGTCTGGATAGATTAGTAAAAAATGTTCAAATAATTCACCAATGTGGATCTAAAAATAAAAAAGAAGTAGAGGGAAGAGCGAAAGTTATTTTAGAAAATTCACAATTCAAAACTAGATATCACCTTTATTCATATATGAATGATTCATTTTTAAGAAACTCTGCAAGTGTTGCAAATCTGGTAATCTCAAGGGCTGGTGGATCAGCCATATATGAAATAGCCTCCTGGGGGTTACCTTCTATAATTATTCCACTAAAAAATTCTGCCCAAAACCATCAAGCTGGAAACGCCTATAGCTACAAAAAAGCTGGAGCTTGCGAGATAATAGAAGAAAATAATTTAACCACAAATGTTTTATTGTCTGAAATAAGTCGACTACTATCAAATAAAGACGAAACACAAAGAATGAAAGAAGCGGCAAGAAACTTTGCAAAACTAGACGCTGCCCAAAAAATAGCAAAAGAAATAATCAAGCTGGCTCTGAAACACGCTAAATAACATGAACTTTCTAAAAAAACTATTTAAAAAACAAAAAATAAGAACCCGGATTGCTCCAAGTCCAACAGGCTCTTTGCATATAGGCACCGCCAGGTCAGCCTTGTTTAATTATTTATTTGCAAAACAAAACAAAGGCAAATTTATTTTACGGATAGAAGAC
>CAZPYD010000019.1:0-5804 GCA_964590835.1 uncultured Candidatus Saccharibacteria bacterium | reverse complement strand
AAAGAAAGATCAAAAAAAGAATTTGAGGAAGATATTTTAAAAGGATTTAAATGGCTTGGGATCGAACACGACGAATTCTATAGACAAAGCGAGCGAACTAAAATCTATAAAAAATATTTACAAAAACTACTTGAGGAAGGTAAAGCCTTTTGGTGCTATCACAGCAAAAAAGAATTGGAAGCAGAAAGGGACAAACAAATGACAAGCAAGGAGGCTCCTCGCCATATATGTAGCCACAAACACGAAACATCCGCCTCCGCAGAGCTTCAGCGTGACAAAGAAGGGATAATTAGAATAAAAGGATCAGATAAAAAAATAAAATTTAACGACCTTGTACGTGGAGAAATAGAATACGACGGGAATGTTTTAGGTGATATATCTATAGCAAAAGACGAGGACACTCCACTATATAATTTTGCTGTTGTGGTAGATGACCACGAAATGAAAATTTCTCATGTTATACGCGGAGAAGACCATATACCAAACACTCCCAAACAAATCTTAATCCACGAAGCACTGGGTATTGAAATTCCGAAGTATGCCCATATGCCGTTGGTTCTGGGCTCTGATAAATCCAAGCTATCTAAAAGACATGGAGCAACTTCTGTAAACGAATACAAAAGAGTGGGTTATCTCCCGGAAGCTCTAATAAACTTTATGGCTCTTTTGGGTTGGAACCCTGGCAATGACCAAGAGATGTTTATAATGCAAGAACTCCTTAAAGTATTTTCTCTTGAAAAAATACAGAAAGGAGGGGCTGTGTTCAATGTAGATAAACTAAATTGGTTTAACAAAGAATATATTAAAAACTCGGACACAAAAAAATTGGCAAAAAACTTAATAAACCACCTACCAGGCGACTGGAAAAAAACTGCCCAGGCAAATGAGGAGTTTTGGGGAAAAATAGTAGAACTTGAAAAAGAAAGACTAACAAAACTTTCAGATATAAAAGAGGGGATTGATTTTTTCTTTTATAAACCAAAGTACGAAAAAGAATTACTTTTGTGGAAGAAAGATACTTTTGAAGATGCCAAAAAACACATCGACCAAGTCGTAACACTTGTTAGCAAAGTAGACGATAAAGATTTTGACTCAGAAAAAATAAAGGAAGCTGTTTGGGATTATGCTGGAGAAAAGGGAAGAGGCAATGTGCTTTGGCCTTTTCGTGTTGCCCTAACTGGGCTTAAAAAATCCCCCGATCCATTTGCTGTAGCCAGAATATTGGGGAAAGAAGAAACGATAGAACGATTAAAAGAAGCAGTTAATAAACTGATTTAAATAATTCACAATTCACCTAACTCGCTTAGAGTGAATAACGAATCATGAATAATGATTAATACAAAATTTGCTTTGCAAATTTTAAAAACTTAATTCATGATTCATAATTCTTGATTCTTGATTAATGAAACCACTATCAACGACAATCAGCCTTTTGTTTGTTATCTCACTCTTATTTCAAAGCGGTGTTTTTGTGTCTGCCGAAACCAGAGTAGAAGAACTAAAAGGAGAAATAAGCCAACGCAACCAAGAAATAACCGAAATAGAAAAAGAAATAGAAGAATACCAAGACAAAATAAACGAAACCGTCGCAGAAAAAAAGACACTTAAAAACCAAATATATCAGCTAAACAATACCGCTAATAAACTTCGCTCCGAAATAAATTTAACCAATAAAAAAATTGGCAACACAAACTTAACCATAGAAAAAATAGGAATAGAAATTGAAGGCAAAAACAATCAAATAAAAACGAGCAAAGCATCTTTGGCAGAAATCATCCGCAGATTAGACGAAAAAGAATCACAGACATTACTAGAGATCCTTTTAGCAAACAACGACCTATCTGACTTTTTTAGCGCCATCCAAGGGATGGAATATCTACAAAAAGACATAGTGGACGGACTAGATGAATTGCGAGCATTAAAGAGCGACTTAGAAAGCAATCAAACAGAAAAAACTCAAGAAAAAACTAACCTGGTCGCCCTTACCTCAAAACTAGATGACCAAAAACAAATCGCTGATTCAAACAAAAGCAGAAAGAACAACTTACTAAAACAAACAAAAAATAAAGAAGAAAACTACAAAAGCCTTCTTGAAGAAAAGCAAGCCAAAAAAGAAGCATTCCTCCAAGAAATAGCCGAGTTAGAGGCCGAGATAAGGATTGAAATAGACCCTAACAGTATTCCTGAAATGGGCTCCGGGGTATTAAAATACCCACTAGCTAACGTCTCTCTAAAATCCTGTTGGGAAGGCGGGGGAGGCTTCAAGAACTGTGTTACTCAGTTTTTTGGCAATACTCCTTTCGCCACCAAAAACCCTCAAGTATACGGAGGAAGTGGTCACAATGGTCTAGACTTTAGAGCTTCTGTAGGAGAAGAGCTTTATGCCTCTCTAAGTGGAACAATAGAAGGCACAGGGAACACAGATAAAATACCTGGATGCTATTCTTATGGCAAATGGGTACTTATAAAGCACAATAATGGCCTCTCTACGCTTTATGCCCACATGTCTAAGATAAATGTCTCCCCCGGGCAAACAGTGAAGACAGGGCAGCTAATCGGCTATTCCGGCCAAACTGGCTACGCCACTGGCCCGCATTTGCACTATACAGTATACGCCAGCCAAGGTGTACAAATAACCAAATTCACAAAAAGTATAAACTGCAAAAATGCCTGGGTACCCATAGCAGACAAGAGGGCATATCTTAATCCTTTGTCGTATCTTTAATCTAAATCCTTAATTTTGACAAGTTAATTATTTTTATAGTATAATAAAGGAATGATTAAAAAAATAAATCAAAATCAAGGTCTTATAAGAACCATTTTAATTATAATCATCGCTGTGATTATCCTAGGCTATTTTAGAATAGATATAAGGGGAGTGTGGAATAGCCCTACAGTGCAAAATAACCTTAATTTTCTATGGGAAAGTACACAATATCTCTGGAAATCTTATCTAAAAGAACCAGCCAATTTTTTATATGGTATATTTTATAACTATCTTTGGTTTTCTTTTATAGAAAACATGGAGAGAATCAGAGAGGGAGAGAGCACGACGATAATAGAAGACTTACCGCAAACTTTTGAAGTTCCAGCAGTTCAATACTAAAAACTAAAACAAGAGAGGAGAGAGGCGAGGAGTTTGAATCCTCGTTCTTTTTTTGTAAATATAGAAGTCGCACAATATAGCTTTTGCGACATTAAAGCAGGGTTTTAAAAAGTTATCCACAGGCAGCCATTTTTTTGCTATTTTTGTCAAAAACATGTGCTTATATTCCTTTCTAACGATTTTAAATTATTTTAGAGGTATCACAGGTACTCTTTAAATTATTCCCACCACGAAAAAATTTTAACCCCTCCCTGAAAAGCCCAAAATTTTACGATTTGAGACTCAAGCTGTATAATGTACTTATGCCCGGTAGTATTCAATTTCAAATAAAAATTCCGTTTAATTGGCAGCTGGGTGTATATTCTTAAGAAAACCTTGAGCAATCAGTGTTTTTAATAAATTATTAACTAATCTACGAAATTTTAAATTAAACAATTTGAAATTGTACTACCAGGTATGCGCATATCTTATTCAGGATTAAATACTTACAAAACTTGTCCACTAAAGTTTAAGTTACAAGTTTTAGATAAAATAAAAACTCCGAAGTCCATAGAAGCAGTTTTTGGTACTCTAGTCCACTCTGCCCTAAATAAAATGTTTAAAAGGAGCCCCCTCTACCCTAGCTTGGATGAGGTGATAAACCATTTCAGTGAAAAATGGCTTGAGAAGACTACGACATACGATAGTGATGTTGTCAAGTTAATGTACGAGGAGGGTGTAGCTATGCTAAAAAATTTTCATAAAAAAAATCCGCCTTGGAATTTTAACACCGTAGAGCTAGAATCATTTTTTAATATAGAAATAGAAGATCCTGAAAACAACGAAACACATACACTTGCAGGTATCATGGATCGCGTAGACAAAGACCCCAAGAGCGACATCTACGAAATCATTGACTACAAGACAGCCAAACGCATGCCTTCGCAAGACATGCTGGACGATGACCTACAGCTTTCCATATACCACCTAGGTCTGGCCAAAAAATGGCCTCATCTCAAACCAGAAAACATCAAGTTGTCTCTTTATTTTCTAAAACACAACGAAAAAATAAAAACACAACGAACACTCGCCGATCTAGAAAAAACAAAAGCAAAAGTACTAAAAACAATAAACGAAGTCCTGGAGCTTATAGAAAACGAAAAAGAGTTCATCCCTACCCCATCGGCGCTTTGCGATTGGTGTGGATATCAAAGAAACTGCCCAATGTGGATGCATTTATATAAAAAAGAAACCGAAAAACTAGAAGAAGACCAAGTCAAACCCCTAATAGAAGAATATTTTGAATTGAAGGGTATGAACAGCCAAAACAATAAGCGCATAAAAGAAATAAGCGGCTCTGTGTACGATTTTATGGACCAAGAAGGTGTGGAACGCGTTTTTGGAAACAACGGCTACCTCACGCGAACCTCACAGCAAAGGATCAGCTACAATAACCCCGAAATGAAAAAAGCCCTGGAAACCCTGGGCAAATGGGACGAAACCAAATTCATCAAAAAAACTCAATTCTCTTCCCTCAAAGCAAGTAAAAAGAAACCTCTCAGCTCTTAAATGCCCCACCTAGGTGGGGCATTTATTTTTGGTTGGATTTTATGTTTTATAGTGTTTACTCTATCGTCTTGTTTCTCAGCTGACCGCAGGCCGCGTTTATGTCTGAGCCGAGCTCTCGCCTTATTGTAGTTTGGACACCGTGCTTTTCTAGCTCTGTGGCAAATTTGTTTACCTGATTAGTCGAAGTCTTTTTGTATTCCCTCTCCTCCACCTCGTTTATGGGAATCAGATTAACAAAACACAAAAGACCTTTTAGCTGTTGCGCTAGCTCTTTGGCGTGCTCAAGACTATCATTTATATCTTTTATCAAGGCGTATTCTATATTTACCCGTCTGTTGTTTTTTTCAATATAATATCTACAGGCGTCTATTGTTTCTTTTATACTGTACTTTTGAGCTATAGGCATTATCTGGCGCCTTACTTTATCATTTGAGGCGTGCAGTGATATGGCCAGATTGACCTGAGTCTCCTCATCTGCAAATTTGCGTATCTTGTCTACTAGCCCGCAAGTAGAAACAGTTATATGTCTCTGTCCTAGATTAAGCCCGTCTTGGCTGATGGCATTTCTTATGAACTTCATTAGATTTTCATAGTTTTGGAAAGGCTCGCCGCTACCCATGATGACCAAACTAGATATCCTTTCCCCTGTATCTTCTTCTATTTTGTGTATCTGCTTTAGCATCTCGCCAGCGGTGAGGTTTCTTACTAATCCATTCATGGTAGAAGCACAAAAATAACACCCCATCGAACACCCCACCTGAGAAGAAATACAAGCAGAGGTTCCAAACTTATATTTCATGAGGACGCTTTCAACAGTGTTGCCATCATCTAGTTTAAATAAATACTTAACTGTACCGTCTTCTTTAGAAACCAGCTTTGTGTGTATTTGAACATTAGGTAAATAGCTGGTTTCTTTTAGCTTGGCAATAAAGTCTTCTGGAAGATTGCGCATATCTGATATATCGAACACTCTCTTTTTATGCAACCAATCAAAAATCTGCTTGGCTCTAAATTTTTTCTCGCCAAGTTCTATGATGTAGCTTTCAAGCTCTTCGTATGTAAATGATAGTAAATCTATTTTTTGCATATATATAAATTAATATTATTTGAATTATTTGGACAATATCCTATTCCAGAATTTATACATGGT
>CAZPYD010000018.1:2624-16599 GCA_964590835.1 uncultured Candidatus Saccharibacteria bacterium | reverse complement strand
TCTTTTTTTAAATCAGAAAATGATAAATTTTTTATTTCTTTTTTTACATAAAATATAACAACAAAACCAGATTTTATATCTTTTAAAAATTCAAGAATAATTTTTTTAATTTGCCTTTTTGTTTTATTTCTAACAACTGCTTTGTTAGAGAATTTTGTTGGTATAATTATTGCAAACTTTGTTGGTTTGAATTTAGTATAATATAACTTTAAATTAAGATTTTTAGAATTAAAGATTTTTTTTTTAAAATTTTTTAATATTTTAAAATCTTCTTTTTTAAGTCTATTCTCAAAAGGTAACATTTTTAAACAGTTAATTTTTTACGTCCTTTTCTTCTTCTGTTTTTTAAAATATTTTTACCAGTAGAAGAATTAGACCTTTTTAAAAAACCATGTGTTCTTTTTCTTTTTTTTCTTTTTGGTTTATAAGTAATTGACATATTTTTAGTTATTAGTTGTTAGTTATTATTTTAATAATTAACAACTGATTATAGAATCATTATAGAGATAAAACTGTTAATAATCAATAGTTTACTAGTTATTATTTATTGAGATTTAATTTAGAGTTCTAAAAACTAATCTAAAAGTTATTCACAGGTAATACACATGTTATTAACATAAAAGCATAAAAATGTAAATTTACGTTAAATACTTTACTAAGGTATAATGATTTTATGGATACCCAAAAAACAAATAAAGAACAAATCTGGGAGGAGGTACTTATTGAAATAGAAGCAATTATTTCAAAAGCTAATTTTATTACTTGGTTTCAAAAAACTAATCTTGAAAAAATTGAAAATGGAATAATATTCCTTAATGTTCCAAATAGTTTTACAAAAGAATGGATTAAAAATAAATATAGTAAGTTTATAATTAGTGTATTAAGAAAAATTAACCCTAAAATAAGATCTATAGAATATATTATTTGTAGTAATCCTCAAAAAAGTAGTTTTAAAAATACTTTTATTAAAAAACCAACAAAACCTAAAAAATTAGTTCAACAAAATGAAGAACAAATAAGTTTTAAAAATTTATCTAAATCAAAAGAAATATTAAACCCTAGATATATTTTTGATAGTTTTATTGTTGGTTCTTTTAATGAACTTGCTCATGCTGCAGCAAAAGCTGTAACTAAAAATCCTGGTTTAGTTTATAATCCATTATTTATATATGGTGGTGTTGGTTTAGGTAAAACACATTTACTCCAAGCTATTGGAAATAAAATAAAAGAAAAAAATCAAAATTTTCAAATTCAATATACAACTTTAGAAAAATTTGCAAATGAATTAGTTTATTCATTACAAAATAACACAATATATGAATTTAAAGAGAAATATAAAAAAAATGATTTATTAATAATAGATGATATTCAATTTTTACCAGGTAAAACAAAAACACAAGAAGAGCTTTTTCATATTTTTAATACACTTTATGAAAAAAATAAACAAATAATTTTTTCCTCAGATAGACCACCAAAATCAATACCAGATTTAGAAGCTAGATTAAGATCTCGTTTTGAAGGAGGTATGATGACAGATATTTCAGAACCAGAATATGAAGCAAGAATAGCAATACTTAAATCTAAGATTCAAAACAAGAATTTAAATCTACCTGAAGAAATGATAGATTATATTGCTTCAACAATAAAAAACAATGTAAGAGAACTTGAAGGAGCATTAAATATACTTTCTGCACAAACCAAACTTCTTGGTAAAAATTTATCATTAAATGAATTAAAAGAAGTATTTAATAAAAATATAATTTATTCAAAGAAAAAAATTTCTTTTAAAGAATTAATTAAAATAATAGCTCAATTTTATAATATAGAAGAAAATTCTCTTTTTGAAAAATCAAGAAAAAAGGAATATGTTTTACCAAGACAAATTGCTATGTATTTATTAAGAGAGGATTTTAATGGTTCTTACCCTTATATTGGTCAAAAATTAGGAGGTAGAGATCATACAACAGTAATGCATGCTTATTTAAAAATATCAAAAGACTTAAAAAACAATCAACAAATTAAAGAAGATATAAAACAAATTAGAGATTGTTTGTATGTATAAATCCCTATATTAATTTTAATAGCACTTTTTATTTTAGCAAAATACTGTCAAAATTAGTGTGAGGATAAGGTTGTGTATATGTTGTTGAAAACATATGGAAAAATATAAATAATTAAAAATAAAAAATAAATTATCCACACATATATATAAATAATCCACAAATAATCATATACTTATTAAGAGTTTATAAAAATAATAAAACTTAAATAATCCTTTAAAATATTAGTATTATTAACTTATCAACAATATCCACAGGACTAATAATAGTAATAATAAATACTTAATTAATTATATTAATATTATTATATAAATAATGAAAATATCTTGTTTTAAGAAAAATCTTCAAAAAGCCTTACTTTTAAGCGATAAAATATCTATTAATAATCCAACTCTTCCTGTGTTGAGTGCTGTTTTAATTTCTACAAATAAAAATTCCTTAATTTTTTCTACAACCAACCTTGAAATGGCTTTAAAAGTCTCTATACCAGCTAAGGTTGAAAAAGAAGGTAGAATAGCTTTACCATCTAAACTTTTCTCTAATTTAATATCTTCCTTACCTGATAATGGTGAAATTAGATTAAACTCTATAGATAATAATATGGTTGTCGCAACAGATATTAGTTCTACAACAATAAAAGGTTTTCCAACAGAAGATTTTCCAATACTTCCTGAGATAAAAGAAAAACAAACTTTTAATATCTCTATAAATGATTTTTTACCAGGCTTAAGATCTGTTTATTACGCTACTTCTAATTCAGAAATGAAACCAGAAATTAATAGTGTTCTTTTAAATTCTTCTAAAGGTGTTCCAACAACTTTTGTTGCAACAGATACTTTTAGATTGGCCGAAAAAATAATTCCTTATAATTTTTCAGGTTTTTCAGGAATTTTAATACCATACAAAAGTACTGTTGAAATATTAAGAATTTTTGAAAATGAAGAAGGAGATTTAACTATTAAAATAGAGGATAATAATTTGGTTTTACAAAATAATAACATAGAATTTTTAACTAGATTAGTTGAAGGTAATTATATTGATTATAAGCAAATTATTCCTAAAGATTTTTCAAATACAGTAACTATTGATAAAAAAGATTTAACATCTTCTTTGAAGAGTGCATCAATGTTTTGTGGTAAATTAAATGAAATAAGATTAAAAATATATAAAAATGAAGATTATATTGAGTTACAAACAAATAATCCTGATTTAGGAGAACATACTATAAACATAAAAGCAAAAACAGATGGGAGTGATTTAGTTTCTGTTTTTAATTATCGTTATTTAATTGATTGTTTATCTTCTTTTAATTCTGAAAAAATAGTTTTTAAGTTTGATGGAGAAAAGAAACCTTTTCTTATTACAGGGTTAGATGATACTTCTTTTCGTTATTTAATCATGCCAATGAAAGATATTTAACTTAATATGAAAAATATAAGTGAATTTTTAATTAAATTTAAAAATCTTCAATCAAATGATAATTTAATTGAAGATGAATTAAAGGAAATAATCAATGAGGTTTTTTATATAGATAATAATGATTATAAAATTGTTTTTAAAAAACCATATTTAACCATAAAAACCTTTAATCCTATTTTAAAAAGTGAGTTTTTTATAAAAAGAAAAAATATAATAAATAAGATTGAAGAAAAATTTGGTAAAAATAAAAAAATAGAAATATTTTTTAAATAGAAGATGTTGGATTTATTTCAACATCTTCTATTATTTTTTGGTTTTCTACCCACTCCCTTACAGGGGGTTCCCATAAATTAAATTGAAGATCTATTTCTGGGTTTAATGGTATTGGTCCATTAGGATTATTTTTATTAACCCAATAAAGAATAGAGTGAACCTGGGTTAATATTCTTTTTTCTAATAATTCAGTTGGTGTATTTTCTGTTGCTGGTTTATTTGTTGTTGTGTCTATATAATATATCTTCCCTCCTCTCCATTCACCATTTAAAATAGGTTTAATATCTACTGTTAATTCGTTATTTTTTTGTTTTGTAAAATTTTCTTTTGGTGTTATCTCGAAAACTTTTTTAAAAAACTCATTCCACAAAGGAGCTGCTATAAAACCAGCTACTCTTTTCTCCATTGGAGTATTATCATTATTACCTACCCATAAACCAAGCGCAAAATTTGGTGTGTAACCTATAACCCAAGCATCACGGTAATCATTTGTTGTTCCTGTTTTTACAGCTACTTCTCTATCTGGGAAATAAAGATATGATCTCTCACCAAAAGCAGGTGTTCTTGCTTTGTTATCTGAGAGTATATCATTTATCATCTGACTAACCCCTATACTTAAAACTTGGTTTGGTTGGAAGTTAAATTCTTCAAGTATATTACCTTGATTATCTTCTATTTTTAATATTCCTGTTGTTTTATTTCTAACACCATTATTTGCAAAAACAGAATAAGCACTAGTCATCTCAAGTAAACTTGCTTCTCCACCACCTAAAACCAAAGTTAAACCATATTTAAGTGGATCAATTAATGATGTTATACCTAAATCTTGAGCTGTTTTTAGAGAATCACTTAATCCTGTTAAATATAATGTTTTTACTGCAGGAACATTAATTGATTGAGCAAGAGCATTTCTAAGTGTCACTGGTCCTCTATAAACATCATCATAATTTTTAGGATGATAACAACGTTCTTCAGGGTTTATATTAGATTCATCTATTATTTTGTTTTTATAAGTACCATCAGGATTACAATCAAGATTAAATTCTGTTTTTAAATCAAACACAATTGTTTCAGTAGTATAACCCTCTTTAAATGCAGTTGCATAAACAAAAGGCTTAAAAGATGAACCTGGTTGTCTTTTTGCAAGTGTTACATTGAATTTTCCTTCATAATTTTCATCAAAATAATCTCTTGAACCAACCATTACAAGAATTTGTCCTGTTTTAGGATCTATACCAATTATACCAGCATTTCCAGCATTAAATTTTTCTTCAATATCTTTTACATACTCTTTTACCATTTTCTCAGCTTCTTTTTGTAAATCTAAATTGATTGATGTTGTAACTTTTAAGCCACCATTTTCAACCATATCTTTACCATAATTTTCTTCAAGATAATTTTTTATATACATTACAAAATGGGGTGCAGTTATTCCTTTTTCATTTGCGCTTGAAAACACCACCTCTTCTTCTTTTGCATTAATATATTGATTTTCTTCAATAAAATTAAGTTCTAACATTTTTTCTAAAACAAGATTTTTTCTTATTTTTAAATCATCTATATGTAAACCATAAGGAGAATAATAACTAGGTGCTTGAGGTAAAGCAGCTAGATATACTGATTCAGCTAAAGTTAAATCTTTTGTATTTTTATTAAAAAATGATTGTGCAGCAGCTTCTATTCCATAATTACTACCACCATAAGGTATTTCATTTAAATAAAGTGTTAATATTTCTTCTTTAGAGAAAATATTTTCAAATTTAAAAGCCAAAAAAGCTTCTTTTATTTTTCTTGTAAAAGTTTTTTCTGGAGTTAAAAAGGTATTTTTTACTAATTGTTGAGTTATAGTTGAACCACCTTGTCCTTTTATTCTTCCTTGTTTAAGATTTGTAGTTAAAGCTCTTATTATACCAACAATACTTATTCCTTTGTGTTGATAAAAAGTTTCATCTTCTATTGCAACTGTCGCATTTTTTATATAAAGTGGAATATCCTCATAAGGTATTACAGTCCTTTTGATATTTTTATGAACATCATAAAGTAGTTTTTCACCTGTTCTATCATATATTTTAGTAGATTGAATAACCTTCCTTTCTTCAAATGTTTCAAAATCAGGGATTGGTAAAGAATTAAACCATAAATAAAATATACCTCCTGATATACAGATAAATAAAATAAAAATTAAAAATATAATTAAAAGATTTCTCATATATTATAAATATTATAAACATATTTAAACATAAAAAACTTGTTTTTTCAATGTTTTAAATAAGATATTTTGATAAAATTTTGTTTTTTTGTTAGGCTTATATATATTATGGAAATAAATACAAATAAAGATAAAATTGATAAAATTTTAAATAGAGGTGTTGTGGTTGATGCAATACCAACTCTTGATGGTTTTCGTAAAAAATTATTGAATGGTGAAAAGTTGAAGTTTTACATTGGTGCTGATCCTACTTCTACATCACTACATTTGAGCCACGCTAAAAACTATATGTTTTTAGAAGATCTTAGAAAACTAGGGCATGAGGTAATAGTTTTGGTTGGTGATTTTACTGCACGTATAGGTGATCCAACAGAAAAAGAAGCTGTAAGAAAACAACTTTCTCGAGAAGAGGTTGTTGAAAATGTGGAAGAATGGCTTAATCAAATTAAACCATTAATGGATTTTGAGGCAGATGAAAATCCACCTAAGGTTTTATATAATAATGATTGGCTTTCAAAATTAACAATGGAAGATATTGTTAGTTTAGCTTCTAATATTACAGTTCAAAGAATGCTTGAAAGAGATATGTTTAAGAAAAGATTGAAAGAAAATAAACCAATATTTTTACATGAGTTTATGTATCCATTAATGCAAGGTTATGACAGTGTTGTAATGGAGGTTGATGTAGAAATGTGTGGAACAGATCAGATTTTTAATGCTCTTGTTGGTAGAACTTTACTTAAGAAACTTAAAAATAAAGAAAAGATTGTTTTAGTGATTAACTTAATGGAAAACCCTAAGACAGGAGAATTGATGTCTAAAAGCCGTGGAACAGGTGTTTTCCTTGATCTCTCCCCTACTGATATGTTTGGTGCAATTATGAGGCAACCCGATGAAATGGTTGAATTGTTTTTAATAAACAATACTAGGATTGATTTAGATAAAATTAAAAGTATTGTAGATATGGAAGATAAAATGGAGGCAAAAAAAATAACAGCTTTTGAGATTGTCAAAGTTTTATATGGAGAAAAAGATGCAAAAAAAGCTAAAGATTATTTTGTAAATACTTTTCAAAAAAAAGAGTTACCGAAAAATATTGAAATAGTAAAAATAAAAAAAGGAGATTTATTGAGAAATATTTTAGTAGAAAAAGAAATTGTTTCATCTACAACGGAGTTTAGGAGATTAATGAATGCAGGGGCTATTGATTTTGGTGGTGAAAAAATAAATGATGTTAATTTTGAGATAAAGAAATCTAATGTAGTAAGGGTTGGAAAAAAGAAGTTTATTAAATTAGAAATTTAGTAGAAATTTAAATAAATAAAAAAACAACCCTGACTATTAGTCAGGGTTGTCGTGTTTAGTATTAACCTTCGTCTTCTGTTGTTTTGTCAGCTTCTTCTTCATTTTCATTTGTTTCAGTTACTTCTTCAGCTTCTCCTTCAGTTTCTTCTGTTTCTCCTTCGGCTTCTTCAGTTTCTCCTTCAGCTTTTTCAGTTTCAACTTCAGCTTCTTCTGTTGCTACTTCTTCGTTAGTTGTTTCTTCTTCATTTGTTTTTAATTCGTCCATATTTTTAAAATTTTATTCTATTAAAATATCTATAAAATCCGACCTCAATTACCTTTTACTTTTTAAAGGTTATATATTGTTTATCAAAATTAAGTTATTTTGTAAAGAGGTTTAAATGTTTTTGGGTAGAAGAATAGGTTAAACACAAAGCTATTGCGTCAGCAGTATCATCATATTTAATTGGTTTTTTTGTTTTTATAAGTAGTTCTACCATTTTTTGTACTTGTTCTTTTGTAGCTTTTCCATATCCACATACAGCAGTTTTGACTTCTAATGGAGTAAATTCAGTTATTTGCATTTTATTTTTTAAACAAAGATAAATAACAACACCTCTTGCTTCTGATACATTTAACGCTGTTTTTTGGTTTTTAGTGAAATAAAGTTTTTCTATTGATAATGTTTCAGGTTTGTATTTTTTTATGATTTTATTTAATTTGTTTGCTAAAAAAAGAATTCTATCTGGGTGTTTATCTTTAGGATTTGTTTCAATACAAGAATAATCCAATAATTTTTCTTTATTATTAGATTTTTCTAAAACAGCATAACCTAAACGACCATAACCTGGATCAATTCCTAAAATAATCATAAAACGTTTGTGTAAACATTTTGTATATCATCATGTTCTTCTAGTGCATCAATAGCTTTCATAAGCTGTTTTTTGTCGCTTTCGGAGATATCTAAAGGTGTTTTTGCTTTCCACTCACCTGTTTTTGTTTTTTCAAAAGCCCAAGATGCAGAACCTTGTTCTGCTAGTTTTGTATTATATTGAGATACAAGGTGTTTTATTTCATTAAAAGTTCTATTATTATTGTCTGTGATACCTTCTATTATAAGAGCGCTACCACCAGGACCAAAAGCTTCATATACCACCTCTTCTAGTTTTTCACCTTGAAGCTCACCGGTTCCTTTTTTTATAGCCCTTTCTATTTTATCTGAAGGCATATTGGCGGCTTTTGCTTGATCAACTGCATACTTTAGTTCAAAATTACTTCCTGGATCCCCACCTTTTTTTGCAGTAATAGTTATTAATTTTGATAACTTTGAAAACACCTGACCTTTTTTTGCATCAGAAGCTGCTTTTTTGTGTTTTATTGTTGACCATTTTGAGTGTCCAGACATGTGAATGATTTTAAAGAAGCGTAGCGACTATTAAAATCATTCACTTAGTATTCAAATATACCTTATTTGAATACTAAGTTCTTTAATATAATACTCACCTACTTACTCCTTGTTTTAAATATTTTTAATGTATTTTATATTAAACTTTAATTTAGTGTTAATCAAGTTTTGTTTTGCAATATAGATAAAATTAGTGTGGGGAAACCTATTTATTCTGGCTTATTAATGTTTAGATGATTATATG
The DNA here is from genome assembly GCA_964590835.1 of uncultured Candidatus Saccharibacteria bacterium. Classification (GTDB taxonomy): domain Bacteria; phylum Patescibacteriota; class Minisyncoccia; order JAHISW01; family Tagabacteraceae; genus CAZPYD01. Next base: position 7,705 of record CAZPYD010000018.1, on the reverse strand, counting down.
CTCGAGGGGTGGTTAATCTACCGCGTGGAGATTTTTCTAAAAAACCAAGTTGCATTAAATAAGGTTCATAAACTTCTTCAATTGTTGCGGTGTCTTCAGAAGTGGCTGCTGCTAATGTTTGTAATCCAACAGGCCCACCCCCAAATTTTTGTATTATTGTTAAAAGAATATCTCTATCTGCTTTTTCAAGACCTTTCTCATCTATTCCTAAAAGATTTAATGTTTTTTCTACTATTTCTTGGTTTAAAGTTTCTTTTTTATTTATTTGAGCCATATCACGACATCTTTTTAAAAGTCTATTGGCTGTTCGAGGAGTAAATCTACTTCTTTCAGCAATTCTTTCAGCGGCAGAGTTTTCTATTTTAACACCTAAAATATTTGCTGATCTTTTTATAATAGTTTTAATCTCTTCTTTGTTATAAAGTTCTAATTTAAAAGTTCCACCAGAAAAGCGTGATCTTAATGGTCCGGACAGAGAAGCAGTTTTTGTGGTAGCTGCAATAAGTGTGAAAGGAGGAAGGTCTATTTGTACAGTTCTTGCTGAAGGTCCTTTTCCTATTATTATATTTAAAGATCTTGCTTCCATAGCTGGATAAAGAACTTCTTCTATTGATTTGTTTAATCTATGAGCTTCATCTATAAATAAAATTTCATTTGGTTGAAGGTTTGTTAAAATAGAAGCCAAGTCTCCTACTTTTTCTATAGCAGGCCCAGAACTTACTTTAATAGGATTATTCATTTCATTAGCAATAATATGTGACAATGTTGTTTTACCTAATCCAGGAGGTCCATAAAATAGTAAATGTTCTATTGGTTCGTTTCTTTCTTTAGCTGCTTGTATGAGGATTTCTAAATTTTTTTTAATATTTTCCTGACCAATATAATTACCCCAATTTTTTGGGCGTAATGTAATATCAAGTGATTTGTCTTCGGTTTTTTTTTCTTTTTTCTCTGAAATCATACTGATTGAAATCTTTTTAAAGGGCTATGCCCTGAAGTTAAATTTATATTTTATAGTGTTTAATGTTTGTTTTTTAAAAAACTTAAACAAGTTGTAAAATTTAAAAATATTAGCAAACTTATACTAAAGGGTTGACAAAATCTAATTTTATTGATACAATAATAAAAATTAAAAATTAAACCCGTTAAACCCGTTAAATCTTATTTTATAAAGATTTTGTAAATAAAATCATTTAATAAGATTTAACCATTAAAATCTCCAAGCAATATTTTATTTTAAAATCAGGGGTTTTATTTAAAGGACATCCTGGTTTGTTTGTTTATTCAAATGAGCGAGGGTTATCCTTTTTAAAATCCTAAACTTTTGGTGCCCACACTAAAAGTCATTGCTTGGAGATTTTAATGGTTAAATCCGCCGGTGTGCGAGATTAAATCTCTATAACTCTATTAATTTCTTCAAAAGAAGTTTCTCCTTCTGTTATTTTTAAAATTGCATTCTGTTTCATGTTTAAAATTCCTTGTTTTATGCTGGTATTTTTTATTTATAAACTAGAAGTTTTTTTTAATATTAATTTTTCTATTTCATTATTTATTAAAATAGCTTCAAAAATACCTACTCTTCCTTTGTAACCAAGGTTTCTGCATTTATCACACTGATTTGCTTTAAATATTTTTAGATTTTCTGTTTTTGGTTTTTCTATATTTTCAGGGAAAGAATTTACTATATTTTTGATTTTTAATAATTCTTCTTTTGTTGGTTTGTATTCTTCTTTACAATGATCACATAGCTTTCTAACTAATCGTTGAGCTAATGTTATATTTATTGCTGGCGCAATAATAGCTGGTTTGGTACCAAGTTCAATTAGTCGTGGAATTGTTCCTGCAGCATCATTTGTATGTAAAGTAGATAAAACCAAATGACCAGTAAGAGCTGCGTTTAGAGCAACATCTGCTGTTTCATTATCTCTTATTTCCCCTACCATTATTATGTCTGGATCTTGTCTTACAATTGAACGTAAACCGGTCGCAAAAGTGTAACCTTTTTGTGGTTTTGTTTGTGTTTGAACAACTCCCTTTAAGTGGTATTCGATTGGCTCTTCTAAGGTAATTATTTTAATAGAAGGATTGTTTACTTCTTTTAGGAATGTATAAAGAGTGGTGGTTTTACCAGAACCAGTAGGTCCAGTTGTCAGAATCATACCATTTGGTTTTTTGATTTCTTTTTTTATTATTTCTTGAAGTTGAGGGTGTATACCTAGATCTTCAAATTTAACATCTATTGTTTTTGGGTTTAATATTCTTAAAACAACAGATTCTCCATTAGGGCTTGGTAACAAAGAAGACCTTACTTCTATTGCGAATTCTTTTGTTTTTATTGAAAATCTTCCATCCTGAGGTTTATTTTTGATGTTTAATTTCATTCCAGAGATTAATTTTATTCTTGATAGAACAAGTTGATATGTTTTTCCGTTAAATTTTAAAATATTATAAAGAACACCATCAAAGCGAAATCTTATTTTTACCTTATCTTCTTGTGGTTCAATATGAATATCTGAGGCATCCATACTCATAGCTCCACCTAAAATTACTTCTAAGAGTTCTGTGGCACTAACCCCTTTCTTTTTTAATGTGATTGTGAATAATTCTTTTAATTTTTCTAATGAAATAGTTTGTTTTAGTATTTGTTCTATTTTTTCTGGTGATATATCAACCCTTCCTTTTGTTAACTCTGTGAATTTAGGAACTTCTTTATATTTCCCCCAAACTTTTTCAAGACCACTCAAAGAAACTAAAAAGGTTTTAACCTTATATTTTTCTCCTAGTTTTTTTAAGATATTTTTTGTTAGTTCAAGACTAGGATTTTGTACACCTATTTGAATTTTTTTACCTACACCTTGAAATACAACCATTTTGGCTTCACGAGCTTGTGTTTCTGGGATTATTTTTAAATAATCTAAATCCACAGTCATTTCAGAAATATCTAGATATGGAATGTTGTATTTTTTAGAAAGTATCTGAGTTACTTGTTCTTCTTCTTTTTCTCTGATTAGCTTTAGTTTCTTTTTTTGTTTTTCTTCTTCAAATTTAACCACTGTGTAATATTAATTGGTAGTATAAATTTAAATATTAAATATATTACCAGCTTATTAAGTTTAAAACTTATAATTATATTTTAACATATTTATAAAAAATGTGGATTTATTATTTCTAGTTTTTTATTAATTACTCTCCTTCAATTTCTCTAATAGTATTTTTTAAATAAATTTCTGCTTCAGAAAAATTCTTAAACGGTCCAGTTGTAAAATATCGACTATTTAAATTGGTTCCTATTTTTTCAGCAAGGGTTAAAAGTTTAGGTCTGTGTAGGTTTTTAGGATCAGCAATCATACACTCTACCCCATTGATGGTTTGCCAGATTAAAATATTTAATTTTTGTGGATTTATACTGTAACTTATTTTTTTGATTATTTTATATATTTTTTGGGGAGTAATAGATATGTTGTTTGTTTTTTGGAAATCTTTATTGTTTAAAAAACTCCAAGATATCGCAAGCTCCTGGTCTGTATATGTGCGAGCCATTGCTCTACCAAAAATCTGATTAAAAAATAAACTATTTTCTTTTTTAATTATTTCTGAGATTTTTTCTTTATCAACACCTTTTTCTAAAAGCAAACCACCAAGCGATAATACTTCCTTTGTTTTTCTTTCAGAAAAATTATTTGTTTCTGTTACCAACGCAGCAAATAAAAGAGTTGATATTTCTGAGTCGTTTAAAATTTTTGGATTAAATATTTTTATAATATCAAAAACTTTTTCTGTTTGAGTTCGTGTTTTTGATGTGATAAAAATTATTTTTTCGTTATTTGGTATTTGGATAGAGTTTTTGAATTGATTTATTTTGTTTTCTTCATCAAAAAAACAAAAAACCACCTCTGTTTCAGGGGGTAGTTTTTCTAATGAAATATCTTCGATTAAAATATTTTCTGTATTAGCTGTTAAAACCAAAGCCAAATTACCGTCTTGTGTTTTATAAGAAACTTCTTTTATACCGTATTTATCTTTAGGTAATTTTATAAGAGTTTTTTTAGGAAATTCAATTATTGGAGATGGTTTTGAGATGGTGGACCATTTTTCTTGAAGCTCGTTTTGAACTTTGCCTTCTGGCAAGCAGGCCTTAGGGAGATCTAAAACTGGAGTTTCATTTTTAAGTATGGTTTTTTTGAGAACTTCTTTTAAGAGAAATTCACAATCCTCTGAGTTTTGGTCTATCAAGATACCAAAGCTTTGAGAATTTTCGATAATGTTTGTGATTTTCTCTAACATACCCAGTAATACACTATCGCGTTAAATCAAGATAATTCTTGATTCTCTTGGTAATAAATCTACGACCTGTGGTTGTTTTAAGATATTTTTCTCTTTGTTTAGCATCTTCTTGATTTAGACTTGCCTCGTAATACACTAAAATTTCTACTCTTGTTATGTTCTTCTAACCTACTCTTAAATTTTTTGTGTAACCAATATGTCTCTTTTTATCTCTCAGACTTTCTAGTTCATATACATAAAAGAACATATTTGAATTTGTACTACCGAGCATAATTCACTTCTAGCATTTTCAAAAATGGTTATCAATATTGTCCTCTAAAAAAAATTGTGTTCAACTTCGTTGATTTTGGTTTAAAACTGTGGCTAAATTATAAATATATGAATATGAAGCAAAAAACAAACACAATTGAGCAAACTTATTGGGTTGCTGGAGAATTAGTAAAAGAAATTACTAAAAAAGAAAATCAGACGGCTGTTGTGGTTGGTCTTGTTGGTGAGCTTGGTGGTGGTAAGACTACTTTTGCTCAAGGTTTTGCAAAAGCGCTTGGTATCGAAGAAAAAGTTACAAGTCCTACTTTTAATATTTTAAAAAGTTACATGTTATATGTTGCAGGTTATAGGAAATTGATTCATATTGATGCTTATCGCCTCTCAAAACCAAAAGAACTCTTAGAATTAGGATGGGAAAATATTATCAAAGACCCTCAAAATATAATTTTAGTAGAATGGGCTGATAAAATTAAAAAAATTCTTCCAAAAGACACTATTTGGGTAAATTTTGAACATATCAATGAAGA
>CAZPYD010000018.1:0-2614 GCA_964590835.1 uncultured Candidatus Saccharibacteria bacterium | reverse complement strand
TAATGTAAAGTATACTTTGGTATATTCTGTGGTGTATACTAAAGATATTATGGCAAAGAAGAAAAAAACTTTCGTTATACTTGATTCCCATGCAATTTTGCATAGGGCTTTTCATGCGCTTCCAGGATTTACTTCTCCTAAAGGAGAACCAACAGGTGCATTGTATGGTTTTGTTTCTACATTATTAAAAACCATCGATGATTTTGATCCAGAATATTTGGTAGCTTGTTTTGATCTTCCTCAGCCTACTTTTAGGCATACAGTTTACGAAAAATATAAAGCAAAAAGGCCAAAAATGGAATCAGAATTGAGTATGCAGATAGAAAAAGCCAAAGAAGTTTTGGAGCTTTTTGGTGTGCCAATTTATGAAAAAGCGGGCTTTGAGGCTGATGATGTTTTGGCGACTGTTGTTGAAATAATGAAACCAGAATTAAAACCAAAAGACATAGAAATAATGATTGTTACTGGAGACTTGGATACGCTTCAGTTGGTGCAACCAAGAGTGAAAGTCTACACAATGAAACGAGGAATAAAGGAGTCTATCACTTATGACACAAAGGCTGTAAAAGAAAGATTCAATTTTGGACCAAAACTCTTACCAGATTTTAAAGGTCTTATGGGAGACCCTTCTGACAATATAATTGGCGTGGTGGGTATTGGTGAAAAAACAGCCAAGACTTTGATATCTAACTTTGGTTCTTTGGAGGATATATATAAGAAGCTAAAGAAAAATAAAGAGGCTTTTAAAAAAGCTGGTATTAAACCAAGAATGATAAAAATACTTGAGGAAAACGAAGAAGAAGCATTTTTTAGTAAAGCCTTGGCTGAAGTAAGAATAGATGTGCCAATTGATTTTTCTCTAGAAGATGCTGTTTGGGGAGAAGGTTTTGATAAAGAAAAACTAAGAGATCTTTTTCAGGATCTTGGGTTTAGGACACTTTTTCAAAGACTTCCGGAGAAGTTTAAAAAAGAAGAGGTGGTGGTTGAGGAAGAGGTTGATGAGGAGTTAGAAAAAAGAGTTAAGCTTGCTTTTTGGATGCTTGATTCTCGAAAAACAAAGGCTTCAAAAAAAGATATTCTTTTTGATACAAAAACTTCTACCTTAAAGGAGGCTCTAGAAGTTCTTGAGGAAAGAATAAAAAAGATAGATTTTTCTGAGTTGTATTTTGATACAGAGATTCCTCTTGTTGATATTTTTGAAAAAATGCAAAAAAATGGTGTTTTACTTGACGTGGATTATTTGGTAAAACTTTCCAAAGATTACCATAAAAAATTAGATGAATTACAAAAGAAGATTTGGGGTTTTGCTGGTGAGGAGTTTAATATTAAATCACCGAAACAGCTTTCTGAGATTTTGTTTACCAAGATGGAAATTTCTCCAAAAGGTATGCGTAAGACTAGTACTGGTGCTATTTCTACTCGTTTTTCTGAGCTTGAGAAAATAAAAGATAGACACCCGATAATAGAAGAAATTTTTTCATACAGAGAGTTGGCAAAACTCACCTCTACTTATGTAGATAATTTGCCGAAGATGGTGGATAAAAAAAATCGTCTCCACACTACATTTAATCAAACAGGTACAAGCACTGGCAGGATCTCTTCTTCCGAACCTAATTTGCAAAATATTCCAGTAAGGACCGAATTTGGTGCGGCGGTTAGAAAAGCCTTTATTGCTCCAAAAGGTTACTCTTTTGTTTCTTTTGATTACTCACAAATAGAGCTTAGGATAGCGGCTTCTTTAAGTGATGATAAAAAATTAATTGGGGCATTTAAAACCGGTACTGATATTCATGCCAAAGTTGCCTCGGAAGTATTTAACACTCCTTTTGAAGAAGTGACTTCCAACATGCGAAGAAGTGCCAAGGTGATAAATTTTGGGATTCTTTATGGAATGGGAATAAATAGTTTAAAGAAAAACTTGGGTTGTTCTCAGGCAGAGGCCAGGAATTTTTATGATGAATATTTTCATGATTTTCAGGGTATGGCTGAATATATCGAAGAAAGTAAACAAGAAGCAGCAAAAGATGGTTTTACTAAAACTATTTTAGGTAGGCGGCGTTATTTGCCAGAAATCAACTCCCCTATTGTGTTTATAAAGAAGGAAGCTGAAAGAATGGCTGTGAATGCCCCTATCCAAGGGACAGCGGCAGATATTATTAAAATAGCAATGGTGAGGCTGGATAAACTTTTGAAAGAGAAAGGTTTTGATAAAGATGTAAACTTGGTTTTGCAAATTCACGATGAGCTTATTTATGAAATTAAAGAAGATAAAATTAAAGAAATAGCGCCGGTTATAGAAGCCGTAATGGAAGAGGATAAACTACTTGGAGATGTGCCTGTAGTTGTAGATGTTTTGGTTGGCCCTAATTGGGGAGAGCTTAAACCAATTAAATTTTAATAATTTAATTCATAATTCGTGATTCGTAATTCATTTTATTTATGTTGTATTTCATTTACGGAAATAATACTACTAAAAGCCATGATAAACTCAATGAGTTAGTTGGTGTTTTTACAAAGAAAGATAAAAATCTTTCAGTTTTTAGATTTAGTGATGAGGATTTTGATGAAAATAATTTTGAAAATTCTTTAAAAAGTAATAGTTTTTTTAGTAATA
>CAZPYD010000017.1:0-17131 GCA_964590835.1 uncultured Candidatus Saccharibacteria bacterium | reverse complement strand
AAATCAAAAATTTTTATTTGGGGGAGGATTTCCTGTACCCCGAGCTCAGAAACTCTATTTTCGAACTCTGCGGAAAGAATTAGAACCTGCCTGCCGGCAGGCAGGAATTAAGGAGTGGAATAGAAAAATTCATCCTGTGTGAGCCTCGCATGGCGAGATATGAATTTTTCGTTAAGTGGAATGACTATAATTTTCTATTCTTGGATGCAAAGAGAGAAAAGGGGGTTTGTGGGGTTGGGGTCAAAAACATAATAATCACAACAAAATAAACGCCTCACATATGTGAGGCGTTTATTTTTATTCAGTAATAAAGTTTTAGGATCTGTTCATAATTAGCTTTTAAATATTCTATAAACAACAGCTAAAATAATAACCATTAAAATAAAGATAAACAAAGCAACCCTTACTTTAGCCCCTGAAAGAGCTATTGCAGCTGCTCCACCAGATGGAATATTGTTAGCAACCTCAACAAAAACCTCATTTGAAGTTCTTGATAGAGAGCCGGACTCTACAACTGTTCTATCACCTCCATTTCTAAGAATAGAACCAATTCTAGCATCTTCAGCAACCAAAGCCTCAAAGAAAACTTCTTTTTCTTCACCAGATCTTAGCTCATCAACAAGCCAAACTACTTTCCTGCTGTTTTCCTTATCGCTGTCTTTATCAAGGTCATTTACTAACCTAAGACTATCATCAAGTCTGTCTCTAATTTCCAAATTTCTCAAATCATAACCACCTGTGTTTTTAACTGTAATGGTAAATCTTACAGTATCTCCCCTCTTAGCAACTGTCTCTATTCTTGTTCCGTTTGGTGTGTCTATGTTTTTAACAATTTTTTCAATACTAATATTATAGTCTTTATAAACAGGAGTAGGAGTCACATAGCCATTACCCAAAGTCCTAAAAATCATAGTCTCTCCATAACTAGTCCTTCCTGTGGTTTCTGCAACTAATCTGTAATAATAAATAGTATCTAAACTTAATCCATCAATCGTTGAAGTAGTATATTTAGAACCACTACCTGTATTTACAATCATATTGTTGGTCTTGTTTCCCAAAGAAGAAGTTGGTCCCCATTCAAACCAAGTTTTAGTAGTACTATAATTTGAAGAAACAGAACCTCTTATTGTTGCACCTGATTTTCTAATACCTTCGGCTACCATAGTTTGTGCGGTAACATAAGGGCTAGGTGCGGGATTTATATGCTGAGCCTGAGGCACACTAAAACCAATCATCACATTACCTTGAGTACTCCAACCAGGATAAATATCTCCTAAACTAATCCCTCTTGAACTAAAAATGTTATTTCCATTTTGGTTATTTGGTAATTGACTTTCACTGTAAACTTGCTGATTTGGTCTCCATTTTACAGAGTTATTTGCAAACTCTAGTTTAGCTGGGGCACTTAAATATACTCTAGCCTTACCATAAACTGGATTGGTGTTTTCTCCCCAAACTACAGCATTAAAATCGTGACTAGTGCTAATGCCTGTTGTTTTTGGAGTAAGCTTAACTCTTACATCTCTTATCACCTGACTTTGTGAAGTATTGTGATAATAAATAGCAAACGAGATAACATCTCCTGGGTTTGCTGAAACCGCGGTATTCCAGTTTGCACTGGTTGTACCTGGGTTTTGTGTTACATTTCCTACTCTTAAAACCTCGAAATCTGCAGAATCACTATTTAAGATTCCAGCAAAAACAGATAATGGCAAGGTAGTTGCCATAAAAGCAAGAAATATTAAACTAATTAACGTCTTTTTCATAATATTTTTATTATAAATTAATAAATATCTAATAATTCTATATTTTTAAACCCTCCATCTTACTAATAAAATCAAGAATTTAAGAATATGTTGCAGAGCGAGTCTTGTTTGCCTACAGGCAGTTTTACTCGCTCTGCAATTTAATCCTTTTATAAGTTTAAAATTTAAGCTCCGCCACCAACAGGGCCACCGGATGGTGGTATTGGAGTTGGCTGAACATATGGTGGACTGCCGCCAGTTGGGTCACCGGATGGTGGAACTGGGGTTGGCTGAACATATGGTGGACTACCGCCGACAGGAGCGCCACCATTGTTATTGTTAGATGGGCTACCTCCAACAGGACCATTATTAGTGTCTGTGTTAGCATTACCGCCATTAGCTGTAGAGTTTGCATTGCCACCATTAGCTGTTGAATTAGCAGAACCACCCATACCACCTATGCCACCGTTAGCTGTAGCAACAGGCTTTGCAATGGACTCAGAATTAGAAATTCCACCACTGGCATTAGCCGAACCTCCCTTGCTTTTTATATCAATACTTGAGTTATCGACATTTGGACGGCGAGCTTTCTGGCCTTTGTAATAAAAATAGCCAGCTGCTGCTGCTGCAGGCAAATTATCAAAGACATCAAACATTTGATACAGGTTACCCGCCCATGTTCCAGGCGCAGAATCTAAATAAGGTCTACCAAAATCTGGTCGATACAACTCCTGAAAATTAGGAATTTTAGTTTCAGAGACAATTGTCTCTACTCTTTTAACAATTTTTGGTTCTTGTCTAACCTGAACCTGACGAATTTGCCTCATGGATGAATGACGATAAATAGTATTACCGCATTTTTTTACCCAAAGAGGTCTGTTTTCAGGCCCCACAACATAGGTGTGATTTGGGTCTCCCCTCCTCAACCAACAACTATACTTTTTGCCAGAACCGGAGCCGATCAACACCTGCATATCCTGTGTCGGTATCTTCAAACTATCACCCAAAGACATTTTTTTGTTATTATCTTCTGGATCCGCTCCAATTCTACAATAATTCCTCTGACCACCAGCAGGTGGTGGTTTAAAATCTGACGAATTTTGAAAATCACCAACATCAGTCTGAGCTGTAACTTTCCCACCACTGTAAGTAGTTGTTGTTATCCGGCGAACTCTTTGTTTCAAATTATGTACTGTAACATTTGATTTGAAACCAAATTTTTTAGCACAAACACTTTTGACTATCCCAGCCTCAAGGCAATTATAAAACCCTTTGGTTTTAATATCGTTAAGATATAATTCTTTTTCTGTAAGCCCCATATCTCTCTCAAAAGCACCTTTCTTAGTCCAGGTTGTAGAACAACCTGAAACAACGATTAAACAAAAAAATACAATCAAGAATCTTCCAAAAATCCTCATCTCAAAACCTCCATTTTGTTATTAAATTTAAAACTTATTTCAAAGATATTTGATATATAAAAACATTTTTCTGTAAAAAAGTCAACCCTTTATGTTTCAACACTCCTATATCATTCTATAGGTATCAAATTTAAAAATAAAAGTTTGCAACCTAACACTCATTTTGCTTTATGATATAATTAACTTATGTATAAAATAAAAATTATTTTGATAAGTTTATTGGTTCTAATACTTGGTTTTTTCTTTTTATGGACGGCTTTTTTAAGACCTGAAAAACCAGAACAAAAAGTCGTACTTTCCACTCCTTCTTTTGAAATAAATACTCCCAACCTAAAACAATCAAATAAAGATTTTTCTGTTATTACAAAACCAATCATAGAACAAGAACCCATCAGTCTAATTGAGCCGTTTAAAAAAATTACAGAAACAATAATTCCTCCAATAATCACCCATCTAACCATACCAGAAACACAAGTTCCATTCGCCGAGCAAACACCACCTGAGCTACCAATAAAACCAACCTCCACACCAGAAATTATTCAAAAACCAGACTTGTCTTTTTTAGAAGAATTAAGCGAATCAACCTTAACTTTGGAAACAACCACAGAAAAAAAGATCGAAATAACAGACAATCTTTATTCAGGATCATTACCCTCTCCAGACACGCTATCTACAACCATAAGTATTGATGTTTCCTTTACAGAAGAAGAATTTCACTATCTTTACCCGGATGTTTTTATTGATAATCTAATGGAGACACAGAATATATTAAAACAGTTCTACCCTTCATATAAATCTATTGAAAAAATAGAAACAGACGCACATGTTCGTTATATTCAAGAAAGTTTAGTGACTGCATTTTTTACATCAGGAATGATAACTAGAGAAGAAGCCGAAGTATTCATAACAACCATTCGTTTTACACTTCCCCAAATACAACTAATCGAACTTCAATATGCACCAATGTCTCTCTTAGACAAAACAAAATATTCTGTTGAAAATACAAAAAAAGGTCTGTTTTTTGCCGGTTTATTAAGTAATTTTTTAAACTCCTTTATATCTAAAGCTGAAGCAGGTGTATGTGGTTATTGCTATTATTCTCCCCAATGCTTCCAATCTGGAGGCTCATCTGGTGCAGGAATGAATGTTTTTAAGACTTTTTGCTACTGCACGGGATGTTATTATGGCCAAGGTTGTCTTGATTTTTGTACAGGTAGAGCAGCTATTTGGGACCCTACAACAGGCATCTGTGGTTGTGGATAAAAACCCCCAAAAAATAACCTCAAAAATGCTATACTTAAAAGGTGAAAACTGGAAAAAAAAGAGTATTTTTGATTGTTTTTATTACCCTTCTCGCACTAATCCTAATTACCGCAATAGGCTGGTTTTTCTTTGTAAAAAAACCTGAACCAAAAAATATTTATGAAAAAGTTGGTAACCAAAAACTATCTTCAAAAATAACTCAAAACGCTACTTTAGATAATGACAATGATGGTCTTCGAAACTGGGAGGAAGTTCTTTGGAAAACAGACCCAAACAGCCAAGATACGGACAAAGACGGCTACCTAGATAAACAAGAAACTATACTTGGTTACGATCCGGCTGATTCCAAATCAAATCCTCAGACAGGCACAAAAAATCAAAATTTAATTTTAAACGAAAATAAATCAACTGAAGAAACAAACTTAACTCAAGTTTTTTCAAAAACCATTGGTTCTCAAGTAAAAGACCCTTCTCAAATTACACAAGCAAGTCTTTCAAATCCACTAAGCATGATTGATAAAACATCTGGTCAATCTATTTTAGTATTTATATCAAAATTAAATCCTCAACTACCAATTTCTGAAATTAAAACAATTAATGACAATTCTTTTTTAGCTATTCAAAAATACATCAACGACATAGAAAAAGCTATCCCGCAAAACCCACACAAAGAGATAGCCGAAGATGATCTTTTGGCAGAATCTATAACAACGGAAAATTTTGAAAAAATTGATGATTATATAGAATATTACGAAACAGCGATAAATAACATGAAAAAAATATCCGTACCTTCTGATTTTGCAGAATTTCACAAAAGAGAAATTGAGCTTTTTATGGCAACTCAAAAAGTTTATGAAAGCATTAAAGAAGTAAATAGCGATCCACTAAAAACAGTCTTGGCTCTCCAAGAAAATGAAAAAATAAGACAAGAAGCCAGTAGACTAATAACAGAGTTTGTAAATCTAAAAGATAATCGTGTTCAATAATTTTAAAAATTCAATATTGATATTAATAGTTTTTTCCCTTTGTTTTTCTACATTTGGGTTTGTTTTTTATCCTAAAAAGGCTGAGGCCACAGTACCTACAATCGATGCTGTACAAATCAGGGAAACCATAGCGGGATGGGTTAACAACCTTGCGCAATGGGCAAAAGACTACGCAATACAAGCAGCTCAGTGGGCATGGGAACAAAGAAACACAGCACTTAAAATAGCAATAGCGAAATTTAGAAAAATTCTTTTGGATATGATTGTAAACGAAATCATTACTTGGATTCAAGGCGGCGGCGATCCTAAATTCGTTACAGACTGGGAAGGTTTCCTAAAAAATGCGGTAAATATCGCCGGAGCCTCGACTCTTGAAGAATTAATCGGCAAGGCAAAAATGCAAGATCTTTGTAATGGCAACTGGGGGGTAAGAATAAATATTGCCTTATCAGCACCACAAAAATTTGGAAACAACATCACTTGTACCCTCGATCAAATAGCAGCCAACTTTACAAATTTCGTGGAGGACTTTCATAATGGTAGTTGGAAAACTTGGATAAAAGTAACTGAAACACAAAACAATCCTTATGGTTTATACCTAACAACATTAGACGAAAAACTAGCCAGAGAGGATGCTGAAAAAGAAGCATCCGCATTAAGAGCAGCAGCAGGCAATGGTCTTTTAAGTCATAGAGTTTGTAAGCAACAGGTTTGTGTTGATGACCATAGCGGACAAAAAACAATATCAACCGGGAGCTTTGAAGAAAACCAAATAGGAACTGATTGCTGGTGTGAAATGTGGGAAACACGAACCCCAGGCAAAGTAATAGCAGATGGTTTATCAAAATCACTTTTTAGTGATGTAGAATGGCTACAAAATAATGAAGAATGGGAATCTTATGTAATTGCTATTAGTGACGCCATTATAAATAGACTTGTAAAAGAAGGGGTTGCAGCTATAACATCTAGTGATGTTGGTTCATCCAACAGCCCTGTTTCTAATAATAATCCTGCCATAAATCAGTCTAGTGTCGTAGACACCACACCTCCTACAACACAAGTTGTTGCGACAGATTCCTGGCATGTAGAAATCACTTCAAATGAGCAAGCCACTATTTATTACACACTTGATGGGACAACACCAACAATCAATTCAAACATATACATCGACCCTATTGAAATTAATATGCCCAAAACTTTAAAATGGTTTGGTGTAGATTATCATTCAAACAAAGAGCAAGTACACACACTAAACTTAAATCCCCCTCTTCTTAAAAAAAGCGTTCTTGCAAGTGTAGCTATACCTGTAGACAGTGGAAGTGTTACATTGTTTGCAAACAAACCAGCCATTATCTATTACACACTTGATGGTACAACCCCGAGCCCTTCTTCTTTTAAATTCATACAAAAAATAAATCTAACACAATCAGATTTCTTACAATGGATTAGTGTAGATGTTTTAGCGGGAGAAACAGAAAGTCTTCAAAAATTAACCACAGCACCTCCTTTCACCACCATAACAAATCTTATAAATCCTATTGCTAACTTCACTTTTTCTGGTGCTACACTAAACGCTTCAGGATCAAAAGACCCAGACAATGTCCCTATAATAGCTATGTATGAATGGGATTTTGACAATGACGGTAATTATGATTGGTATACTGCTGATTGGGATAGAGATGGTAATTTTGATGAATCCAAATGTACACACACAACAACTGCTGTTTGTGTACTAGAAAAAGATAGTTCCGGTAATTTTAAAATACCTCCTATGATAGGAAATGGTTTTCATAGTATGGGGTTTGTTTCTTTAGACAGACCATGGGAAGTAAGTGTTTATTTCCAAAGCTCAACCCAAAAAATCATAGGCTTAAGGGTTACTGATGATGATGGTTTATCTGATGTAACTAAAAAAATAATAATCCCATCTGTTCAAACCCCACAATCAAATGGTTCAACTTTTAGTCCTCGCTAGGAATTAATAAAATGAAAAAATATTTACCTTACATTTTAATATCAATAGCAGTTTTAGCTCCAAGTCTAGTTTTTGCAGGCTGGTTGAATAGTCCTGTTGATGAACTTTTAGCCTTTTTAGGGAATATGGCTTTGGGTGTCTGCTCTTGGGTTTTATTTGTTGCCGCCAAAGTTTTTGACTATGCAATAGCTATTTCTATAAACAATTCTGCATTAACAGCACCTGGGAGCTTGGTTGATACTGGATGGACAATAAGCCGTGATTTGGCAAATATATTTTTTATTTTTATCTTGGTTTATATCGGTATCGCCACTATTTTAAGAATTGGCGGTTATGGCGCAAAAGAACTTTTAGTAAAACTTATCCTAATAGCTATTTTTGTTAATTTTAGTTTGATAATAGCTCAAACTATAGTAAATGCCACAGATTTATTAGCGAACCAGTTTTATAATGCAATTCAAACACCAGAAACAACAACAATAAAAACAACCGCAGGTAAGACAACCAAGGTTAACAGTATCTCAGCCGTGTTTGCTCAAGGATTAAAACCTCAAACCATCTATTCGGTAGAAAAAACAGAATTTGGTAAAAGCGGAGAAAGAAAGACTACTGCCAGGCAAATAGTAATAATATCTGTCTTTGGTTGTGTTATTACTCTTATTGCCGCATTTGTTCTTTTTGCCGGAGGTATTATTTTTGTTATCAGATCTATTACCCTTCAGTTACTTATGGTTTTGGCCCCCCTTGCTTTTATTGCCATGATATTACCAAAAACAAATCAATACGCCAAAGAATGGTGGACACACCTTTTAAATCAGTCTATTTTAGCGCCAGCTTTTCTTTTTATGTTTTATTTAACAGCAAAAATTATAAATGATGGTTTTTATAAAAATCTACTCGACACAAAAGAGTCTACATTTGCCGGAATCTTTTTAAGCGCTGATTCTAGCCCACATATTGCGCTAATAATTCAATTCATAACTCTTATTATTCTACTCCTTGGCACATTAACTGTTGCTAGAAAAATAGGAGGCGTTAGCGCTGGAATGGGTATAAATTTTGCCACATGGACAAGAAAAAAGGCTCAAGGTTATGCTGGGAGAATTAGTAGACGCGCAGCTGGAGAAGTTGTTTCAAGATATGTTCCACCAGAAGGCCGAGTTGCTGCCCAATTACGTAAAATACCTTTTGCAGCTAAAGCTACAGCTAATATTACAGCAGCCAACAGAGCAAAGATTAGTAAAATTAAAAAAGGTTATGAAAAATACACAGCACCAGAACTTAAAAACATGATGGCTACTACTACTGTTGGATTCAACCGAGCTGCCATAACACAAAGATTAGCTGAATTAAAAGATCTTAAACCTGATGGAAAAGGCTTAACAAGAGAAAGAATTGATGCTGGTAAAACCACAATGGAAAGATATGGAATAGATTCCAGTCCTGTAAAAGGTTTATTGTGGCAATACGCAAAAACAGACAAAGAAAGAAAACAAGCTATTGGGGGAGCCTCTAAAGACACTATTGAATCAATTTTTAAAGCTTATAATAAAGAACCAAAAACAGGTAAAGACAGAGCTTATGTAAAATACTTTACCAAAGAAATGCTTAAAGAAATGCATAGAAACTTTAAAGGTGGGCAACTTAAAACAGTTTACGATCAAGGAGGAAAAGCAGCAGAAACCTTTTTTGAGTCTTTGTCTGATTTAGGTGAATCAACATCAGATATTGCAGAAAGATTACAATCTGAAGAATATGGAAACAAATCTTTTGCTTCATGGATGAATAGCCCTGCTGCTCAAAACTTATCAACCTACGGAATTAAATCTGCAAAGAAAGAAAAAAAGAAAAATGAAACACCAAAAAGACCAATCGGACCAGCAGCAACACCAGTATAAATAATTTAGTTAATTAATATATGCCAAATTTAACACCTGAACAATTAAGAGAACGTTATCAAAAACTTCCACCAGATGTGCAAGAGGCTTATTTTGGTGTGGAAACAGGAGAGATTTTACAAAAAATTGGAAAAGAAAATAGGTTAACTACCGAAAAAATTGGTATAATGGCAGATGAAACAGGTTTACTTATGCTTGGCCTAACTCACCCCAATAAGTTTATATCAAACCTGGCCGAAAGAATGGATATAGATAAAGAGTTGGCCAAAAAAATTGCCTACAAAATAAATGAAGAAATATTTAAAAAAATAAGAGAATCTTTAAGAAAAATACATAAAAGAAAACCCACCGAAAGCGAAGAACGTAATCAAACAGACAAAGATAAAAAAGAACCAATCGAAACACGAACCATACCAAAAGTAATAAAACCTTACTCTACTTTTGTAGAAAAAACTCAAAAACCATCTCTGGATGCAGAAGAAGGGGTTAAAGAAAAACCCGAACAACCAAAAACTCCCGAGAAACCCACCTCCACCAAAGACTACAGCGAAACAAAGAAAAAAATTTTTGAAGAAAGAAAAAAGGTTTTTAGATCCTCCCCTACTGAAACAGTGGTACCCGCCAAAAGCGAAAGCAATCAGGCGGGCAAGAAAGAAGAAAAAGAAACAACAACTCCGATAAAACCAACATACCCAGAAGGAGTTGATCCATACAGAGAACCAATAGATTAATTATTATTAGATTAAAGTGCTTAGTCTTAGTTATCACTCATTATTTTTTGGCATGCATTTTCAAGTACCACAATTTATTGAAGTAGAGGATAAAATTTTTGGACCACTTACCCTTAAGCAGTTCCTTTATCTTATTGGGGGTGGTGCTGTAGTATTCTTACTTTATGTTATATTTCCATTTTTTATTTTTATTATTTTAGCGATTCCCACAGCTGCTCTTTCAGTGGCATTAGCTTTTTATAAAATGCACGGTAAGCCTTTTATAAAAATATTAGAAAATGGATTTAATTACTTAACAAAATCAAAAATCTATATTTGGAAAAAAACAGAAGCAAAACGAAGCCCAGAGAAAAAAACAGAAACACCCCAAATCAAAACACAAGCAAAAACACCTGCTTTAACAAAAGAAAAATTAACCGACCTTGCTTGGAGTTTGGATATTAAGAAAGAAATTAAAAAAAATGACGAATAATTTTACAACAAACAAAAAAAGTGAAGCATCACAAAAAATTGTCCCAATAAAAGAAATTAGGGACAGTATTGTTGTATTGAACGACAACTCAATAAGAATGGTTGTAATGACTTCTTCATTAAACTTCGCCTTAAAATCAACTGAAGAACAAGAAGCTATAGTATTTCAATATCAAAACTTTTTAAATTCACTAGATTTTCATATTCAGTTTTTTATTCAATCCAGAGAATTAAATATAGAAAACTATATAGAATCATTAAGGGTAAAAGAAAAACAACAAACAGACGAGTTGCTTAAAATACAAACCAAAGAATATATTGATTTTATCAAAGAATTTGTTACAACAACAAAAATAGTAAGTAAAACTTTTTATGTTGTGGTTCCTTATTCGCCCCCTGTATTACAAGTTGAAAATAATATCTTTTTTGATTTTATAAATAAAATTTTAAAAAAAGAACCAACACCAAAAACAACACCTCAAGAAGAGTTTGAAAAAAATAAAACTCAAATACAGCAACGAGTAGATACTATAATACAAGGATTATCTCGTACAGGAATAAGAGCCATCCCCTTAAATACAGAAGAATTAATTGAGTTATTTTATGGCTTATATAATCCTGATGAAAAAGAAAAAGGTGCAGTACCTCAAATAAAAACTGATTAATAAAAATATGGCATTATTTAATAAAAACAAAAAACAAGAAGAAATTTTACCTGTCTATCCAGAAGACATACAGTCTTATGGTCTTTTAGAATTAAAAGATGTAATCGCACCGTCGGCGCTTCAAATAACACCGAACTATGTAAGACTTGGAAACAAAATTGCCAAAACTATTTTTGTTTTTTCTTATCCAAGATTTTTATCAGCTAATTGGTTTTCTCCAATTATAAACATGGATAAGGTTTTTGATATTTCTATTTTTATACATCCTGTTGATACCTCTAAGGTATTAAAACAACTACAAAAAAAAGTTGCTGAGGTTCAATCTCAAATAAGTATAAGAGAAGAAAAAGGTCTTGTTAGAGACCCTATACTTGATACTGCTTATCAAGATCTTGAAAACTTAAGAAATAAACTACAACAAGCCCAAGAAAGACTTTTTAATTTAGGTTTGTATATAACAATATACGCCAATACTAATAAAGAATTAGATTCTATTGAAAAAGAAGTACGCTCAACCCTAGAATCTAAATTAATATATACAAAACCAGCCTTATTCCAACAAGCAGAAGGTTTAGAAACATCATTTCCTATAGGTAAGGATAAATTATCTGTCCATAACAAAATGAATTCTTCACCTCTTTCTAGTTTATTTCCTTTTGTTTCTTTTGATCTTACCTCAAACAAAGGTATTCTTTATGGAATAAATAGACATAATAATGGTTTAATTTTGTTTGATAGATTTTCTCTAGAAAACTATAACTCAGTAACTTTTGCTAAGGCGGGTTCGGGTAAATCATATGCTGTAAAACTGGAAGTATTAAGATCTTTAATGTTTGATACTAATGTTATTATTATTGATCCAGAAAGAGAGTATGAATATTTAACTCAAGCCGTTGGTGGTAATTATTTTAATATATCTCTAACATCCAAACACCATATAAATCCTTTTGATCTGCCTATACCAAGAGAAGACGAAGCTCCATCGGATGTTTTAAGATCTCACATCATAAGCCTAATCGGTTTGTTTAGGATTATATTTGGCGGCCTAAGTCCAGAAGAAGATTCTATTATGGATAAAGCTATTACAGAAACATACGCCTCTAGAGATATTACAGTTGATTCTGATTTTTCTCAGATAGTACCTCCTATTCTTTCTGATTTGGAATTAATACTGGCAAACATGGAAGGAACTGAAACATTAATTCAAAAACTTAAAAAATATACACAAGGAACATGGGCTGGTTTTATAAACCAACCAACAAACGTAGATATAAACAAAAAACTTATTAGTTTTTCTGTTAGAGACATGGAAGACGAATTAAGACCTGTTGCACTATATCTTATTATTCATTTTGTATGGAATTCTGTAAGAAGAGAACTTAGAAAAAGATTATTAGTAATAGATGAGGCTTGGTGGATGATGAAATCACCAGATGGAGCATCTTTCCTAACCCATATTGCAAAAAGATGTAGAAAATATTATTTAGGATTAGCAACAATTACACAAGACGTAGGTGATTTTTTGGTTTCTCCTTATGGAAGTCCTATTATTACCAACTCTGCAATGCAATTTCTTTTAAAACAGTCCCCTGCCGCCATAGACGACCTTCAAAAAATATTTAAACTAACAGATGAAGAAAAATTTTTATTATTAGAATCAGAAACAGGAGAAGGAATATTCTTTGCTGGATTAAAACATGTAGCTATTAAAATAATTGCTTCTTATACTGAAGATCAAATTATTACATCAGATCCAGCACAACTTATAGCAATTAAAAAAGCAAAGCAAGATTTACTTATTGATGAGTAATGAACAACACAACAACAATTGAAAATGATAGGTTAATGCGATTACAAGAATCGCGCAACTTAAATAAAAATAATTTACCTGAAGAAGTGAGTGAGTTAGCAATTGAAATACCTAAACAACCAGAGTTTCCTTTTTTAATATTTAGCTTAGCTGTTTTTAAAGATTTTTTAGATATAGTAGGAGCTATTTTTACATTAGGTTTAACAAGCACAATATTAAGTATATTTTTTGCAATATTAGTGTCGATTTGGTTTCTTTTTAAAGGTACTGGTGTAAAAAGACGTTTGTTTATGTTTATATTAACAAGAGGACTGTTTTTATTAGGAATTGGTTCTATACCCTTATTAAGTGCGATTTTTCCAGATGCAACATTATTTATACTTTTAACTCATAATAAAGAGAAAAAAATTATTCAATTATTCTTTAGTGGTTTAGAAACACTTGGAAAAAAAATATAATACCATGATAAATAAAAAACTTTTAAAGACTTTTATTATAATAATGTTTTTTTGTGTATTAATATTTTCACAAAACCCTTCAACAAACCTTGCTTTCCAACAAGCAGAAGATGTTGATCTTTTATATGAACCATTAACTTATACTCCTTATTGGTATAAAGGATCAGCGCTTCCAACAATAAAATCTCTAGTAAAAGTTGTTGCAATCCCTTCTTCTCCAAACCTAATTTACGACTGGCACATAAATAACAAAAAACAATTTGGTGCTTCTGGATTAGGAAAAGATTTGTTTATTTTTGAAATTAAAAATTACGACGATTACAATATAACAATTAAGATCTACAATGATGATAAAAGTATCTTTATTGAAAAAGCCGTTGTTTTATCTGCTAGCCAAATAAAACCCGAGATTATTTTTTACGAAGAAAACCCGCTTATGGGAACAATCTTTAATAATGCGCTTAAAGAAAATTTTAATTTATTTGCAGAAGCGATAAACATAATAGCCGAACCTTTTTATTTCTCTGACATAAATCAGTTGGATTACGACTGGGAAATGAACAATAAAAATATAGCTCCACAAGAAGACAATCCTCAAATCATAAATATGGAAGTTCCAGTTGGTGTTTCCGGAACGAGTAATATAAGTTTAAAAATAACAAACTTAATCAATCAATTCCAATCAGCAAGTAAAAATATAAATATAACCTTTTGAATCATATAACATGAAACATGTAACATGTAACACAATAAAACTTTTATTCTTAATAATTTTATTGTTTGTAGTTGTAAATATTGGGGTTTCCAGTGCTACAGAATTAGAGACTCAACGACAAGCAATAGAAAAAATTAAAGCATACGAACAAAGAGGTTTTACAGATTATTTAAATGATGTGTATAGATTTGCGATTGTTTTTGCGGCAATCATTGCTGTTGTTATTATTACAATATCGGGATTTCAATACATTTTAGCTGGTGGTAATGTTAGCGCTGTAGAAACAGCTAAAAACAATATTACACAAGCAATACTTGGTCTTTTGTTGGTGTTAGCCTCCTATTTAATTCTTTACACTATTAATCCAGATCTAGTAACCAAAGGCTTACAAATACCTACTTTAAAAATTAAAAAAACAACACCCATTGAAACTGTCGTGCAATGTAGTCAAGCAACATGTAGTATTAGTTGTAGGGGAACAATAATACCAGGGACTGCAAATGAATCCTATACAGGAGGAAGTTGTATTAATGATACTTGTCAGTATTCTGGAGTAGCCACAAGCCCTACAACCCCCTGCCTCCCTACAAACTGTGATTTGGCTTGTAAACAAACAGAAATTCCAAACACTGGAGGAAATTTATATGTAGGAGGAAGTTGTATTAATAACACTTGTACTTGTTCTCAATAACTTTATAAAAAATGAATAAAAAAACCTTAATCATATTAGGAACAATTATTGGGATAATTATTATCGGAATAATCTTGTTTTTTGTTTTTAAACCAGAAGAAATAGAAGCTCCTCGGGAAAAAGAAATAATCGACTTCTTCTTCCCGGAAACAAGAGAAGAAAATGGATTAATACCAACCCCAACAATACCAGAAGAAGAAATACTAGAAGAAGAAATAACTCAACCAATCAGGCAACTTATACAAATAACAAACATTCCAACCATTGGTGCTACATTCCATGAGCAAACTAACAAGGTTAGATATTTTGAAAGATCAACAGGACATCTTTACGAATTAACCACCCAAGGTAGAGAAAAAAAACAACTAACCATAACTACTATACCTAAAATATTTGAAGCTCTGTGGTCTAAAGATTCCACAAGTGTTATTTTGCGTTATGTCGGATTAGAAATAAATGACATACAAACATTTTTAGTAACACAAACACCAACCACAACACCACAAGAACCAGAAGAAATAGAAGGAGTTTTTCTACCTTTAAATGTTTTGTCTGTCGCAAACTCACAAGCAGCAGATGAAATATTTTATTTAACAGACACCACTGATCAATCAAAAGGGATTGTTGCAACAATAAATAATAAAAATCAAGAAGAAGTCTTTAATTCATCCTTCAAAGATTTTTTGGCGTCCTGGCCGCAAAAAAACACTATTACACTACAAACAAAATCTTCTGCTTTTAAAGATGGTTATCTTTACAAGTTAAACCCAAACACAGAATCTTTCACAAAAATACTTGGGGGCATAAAAGGTTTAACAACCCTTTACTTCCCTATTGAAGACAAAGTACTTTACAGCCAAAGCATTGGTAGAACTTTTACAACAAAACTTTATGATACAGAAAAAGGAACTCATTCTAGTTTTACATATACAACACTCCCTGAAAAATGTATCTTTGGTAAAAAAAATACAGATATACTTTATTGTGCTATACCTAAAAGAATTCCTTCGGCATATTATCCGGATGACTGGTATAAAGGAAAAATATCTTTTGATGATGTTTTATGGCAACTAGATCTAAAAAACGGTGCTACAAAAATAATCTTAGACAAAGAGGGTTTTGATATAACAAATCTATTTACAAACACTGAAGAAAATTATTTATTCTTCCAAAACAAAAAAGACTCCACATTGTGGAGTCTAAGGCTTGAAGAATAACTACTTAAACACTAAAAGGTTTTATTACCACATACCTTTGTGGATCTTTTCCTTTACTGTCTGTAATGATATCAGGGCAATCAACCAGTGTTGAATGGATAATCATTCTCTCAAAAGAGGTCATTGGTTTTAAAGCAACTTCTTTTTTAAAATATCTTACACGTTGAGCATTTACCCTTGCTGTATCTTTTAGTTCGCTTATTTTTTTTGCCTGGTAATCATTTACATCCAAAGAAAACGGGAAATAATCTTCTTTGTTGTTACCTATTTTTTTACCTGCTATTTTTTTAACAATGTGATTTAGAGAAATCAAGTTTTTTCCGTTTTCACCTATAAGCAAGCCTCCTTCCGGTGTTTTCACAATAAACATTGGCCCATCTGCTGTTTCTGTCATCTCAACACCACCATCAACAGTCAATTTAATCAAAACATCTTTTATTATTGTTTTTATGATATCTATTTTTTCACTTTCACTCATCCCGTTAGAAATAGGAAACTTTTGTTTCCGTTAATTAATTTTAAATCTTTAATTATTCAACCAATCACAACACCATAAATCTCATTAAAATTCCAAAGGTTTGGATTTCTAACGGGACTCATTGTTCTTTTTCATTAGACTCATTTAATTCTTTTGCCTGCCCGCAATCGCTACGCTTAAGCGTTAGCAGGCGGGCTTTTTTTGCAACTATAACTTCATGAAATATAGCAAAAATATTTGATACTGTCCAATATAAAGCTAATCCTGAAGAAAAACGATTCGCAATAAAAACTATAAATATAGGCATAATATATTTCATTTGAATAGACATACTTCTCTGTAATTCATCTTTAAAACTTTTATTTTTATTAGAAATTTTTTTAATTTTAGGAATTGCTAATTTGATTTGAAAAAATTGAGACAAACCAGCAAGTAAAGCTATTAATAAATTAGGTTTTGTTATATCAATAAAACCTAAAAACATAGTATTTATATGTTCAGGTATTTTTATAAAAAAATAAAGAATATCAGAATTTAAACTAGATACATCTCTAAGCATCATAAATAATGCTATAAAAATAGGAAATTGTATTAATATCATAAAAAACCC
>CAZPYD010000016.1:0-17530 GCA_964590835.1 uncultured Candidatus Saccharibacteria bacterium | reverse complement strand
GGACTTGAACCTGGAACCACAGAGGTATAAGCTCTGCGCTCTGCCAGTTGAGCTATGTGCCCCCTATCCTTTATTATTTATTTATTTTTATTATTTTATTTTCTTTTATTCTCAATCCCAAACTTTTTTACAAGTTCATCAAACTCATCTCTTTCAATGTTTTCTTTTTCTATTAACTGTTTTGCAATAGCATCAAGTGCACCATTATTTTGTTCCAAAACTTTTTTCGCTACATCATAAGCTTCTGTTAAAAACCTGGAGACTTCTTTATCAACCAAAGATGCCGTCTCTTCAGAATACTCCTTCTCTGTTCCCAATTCTTTTCCTAAGAATACCAATTCACTTTGGCCACCCAAAGAAATAGGACCAAGCTTTTCAGACATACCGTATCTTACAACCAAAGACCTTGCAATATCAGTTGCTTGTTTAAGGTCATTTGATGCACCTGTGGTAATATCGCCAAAAATCATATTTTCAGATGCATAACCACCCATAGCCACAGCAAGCTCGTCTAAAAAGTGGGCTTTAAAATAAAGATGTCTCTCTTCTGTTGGAAGTTTTAATGTATAGCCAGCCGCTCGCCCACGAGAAACAATAGAAACTTTGTGAACAGGATCAGCATTAGGTAACACGGCTGCCACCAAAGCATGACCTGCCTCATGATAAGAAGAAATCTTTTTTTCTTCGGGGCTCAAAATATGACTTTTTCTTTCTGGGCCAAGCATTACCTTTTCAATAGAATTAATCAAATCAAGCTGAGTAACCTCCTTTCGCCCTTCACGTGCTGCTAAAATAGCGCCTTCGTTCATGAGGTTTTGCAAATCAGCACCCGAAAAACCGGGAGTTCTTTCAGCAATCGTCCTCAATTTAACATCCTTTGCTAAAGGTTTTTTAATTGTATGAATCTTTAAAATTTCTTCCCTATCAGAAATATCAGGCAAATCCAAAATAACCCGCCTATCAAATCTACCCGGCCGCAACAATGCTGGATCCAATACATCCGGCCTGTTTGTGGCAGCCATTACAATTACTTTTTCATGTGGCTCAAAACCATCAAGCTCAACTAAGATTTGATTTAGAGTTTGTTCACGCTCATCATGTCCGCCACCTAAACCTGTTCCTCTATGGCGACCAATTGCATCTATCTCATCAATAAAGATTATGGCTGGTGCCATTTTCTTTGCCTCCTTAAACAAGTCTCGAACACGAGATGCACCAACACCTACAAACATTTCCACAAACTCAGAAGCAGAAATATGGAAAAAAGGAACCTTGGCTTCACCGGCAACAGCCCGCGCCAACAAAGTTTTACCAGTACCAGGAGCGCCCATAAGTAAAACACCCTTTGGAATGCGAGCGCCTATGCTTAAAAACTTTTGAGGATTTTTTAAAAATTCAACAATTTCCGAAAGCTCTTCTTTGGCCTCTTTTACGCCAGCCACATCTTTAAAAGTAACTTTTTCTTTTTTATCATTAGGCTGAACCACCCTGGCTTTGGACTGTCCAAAAGTAAATGCTTGAAGAGCGCTACTTTTTGCTTGCCTAGCAATAAGCCAAAAGAAAATAAGAATAAAAAAGATAGGCAATAAAAACGGCAACAAAGCGCCTAACCAAAATAAAAATCCAGTTGGGTTTTTTATATCAATATCAATTTGAGCCAATTTTTCCTCAGAAACCCCATAATTTACTAACGTTTGAGTTAAAGAAGCTTCTGTTTCTTTTTTAGAAATTCTTTCACCTCCATCTTTAAGCAAAACATCCAAACTCTCGCCCTTTACCACAATCTTTTCAACATTACTTTTGTTTATCTCCGCAGCCAAACCAGACAAAGTAAGCTCTTCTTTTTGAGTAACCTGCTCAACGACTATAGAATAAAGGCCAACCAAGATCATTAAAATGAAAAGAGCAGTAATAATATGCCTACCAAAACCTAACGCATTTTTTGATTTTTTATTTTTTCTTTTTTTAGCCATACCCGGTAGTACAATTTCAAATTGTTTAATTTAAAATTCTGTAAATTAGTTGGTAATTTATTAAAAAAGCTGAATGGGTTAACTTTTTCTTGATTCACCACCCGGCTGCCAATTAAACGGAATTTTGATTTGAAATTGAATACTACCGGGCATATATCTAAGAATAAAGAAAAAAGATACCAAAGTAAAGCAATATATCAAAAAAACATCCTAATCACAATATCACAATAAATAAAAACCCTGCCAGATAAATGAGTTTAACAAACTCTATCTGGCAGGGTTTAATTTAAAATTCTTTTCTTAATAAATTTAATAAAGTTGGCGTGGAAAGCTGTTAGTCTTAATAGCACTCACAACAATCCGCTCTCCTTTTTTGGTTTCTTTAGTCGCCTCAATCCGCAAAACAAAAGGTCTCTTCCCTCTAGGACACAGTTTTACAAAAACTGGAACAATATCTTCTTGCCTAGTAATACTCGGAAAGGCGATAGCTACATAATCAACACCTTTATAGCGATCCCCTGGCCGCGAACCTAAAAACCCAAAGCTTTCTACTTCACCAAAACGTGCAGCAATAGCAGCACACTTGGCGCGAAACACTAGCCACACCCTTTCTTCTTTTCCATTGGTGATATGATTAAATATCACCCTCTGACCGTCTCTAACATCAGAAACTAATCCTGGGTGAAAAATAAATCTTTTTTCTTTATTTTCACTAAAAACGACTTCTTCGGAGTTAATTCCTTCTTTCAAACAATCTTTAATTGATTCTCTAATATCTATATCACTCTGCAGCGCCACATGAAAATCATCTTCCAATTTAAAAAACTTCTGTCCGTTTGGCATTCTTGCCTCCTTTACCTAACCTATAAGGTTTAAAGTTTAAAATCTAATATATCTTCTTTGCCGCCAGCTTTTAGATAATCTCTCGAATATATATCTGAAACTGGCAAAAGACGAAATCTTATTCCATGTCGCTTTGCATAACTTCTAACCCAGGAGAAATCGTAATCATTTGAAACAACGACAATTTCATCAACACTACAGTGATCCACCAACCACATTGCCTGAACAGAAATCTGCCAATCCACCTTGTCCACATCTTTTACATCTCTATTACCATTTCCAGTGCTTTTGGTAATAAAATTGCGCGGACAAATCTTCATCTGTGGAATGAAAGCTATTTCCGCATTATGAAAATGATACAAAAGACTAGCAGCTTTACTAGTTAAGTGAGTCGGTACAAAAACCTGAAAAGAAATAATGTCTTTTTTCTCTTTAAAAGACATATCATCTAAAAATTTACCGAGCTTTTCAAAATTAAGATCTTCAAAACTTCTATCGAGATTCTCAAAATCAACAAGAACAGCTGCTTTTAAGCGCTTTTGTGATTTTTTCTTTTGAGATAAAATCTTCTCAAAAAAGAAACCTCGCTTCCACTTCCAGGATAACCAATCAATTTTCATTTTCAATCCTCTCAATCAACCCAAAATGTTTAGGCTTTTAATAATTTATATTTTTCAAAATACAATAAACTAAATCTTTAATAGTTTATAACACATATATAAAAATAAAACAACCCCTCGTTTCTACTCGCCTTACGGCTTTCAAAACAAGGGGTTTCTTAACAAAAGGAGCTTCATTATCCATGAACCCTAATAAGAGCTCAGAAAAAGAGAAAGAACTATAAAAGATTTTAGGTTGTGGCATTGGCCTTGGTTTCTGTTGCTGTCTCAGCCGGCACGGCCGGGGCATATACGCGGCTTGCCCAGTTATACAGGGCAAGAGCAGAGCCTCTTACAGATCCTTTTTTGCTCAAATCAGCTTCAGGACCGATGTTCCTGGAATTAAACATGTCAGCCAGGTGCGCCGGGATTTTCAGCCAATAAGTTTTGCCGCCTTCACGCTTGAGAACAGCAAAGACATTGTTCATTGGATCATAACTCTGAAAATCATCCTGATGCCCTGCTTTTTCGCGCTGAGATCCGCCACGATGGTACCACTTCCAGGGTTTTGTCTTACCGGTCTCATTTGCTTCATTAAAAACAATCAGGCAAGTACCCGGTTTGGTAGTATCAGCAAAAAAAGTTTCGGGCTTCATCATACCCGGCTTCATCCACTCTCCCATCTGAGCAACAATCTGCGGGGTGTCACCTGTTTTTTGAGCAAACCGGCGAATAGCCCACAAGGTGCGATGCAACGGGACCAAAGGTTTCAGCTCATCTCTTTTTGTCCAGAAATCCTCGTTATTAAGAGTATTTATGGGCAGAGAAAGGCCGTTTTCGTGAACTTCATTTGCCGTTTTCTGGCAACCGCCGGTGGCGCCGATGATAATAATCTGTTTTCCATCGGATTCTCCGGCAATTAACCCAGGATAAAACTTCCAGTCAGATCCTTTATCCCGAACAACTTTTTCAAAGGGCCGATGCAAGCAAAATGTCCCTTTTTCACCAGCAAAAATATCCCAGATGGTCAAACCGGAAAGTTTTTCCAGTTCCTGACGATAAGTCTTAGCTTCATTGATTTTAGCCTGTTCTACTTCTCCGAACCGCTCACGAAGCATCTGAATCATGGAGATCCGTCTGTCCTCTATTGGCTCAAAGGTAAGACAAAATTTTTTCCGGAAAACCGAAAAATGAAAAACATCTTCTTTTTCAACAAGCACAATCAATTCCCTGTTTTTCAATTCCTGCAAAAGAACATTGGGATCTTTAATCCCTGTTTCAGAGTCCGCTGCCGCCTCAATAAAAGCTGTGGCAACGATTCTTTTTACCTCTTTGCCTTTTCGGGCAAAAAGCTGATCAATACTGGAGTTCACCTGCAAAAACTGCCGGCTCATCCCTGGAGCTCTGCGAACTTCACGGCGCTCCATCAAAGCCGCCAGATACGGAAAGACCTTTGCGATAAACTCGGTCTTTTTTGCCTCCTGGGCCGCTTTCTCAGCCGCAGCTTTTTCAGCAGCTTTTTGGGCTTCTTCCAAATCACCCAACCGATTGTCTAATGTTCTCAAATCAGCATCTAGAGTAAAAGGATCAGCCTTACCATTTTTCTGCTGATCTTTTTTTTCTGCTTTTTTCATTGCAGTTCTCATATCACTTGTCATTGTTTCCTCCTCGACTGTCCCATTAAGGTTTCAGTCTCAAAAAAATTGAATTAAAAAGGTTCGTTAAAAAAAATAAGTTTTCCTCACCTCCTTTTTACCCCGCTCGGCGGGGTTTGTTTAGATTTATATCAAAGACCTTACACTTTGATCATTATTATACATAAATAATAAACATTGTCAAGTGACACAATATATTATATACTATAAAGTATTAACTATGCCCAGTAATACACATTCGCGCATATTCTTCTATTACGCCTATGTTTTACTTAGCTTAAAGGATAGTGGTCGCTATGTTGGCTACACAAACAATTTGAGACGCAGATTAGAAGAACATAATAAAGGCAGAAGTTTTTCAACGAAATTTAGAAAACCGTTTAAGTTAGTATATTATGAGGCAAGTCTAAATCAAGAAGATGCGAAACAAAGAGAAAAATATCTTAAAACAACCACGGGGCGTAGATTTATTACCAAGAGAATCAAGAATTATCTTGATTTAACGCGATAGTGTATTACTGGGTATGGCAAAAGATATAAAAAAAGAAAATTTGGAAATACGACCACCTATTATTGTAGTAATGGGGCATATTGATCACGGCAAAACAACACTCCTTGATTTCATCAGAAAAACAAAGGTGACCGAAGGAGAAGCCGGAGGTATTACTCAACACGTTGCAGCATATGAAATAGAATCCAACCCTTCGACAAGCTCAGGACCTAGCGGCAAAATAACTTTCATAGATACACCCGGACACGAAGCATTTACAAATATTCGCCGCCGAGGAGCCAAAATTGCAGATATTGCAATTTTAATAATCGCAGCCGACGACAAGGTGAATAATCAAACAATAGAATCCATAGAAGCTATAAAAGAAGCTGATATGCCATTTATTGTAGCAATAAACAAAATTGATAGAGAAAACGCAAACTCTGAAAAAATCAAAAAAGAGCTTTCTGAGCGCGAAATATTTGTAGAAGAATGGGGTGGCAAAATACCATGTATAGAAATATCCGCCTTAACTGGAAAAGGTGTAGATGATCTTTTGGACATGATTAATCTTATGGCAGAAATGGAAGAACTAAAAGCAAACCCAAAAGAAAAAGCCACCGGATCTGTTTTAGAATCTCATGTTGAAGGTAAAAGAGGAATCGCCGCTACCCTACTTATACAAAACGGTACTCTTAAAAAAGGGATGCACATAGTATCAGAAGACTCCTTGTCCCCTGTTAGGATTTTTGAAGATTTTTCAGGAAAAACAATTGCCGAGGCTGGACCTTCTTCGCCTGTTAAAATAGTAGGGTTCAACAAAGCTCCAAAATCAGGCGCAGAGTTTGTGTCTTTTGAAAAGAAAAAAGAAGCTGAAAAAGCAACAACAAGTCCAATAAAACCCGAAGTAGAAGAAAAAGAAAAACAAGAAGAAACACCAGAAGCGGAAGAATTTACCGGCGAACGCGCTATTATTCCAATAATCATCAAAACAGATGTTGCTGGCTCAACAGAAGCAGTCTTAAAACAACTTAAAAAAATCGAAACACCAAAAATTGGCTTTAATATTTTGCGATCAGATGCAGGTGATATAAACGAAGATGATGTAAAACTTGCTTCTAGTGGTGAAAAAACACTTATCGTAGGTTTTAATGTTAAAGCATCTTCTAATATATCACTACTTGCAGAAAGAATGGGGGTAGAAATAAAATTATTTAATATAATATACGAAGCAGAAGATTGGCTAAAAGAAGAGGCCAAAAAGAGAGAGCCTGTTGAAGAAGTGGAAGAAGTTGTCGGCGAAGCAAAAATACTTAAAATATTCAGAGACGAAAAAGCTAAAAAAATTATTGGAGCCGAAGCTACTTCAGGAAAAATTTTGACAGGGAAAAAAGTTAATATATTCAGAAAAGACTTTAAACTAGGTGAAGGGCAAATTTTGGAACTAAAGCGCCAGCAAACAAAAGTAGAAGAAATAAAAGAAGGAGAACAGTTTGGTGCACTTATTCAAACAAAAGCCAACATCGAACCAAAAGATAAGATAGAGGTTATTGAAAAAATAATACGATAGCTGATATATTTTTATTGTGGTCTGGTAGCCAAGTGGTAAGGCAAGGGTCTGCAAAACCCTTATGCGGGAGTTCGATTCTCCCCCAGACCTCAAGCCTGCTTGCTTGTCAGTTTACATACCATAGGTATACAAGCAGGGCTAATCCAAGATATAAACGCCGCGGTGGTGGAATTGGTTTACACGCACGACTTAAAATCGTGTCCCTTATGGGATGTGGGTTCGAGTCCCACCCGCGGCACAATTATCATTAAAAACTAAATAAAACATGCTTTCACAATTTCCAATAGATTTAAATAAGGTTTCTAAAGAAGAAAAAGATAAAGAAATATTGCGTATTGGTATGATTGCCGAGCTTGATGCAGTCAGCCTCTATGAACAACTAGCCGCAGCTACAGATAATGAAAACATAAAAAAAGTAATGCTTGATATCGCAAAAGAAGAAAAAACCCACGTTGGTGAGTTTGAAACTTTGCTTTTGCAATTAGATAAAGAACAAGAAGAAGAAAATAAAGAAGGCCGAAAAGAAGTTGAGGAATTGATAAGTTAGAATTAAAAAATAATTAAACATTGATTTGTCGTCCCGTAAAATTGCTCTGCAATTATGGGACAATAGCCGGGGTGGCGGAATAGGTAGACGCGCGTGGCTTAGGACCACGTTCCTTCACCGGAGTGCAGGTTCGATTCCTGTCCCCGGCACATATAGCCCCGCCTAGCGGGGTAAAGCGGGTATAGTTAAGTGGCATAATAGATCCTTGCCAAGGATCAGTCGGGAGTTCGATTCTCCCTACCCGCACAGAAATAAGGAGGCCGGAGCGCATGCTCCGGTCGACTTTATTTTCTGTAGCGGGTAGGGAGAATCGAACCGAGGGCTAGCGAAGCGAGCCGGAGCGAAGCGAAGGCGACAGCCCGAGTGGGGGCCGATGGAGCAATCCGTAGGATTGCGAGAGTGGCCGTTTCTCCCTAAAAACTCGACCGATTCTCCTTAAAATCCAAAGGATTGCAAGAGTGGCCGATTCTCCCTGAGAACTTGTGATCAATCCCCTCAAACAAAAACAGGGGCCTTAACCCCTGCTTTAAATTTCTTCTTTTATTTCAAAAGCTCTTTTATTTTCTCAATCCCATCAAGCTCTTCTTTTGTAAAAGAAATAAGTTTTTTCAACTCAATTGTTTCTTTAATATAACCATTTAAGGTCTCTATTAGATCTTTTCTCCTTCTCAGTGAAATGTCAATCTTGCCATCCAAATATTTTTCAAGTAGAGAAATCTTTTCTACAACCTCGTCAATCTCTGTCTTTATTTTTTGTTCACTCTTTATTAAAGACTCATTTTCTGATGTAGCAAGACAATTATCAAAAGTTTTTCTAAAAACTTTATTGCCTTCTTTTTCTTTCGATAATTCTTCTTCTTTATTTACCAAATTTCTTTCAAGCCGACTAATTCTTAAAGCAATTTTTGCTTTTAATTTTGGTTTCATTTCTCTCCTCCTTGTTCTTCCTCTTTTCAAAGAATATAAAAAGATATTAACAATAATCTTATAAACTTGCAAATCTCCGGCTCACTTTTTATTGCCAAGGGGTTATTATTTAGTGTATAGTATAAAAAGTTAGAGGCCGGGGTAGCTCAGTTGGTTAGAGCACAGCACTCATAAAGCTGAGGTCGTGAGTTCGAATCTCACCTCCGGCACACGAGCTTGTCTGCCGACAGGCAGGCGAAGCGAAGTGGGACGGAGGAGAAAAGCAAACTGCTTTGCTTTTCGTTGAGAATCGAAGGCCGGAGCCATGTTGCAGCCGAGAGAAGCGAGGCAAAACAGGCGAGGTGGGGTCGCGAAATTTTGCAAAGCAAAATATTTGTGACCGAATCTCACCTCCGGCACATTTTAATTTATTATTGCTTACTTTTAATGATTTGATATAATAAATTAATCAAAATAATGCGGGTGTAGCTTAGTGGCTTAAAGCGCCGCCCTGTCACGGCGGAGATCGTGGGTTCAAATCCCATCACCCGCGCATCATAAAAATCAAACGCCTCACATATGTGAGGCGTTTGATTTTCTAAATTTAATAACAAAAAAAGCATGCCTCAATAGCACACTTTTAAATTTAATTTATTCCTTGCCTTTTTTAACTTTCTTTTTCAAATCCTCACTATGAAGCATTACTTCTTCAAGATCATAACCTTGGGATTTAAGCAGGTTTTTATTGTAAGCAAATATTGCCTTTAAAAAATCTGTTGCCATTGTTAGATTAGAAGAGTCAAAACCGCCCTCCATCATCCTTTTGCGAGCAATCATCTCGCTATTAAAAATAGTGGCCAAAAAATCTTTTGGAAAACAATAACCAGTAAAACCCCTCAAGTCACCATCCAAAGGATAACTCCAAGAATCACCAATCCTTCTGTCGCTGGTAATAGCCTTGTGGACTAAATCAAAATTTACCCCCCAGGCCTGGCACCACTCGTAGATAAAATTAAAAAAAGCTACCTTAACAGCGCCATAAAGATTAATTCCATATTTCGACATTGTTGCTTCTCTTGAGCTCATCTCATAAAAATTTCGTGTATCAAAAACACTTGGAGACTGAAATGCCCCCCGAGGAAGCAAGTTAACAATGGCTTGTACCCACTTCTCAGCCTTCTTATTTACCGGCGCCACTATTTGCAAATCCGGCTTAATAAAATCATTCCATGCCTGTGCCTCTGTCAAAAACTCAGGGCTAAACAAAAAAGCACCTTTAGATTCATATTTCTCAGCTAAATAACTAATTGTCCCTGGAGGAACAGTAGATTTTATAACAATGGCTCTGTCTCTATCTTTTAAGCTACTAACAACCGATTCCACAATAGAAATGTTACATTTACCATTTTCAGCGGCTGGTGTCGGCACACAAACAAAAAGAATATCTACTTGAAAAACATTATCACTACATTTCTTTTTCTTATCAGAATCATAACAAAACAAATCATTGCCCTGTTTGTATCCTTTTTTCTCCTCAAACCATTTTTTAAGCGAGCTGCCAACCATACCAATACCCACAATACCTATCTTTAACTTTTTCATTATTAATTCTCCTTTCAAAGATCAAAATCCTTATCCTACTTTACTTAAATCACTTTAATCTTGAGCTTGTTTCTTCAATAAATCAACAAAAAAACTATAAAAAATAAATAAGCATCTTTGTCAAATGCTTATTTTTTATTCTTTTTCTGTTCCAATCCAAGCGATTTAATTACCTAAAACCTTTTCTACTTCACTTATATAAAACTTAATCTGTTCTCTAGTATTAGAATCCATGCTTAAATTTAAAGTTTCTTGTAGTATTTCGAGTGCTTTTTTATTTTCATTTAATTGAACATGGGTAGCCGCCAACTTCACATGATAATCAATATTATTTGGATCACTTAATACAAATCTCTCCCAAATATCACGCACCCTATCAAATCTACCTATACCAACATATGCGTTAACTAACCTCTTATCTAAAATCACAATATCTCCAAAATGTTCTTCCAAAAGCTGCTCTGCTTTATCTATTTCTTTATTTGCAAGATATACAATTGCCAAATTCTTGGCTACCTCTCCAAATGTTTTATCAATTTCATAAACCTCTTTTAAAACATCAATTGCTTCTGTGAGTTTACCTTGCTTTAAATAAAAATCAGCTTTCATAAAATATAATTGTTGTTTTTTGGGCGACAAATCTATCGCTTTATTTATTACAACCAAAGCATCATCTATTCGCCCGCCACTACCATAGAGAGAAGAAAGCATAAGCAAATAACGAATATCACCTGAGGAAGAAATAACTTGTTTTTCCATTCCATCGATCCCTTTCGTTAATGCCTTTATTTTGTCTTCTTGAGAAAAATTAGGAGAAGCAACCACTTGATTAACATAGTTACTCAGCTGCTCTCTTGCTTCACCTGTACCAAAGCTATTATAACTAAAAATCTTATCAAACCCACCTAATACTGGCTCTACAGACTGAGAAATACGCACACCACGAAGAGTATTCAACAAGCCTTTACAAGCCAAAATTGGTTTAATATTTACAAAATACAAAGAAAACACAATCAAAACAAAAGCACCAGTAACAAAAACGTATTCCAGTGGACTAATCTCTTTAACAAAAGTTACTTCTTCTTTTTGCTTCTCAATGTCTTTTTCAGAAACCCAAGAATAATGAACATAACCTAACACCGAAAAAAACATAAAGTAAGATGTTAGATTATCAAAAACAAAAATATTATGGAAAAAATAAGCAGCAAACACAGCAACAGCAGCAGAGGCTTCAAATAAACTAAATTTATTTTTTCTAAAAAGATTCCAAACAATATACAAAACCGAAATAAAAATACTTAAATAAGCCAAAAGACCCAAAATACCAGCATTTATGAGCCAATCAAAAATAATATTATGTGATCTATCAAACCAAGGCTCTTGTTTGTAAAGTTTTGGTTCGTAATATTTGTTAAAAACCAAATTATAATTTTCTGGGCCCCAACCTAAAACGGGGTGTTCTTGAAAACCCTTAAGAGACATTCCCCAAATAGTAAATCTGGATTCGACAGTTGTTTCAGTTAAAGAAATTGAAGCCAACCTACTTAAAACATTGTTACTTTTTACAAATTGAGAATCTTTAAAAATCAAAAATAGACCAGCAATCAAAATCCAAAAAATAAGAAAACTTAAAAATCCCGTGCGAATTTTTTTGTTTTTACTAAAAACAGCCATCAAGAGAGCGAACAAAAACAAAGCACCAACCAGTCCCAGGATAGCTCCTCTTGTTGCAGTATAAAAAATAATCAAAGTCTCTAAAACAAATAAAACAACCAAGCCAACACGAACCCATTTATTCTTAAACCAAAAGAAAAAAAGGCTTATTAAAAATAAGTGAAAAATAAGGTAAATAGCCAAGTAACCAGAATTACCCAAAGTAGCATCCAGGCGCACATCGCTTTGATGAATAGCTAATTTCCCAAAAAACTGCAAAAAGCCATAGCCTGTAACAATTGCGCTGACACCCACCATTGAGCCAAAAAGAACCTTCCAATCACGTTTAAAGCGCATCACACTTGTCAAAATAAGGAAATATCCAAACAAATGAATATGGCCAACCAAGCCCTCCATTCTTTCATAATTAGACCAAAAGCTGCGATATGGATTTTCACCAAAAATAGTCGCGAGAGTCAAAACTAACAAAAGTGCAGTGAGTGCCAATAAAATAGCTGATTTTCTTGGACGATATTGCTTGTCAAATACAGCAACAAACACCCAAAAGAAAAATAAAACCTCTACTACTATCCTAAACAAAAAATTTTTTCCGGTAATAAATGGAAAAAACAAAGAATCAGCCACAAAAAGAGCCATAAGTGGCAATGCAAAAAGAATTGCCTTTATTCCATTTACAATATAACGAATTGATCTTTCAGACATACCCGGTAGTATTCAAATTCAAATTAATTCTTGTAATAATCTCTCAACCTTTTGGCTAAAAACCTACGCCCACCAGTAACTTTAAAATATTTCTCTCTTCTTTTCGCATCTTCTTCATTCGTGCAAGCTTCGTAATATATTAGCTTGAATGGTTTTCTTGGGTTTGTAGAAATATTTTTTCCGGAATTGTGTTCTTTTAATCTTTGTTTCAAATCTTTTGTATAACCAACATATCTCTTTTTATCTCTCAGACTTTCTAGTACATATACATAAAAGAACATATTTGAATTTGTACTACCGGGCATAAATTTACTCTATCACAAAAAAACTTATTTGAAAATAAAATAGTTATATAAAATAAACATTATTTATCAATCAAAACACTGGACAGGATATATTTTTTAGTTTATAGTAACAAAACATAAAACCGTTATGATTTTTACACAAAATACAAAAATCGGGATACTTATTTTAGGAGACTTACTTCTATTTTATATAAGTCTTTTCCTGACACTAACTATTAGATATCAAGCTGTTGTTAGTCAATCAATCTGGGATGAACATAGAACTGCTTTCTTGTTTGTGCATATACTTTGGTTATTTATCTTCTATATAAGTAGCGCTTACGATATAAAAACTTTTGTATCTTACAAAAAAATTGTAGAAAAAATCCTAAAAGCCATGTTAGCAGGTACTATTATCGCCCTAACAATCTTTTACCTTATTCCCGGAATAGTAATTGCACCAAAAACAAACTTATTAATAGATGTTGCTCTGCTTTCTGTTTTACTAATACTATGGAGAAGAATATTTTGGATTCTTGATCGCAAGTCATCCAAAACAAAAATTATCTTTTTTGGTAAATCACAAGAAATAAAAGATTTCTCTGACTACCTAAAAGAAAATTCTCAGTTTGGATATCTTCCTGTTGGAGTTTTTAATGATCTACCTAAAAATTTTAAAAACTTTATCAAAAAAAATAACGTTCAACTTATTATTGCATCCAGAAATTCTATGCAAAACCCAGAAGTATCAAAAGAATTTTACAGCATGCTACAATCCAAAATTGGGATTATTAACTTTGAAAAATTTTATGAAACTTTGGCTGAAAAAATTCCTGTATCTATGGTCAAAGAAGAATGGTTTTTGGAAAACCTAAAAGAAATAGATAAAAAAATATTTGAAATATTCAAAAGAATGATGGACATAATAGGAGTTGTAGTTTTAGGAATACCAACATTGATTATATTGCCTTTTGTATCTGCGACGATAAA
Source organism: uncultured Candidatus Saccharibacteria bacterium (assembly GCA_964590835.1). Classification (GTDB taxonomy): domain Bacteria; phylum Patescibacteriota; class Minisyncoccia; order JAHISW01; family Tagabacteraceae; genus CAZPYD01. Next base: position 3,695 of record CAZPYD010000016.1, on the reverse strand, counting down.
AATAAACAGCAAAGGACCTGTTTTTTATAAACAAAAAAGAATAGGAAAAAATAATAAAGTTTTTGAAATAATAAAATTCCGATCGATGGGACAAAATGCCGAAAAAAACGGTGCAGTTTGGGCCACTGAAAAAGATTCCAGAATTACAAAAATAGGTAATATCCTGAGAAAAACAAGTATAGACGAATTACCACAATTGTGGAATGTACTAAAAGGAGAAATGTCGTTTATAGGCCCGCGCCCAGAAAGACCTGAATTTATTAATCAATTAGAAAAAGAAATTCCTCACTACGCAATGAGACACATTATCAAGCCTGGCCTCTCAGGATGGGCACAAATTAAATACCCCTACGGAGCCTCTGTTGAAGACGCAAAAGAAAAACTACAGTACGATTTGTACTATATTAAAAATAGATCAATAGTATTAGATTTAGCCATTGGAGTAAAAACAATTTTTGCCTTAATAGCCAGAAAAGTTCATTAATCCTTTATCTCTATAACATCTACCGGGCAAACATCTCTCGCCTCTTCATTACAACCAAGGTCTTTTTTATCAATTTCTAATTCCTGAATAGCACCTTCTTTTTCTGTAGCCCCTTTCAAGTGAGCCAAGCCATCTTCCTCCTTCATTTCCCAAAAATCAGGACACATAGCAGCACACGCCCCACACCCAATACATTCCTTGTGTTTTTGAATAATTTTAACCATAATATTTAATATATTAACAAAACAAAGTAATTTATGCAAAAAAGTTTTTCAATAATAATTCCTGTTTATAACGAAGTTGAAACCATAGAAAACACTGTCTCAAAAATCACTGAAACGCTTGAACCAAAGTTTTCAGGTAATTACGAAATAATACTTGTTAATGATTACTCTATTGACGGAAGTGATAAAATTTTAGAAAAAATAAGTAATTCATCAAGCCAAACAACAGTATTACATCACCCAAAAAACAGAGGGTACGGAGCCAGCCTAAAAACAGGCATTCGCCACAGCAATTATGATTGGATAATCATCACCGATGGTGATGGTACTTATCCAGTACAATCTATTCCTGAGTTTGTTAAACATTCCGATGACTATGATCTAATCACCGGCCATAGAAAAATAAATGGAAAAGGTATCCCTCTTGAAAGAAGATTTGCCAAAAATATTTTAAATAAATTTGCCAGCTATTTGGCAGGCTCTAAAATACCTGATTTAAATTGTGGACTAAGAATGTTTAAAAAAGATATCGCTTTAAAATACTGGAATCTTTTCCCAGAGAGATTTTCTTTCACATCCACCCTTACAATGATCTGCTTAAGCCACGGCTACCCAACCAAATTTATCCCAATTGAATACTACAAAAGAAAAGGCAAATCTTCTATTAAAGCTGTTGATTTTGTAAACTTCATGAAATTAATAACAAAACTTTCACTCTTTTTTAAACCAATCAAGGTTTTCTTGCCAATAAGCTTGACTATTTTTTCTGTTGCTATTCTGTTCTCTTTTTTGTTTTTGGTAAATATTATCCCCACCTTCTTCGATACAACAATCATGATACTTTTTGCCACAGCTCTGCAAACTCTATTTTTTGGATTACTGGCAGAAATTATTATTTACAATAAATAAAATAAAATGGAACTAAAAGAAGCTATAAAAACAAGAAGAAGTGTTAGAAATTTCTCTAATAAAAAAATAGAAAAAGAAATCTTGGAAAAAATAATAGAAGCCGGAATGTGGGCGCCAAGCCATTGCAACACTCAGGGATGGAAGTTTATTTTTGTTGACGACCAAAGCATCAAAAATAAAATTTTTGATAGTGGCGGCTCTCATGTTGTTAAAAATGCCCCGTCTGGAGTTTTAGTTCTTTACAATAAGTCAAAAACCGACAATTTAGAATTTAGAGATTACATACAGAGCAGTTCGGCTGCTATCCAAAATATGCTTTTAACATCTCATGACCTTGGTCTTGGTGCATGTTGGATTTGTCACTTACCTAACAAAGATGCTTTAAAAAAGATTTTTAATATAAAAAAACCTTATGAACCTATCGCTTATATTGCCCTTGGATACCCAAATCAAAACTCAAGAGAAATACCAAGAAAAAATAAACTGGAAGATATTTATTCTTTAAATACTTTTTCTTGGCAAGAAGAAAAAACTCCATTTAAAATATATTTAAAGAGGTTTCTAAGAAAGATTTATTATAAAATACCAAATTTTATTAAAAAATTAATTTTTCCTTTAGTAGATAAGTTTGTAAAAAAATTTAAAAATTAATTATGCGCATACTTCTAATCAACCCTCCAAATAAAAACGAGGTTTTAAGCTGTAATCCAGAAATTATAAAAACTGAAAGAGGATTTGACCCACCTCTTGGTCTTTTATATCTAGCAGGGTATCTAAAAAAATATTCCGACCACGATCTTAAAATAATAGACGCCCAAGTAGAAAAGCTAACTTACGATGAACTAAAAAATAAAATAAAAAAATTCTCTCCTGATGTTGTTGGTATTACAACAATGACATTAACACTCTTAGATGTTCTAAAAACAGCGAAAATAGCTAAAAAAGCCTGCTCTAATGTAAAAATAGTGTTGGGTGGTCCGCACATAAATATCTATCCTGAAGAAACCATAAACTTAAAAAATATCGACTATGCTGTTTTAGGCGAAGGAGAAAAGGTCTTTTTTGAACTTCTTAAAAATATAAATAACACAGAAAAATTAAAAGAAATCCAAGGTCTCGTTTTTAAAGAAAATGGCCAAACAATAAATACTGGGATAAGAAAATATTGTGAGAATCTAGATGAACTTCCTTTTCCTCCTCGAGAAATGCTGTCTTACAAAAAATATTTTTCACTTTTAGCTAAGAAAAATCCTATCACCACAATGTTCACTAGTCGCGGTTGTCCTTTTCAATGTACCTTTTGCGACAGGCCAAGTCTTGGAAAAGTTTTCAGAAAAAGATCAGCTCAAAATGTTGTCGATGAAATGGAAGAATGTTTAAACTTAGGAATTAAAGAAATTTTTATCTACGACGACACTTTTACAGTAGACAAACAAAGAACAATAGATATTTGCAATGAAATTATAAAAAGAAAACTAAAATTCAGTTGGGATATTAGAGCTAGAGTAGATACAGTAAACGAGGAAATACTAAAACTCCTAAAAAAAGCAGGGTGCGAAAGAATACACTACGGCGTTGAGGGAGGTACAGAAAAAATTTTAAAAGTTTTAAACAAGGGAATTACCCTAGAAAAAGCACTGGAAATTTTTAGCCTTACAAAAAAAATGGGAATAGAAACCCTTGCATATTTTATGATAGGTTCTCCAACCGAAACAACAGAAGATGTATTAGAAACAATAAGATTTGCTAAAAAATTAAACCCAGACTTTGTGCAAATAACACTATTAACCCCATTCCCTGCAACAAGAATATACAAATTAGCTCTAGAACAAAAAGTTTTTAAAAATGACCACTGGCTCGAATTTGCAAAAAACCCTCAACCAGAATTTAAAACAAAATATTGGACTAAAAATTTTTCCAACGAAGAACTGCAAAATCTTTTAAATTATGCTTACAAACAATTTTACGTCCGCCCCGGTTATATTTTAAAACGCTTAATAAGCATAAAATCTCCGTCAGAATTAATTAGAAAAATAAAGGCAGGAATAAAAGTAATGACTTTAAAAAATAAAAAAGTA
>CAZPYD010000015.1:0-18012 GCA_964590835.1 uncultured Candidatus Saccharibacteria bacterium | reverse complement strand
CAAAAGGACAGATGCAGGAACAAATGCGAATTGACGATAACGGCAACGTCGGTATTGGAACATCAGCACCAGAACGAAAACTTGTTGTTACAGGTTCTGGCGCTACTTCGATAAAAATTAATTCTGGTGCCAATACTGCTGCCTCATTAAGGTTCGAGATGGACGACGCTCGAAATTGGCGGTTGGTGGGAGATAACAACGGAAATCTTTATTTGTATGATAATGACGACAATGATGGGGTATATATGGCTCAAAACACTACCGGTTGGTCAGCAGGTTCGGATGTGAGGTTAAAAAAGAATATTCAAAACATCCCAAACGCTTTAGAAAAATTGAATCAAATTAGGGGTGTAAACTTCAATTGGATTAATCCGGGTTCAAGCACAAGCACTCAGATTGGTGTTATAGCCCAAGAGGTAGAGCCGTATTTCCCGGAAATGGTTGATACAACAGGAGAATATTGGGGTATTCAGTATGATAAACTGGGTCCGGTCTTAGTAGAAGGTGTTAAAGAAATAGTAAGTGTTTTAGATATTCTCGATGCCCCAACCACCACTCCGTCTGTTCTGATCGATGAGAATGGTAATTTGGGTATTGGGACTACTTCGCCGGAATATAAATTGCATGTAATGGGCGATGTGGCCGCAGAGTCTTTTGTAAACATTTCAACAAGCGATGCTAAGAAGGATATAGAGTATCTTGTAGACACAGACTATGATGGGGCGTTGGAGAAGATTAGCAGAGCAAGGGTAGCAAGATATAACTATAAAAACGACACAACTAGTGAGGTCGAACCTCACTATATTGAGCCTCGTAGGCTTGGTCTTATTGCCGAAGAGGCGCCTGTGGAGGTTTTGAGCGTGGACGGCAAAGGCGTGGATCTTTATAAAATGACTTCATTGGCTTGGGCGGGTATTAAGGCGCAGCAAGGAGAGATTAAAAAATTAGAGATGAGGATTGATGATATTGAGGCCAAATTTCAAAATGATACTAACGATCTAACAACCTGGGGGCATTTTCCAACACTTGAATCATTGGCCGCGGCTATTCTTGATTGGTTTGGCGATAAGGTTGTAGCCGTGAAAAGTTTGTTGATTAAAGATGAGCTTTGTATTGGCAATACTTGCGTGAATGAAGAACAGTTAAAAGCACTGTTGAATCAAGAATCAACGGCAACAACTCCAACTACCGAGCCTGCCTTGCCGGCAGACAGGGTTGAACCTCCGATTTCCGTAGATACAGAAGCGCCGGTTCTAATACTCAAGGGCAACAACCCTGCTACAGTAGAAATAAATAGCACATATGGCGACTTGGGAGTAACTATTACAGATAACGTAGATCAAAATCTTGGCTACAGTGTATTTATAAACGACATATTTGCAGGCAGGAACATAAGCGGCATGGATGTGTCAGTGGACACCAGCGCGGCTGGCGAGCATACCATATCTTATGTAGCTACTGACCAGGCTGGAAACACAGCTACAACAACAAGAAGTATAGAGGTTGTAGGCTCGCTAATTGAACCGGAGCCGGAAACAGAAACAGCGAGTTCAACACCCGAGATAGTAATTGAAGAGCCCATAGCGACTCCCGATGATGTTGCCACTACTACACCACAGGAATAATTTTTAAACAATAATCAACTTTCAATTTTCAATAATCAACCAATAATCAAGTATCAATAATCAAAAACGATAAAAATAAATATGATCTGGAGTAGAGAACTGCAAAGTTTGCTGAGAGTGTTATTGACTTAATGAAAAAGATAAAAAAAGATGAAATAAATAGAAGAATAATTACACAAGTTGTTGCTTCGAGTGGCTCAATAGGCGCAAATTATTGTGAAGCTACAGAAGCGGAAAGTAAAAAAGATTTTATTCACAAAATCAGCATTGCTAAAAAAGAAATTAAAGAAACCAAACATTGGTTAAGATTGCTTGCTAGAAGTAATCCTGAACATAAAGACGAGATAAAGTTATTATGGAAAGAAGCACAAGAGTTTCTATAAATTTCTATTCATTTCTATAATAATTTTTGTAGGTCTTGTCTGCGCCACTGACGCTCAAGCCAGCGTCATCGTTCGCCCTGTCTTCCACAGCGGCCTTGTCGGCTACTGGGATTTTCAGGAAGGCTCCGGCTCCACAGCCAACGACAGAAGCGGGAACTTAAATCATGGGACATTAAACTGGATGGCAACTTCCACAAACGGCGGCTGGGTTGATGGAAAGTTGGGAGTGGGTTTGGATTTTGATGGGAGCGATGATTATGTGGGTTTTTCAAATTTTTCTTTAACAGAATTTGCTGTTGCAGGATGGGTAAAAGCAGATTCTTTTTCAACTTTATGGGTTATTCCTTTTGGAGAATATAATACAAATAATGATTTTATTGGTCAAAAAAATTCGGGACTTTGGAGAACTTCTTTCAGTGATGGATCTACGGCAGATTTTACAGGAGCTGTGATTAGTACTGGTCAATGGCAATATTGGACAATAACTTATGATGGCTCAATTGTTAAATATTATCTTGATGGGAATTTTCAAGGTTCTGCTTCTGCTTCATCAAAAACATTAAATATAAATAATTTAGGAGTTCCTTTTAGTAGCGCGGGTTATGAATTTGATGGTTCCCTAGATGATGTTCGCATCTACAACAGAGCTCTTTCCGCCGACGAAGTCACCCGCCTCTACAACATGGGCCGATGACGAGAATGTTGAATTAAGAATGTAGAATGTAGAATATTCTGTATTCTACTTTTTATGGGTGCTAAACACACATAATTTTGAAGACAACCAAAAACACCGCTATTTCTAGCGATGCCTGGAGTCTCACCTCAGTGAGAAATCTAAACTCGTCATCTTGTTTATACATTAGCAGATTGAATCATTTTGTCAATAGCTGTGTGGATAACTTAGACAAGCCCTATAGGGCTATGGAGGTAGAGGGAATCGAATCCTCGAGACCTAAAATGACGAGTTTAGACTCCCACCTTGGTACCCCCATAGCATTTTTATTTTACTAAAAAATTTATATTCTTACAATCGCGCGCTTTCGGCAGATGAAATCACCCGCCTCTACAACATGGGCCGATAGGTATCTTTGCTCCAATTTCTCAACTAGTGAGGTTCGACCTCACTAGTTACGACCTCACTAGTTAAAATATGTTATACTTAATTTATGCAAAAACCAATATTTTTAAATAATAAATTGTATCATATCTACAATCGCGGGGTAGAAAAAAGAAATGTATTCATGGATAGGCAGGATTATCTGCGCTTTATACATTGCCTTTTTGAATTTAACGATGAAAGGACAGCAAAAAATATGTTCTATTACCTCAACAAAAAAACTAGTGAGGTCGAACCTCACTATTTGAAGAGTGATAGAAAGCCGAGAAAATTATTGTTGGATGTTTTGATATTTACCCTTATGCCCAACCATTTTCATTTAGTCGTTAAACAAAAAAAAGAAAATGGCATAGTTAGATTTATGCAAAAAATGGGAACTGGTTATACAATGTATTTTAATAAAAAATATAAGAGAGTAGGCCCGTTGTTTCAGGGAAAATTTAAAGCAGTAATGTTAGAAGAGCACGCTCATTTTTTACATATTCCACACTATATCCACGCAAACCCTTTGAAATTATCTAACTATCGAGGTCGAACCTCACTAGTTGAACAAGTGAAGTTTTTGGAAGAGTATAGGTGGAGTAGTTTTGCTGATTATGTTGGAAAGAAAAACTTTCCTTCTGTTACGCAAAGAGAGTTTTTGCTGGACTTTTGGGGAGGAGAGGAAAAGTACAAAAAAGAGACGAAAGAGTGGCTTAAGGACAGAAAAGACGGTTTTCAAGAGATTAAGGATGTTGCTCTGGAAAAATTTTAATCAATGAACCAACTAGTGAGGTTCGACCTCACTAGTTGGGTAAGGCTTGAAAAGTGTGGTGGTTTTTGTTAAGGTTAATCCATGGAAAATTTAACACTAAAAGGTGAAAAAAGAGAAATAACAGGTAAGGCCTTGGTGGCTTCTCGAAAAGAGGGGAAATTGCCGGCTGTTGTGTACGGCCCTAAAACAGAAAATAGTGCATTTTTTGTTAATTTAGGTAATTTTAAAAAGCTTTGGAGAAAAGCAGGTGAATCTACTTTGATTGATTTAGATTTAGATGGAAAAACAATTTCTGTGCTTATTCAAAGTTTGGATTTGGATCCTATTTTAAGTGAGCCTGTTCATGTAGATTTTTATGCTCCTGATTTGACTAAAAAAATCACCACTTCTGTTCCTCTTGTGTTTGAGGGCGAAGCTCCCGCTGTTAAGATAGGGGGTGTCTTGGTAAAAGTAATTCACGAACTAGAGATAGAAGCTATGGCAAAAGATTTGCCATCCGAAATAAAAGTAGATATTTCTAGTTTAGAGACATTTGAAGATAAAATTATTATTGCTGACTTGAAATTACCTGAAGGCGTAGAGACTACTATCGAAGATAAAGAAGGTGCCGTGGCACTTGTGGAAGAAGTAAAAGAGGAAGAAGAAGCTCCCGAAGAAGTTCCAAGCATGGAAGATGTGGAAATGGTTGATCAAAAAGGAAAGGAAGAGAAAGCCGAAGAAGTACCTTCTGAAAAAGAAGAAGAATCTTCTTAAATTTTCAATTTTCAGTTTGCAATTTCCAATAAATTTTCAATGAACAAATTTACAAATAAGTATAATTTGGAAGAAAGAACAGGTGTGTTTGGAGAAAATATTATTGGATTTTGTAAGAATATTAAATTAAGTATTATTACGAAACCTATTATTAACCAGATTATTCGTTCTGGTACGAGTATCGGCGCAAACTACATGGAAGCCAATGGAGCGAGCTCTAAGAGAGATTTTAGAAATAAAATTTATATTTGCAAAAAAGAATCTCAAGAGACAAAACATTGGTTAAGAATGATTGTTAAAGCTGTTCCTGAGAGCAAAGAAGATGCAAAAAATCTTTGGAAAGAATGCCAGGAATTAACAATGATTTTTCAAAAAATTACATCTTCTCTTAATAAATAATTGTTTGAAAATTACAAATTGTAAATTTAATGAAAATTAAAAATTGTAAATTGATAATTATTGCGCTGACCATTTTTTCTTTGAGTGGTAATATTTTGTTTGCTAATGTAAGTAGTGGTACAATTGATACTGAAAGAGCGCAATTGGAGGCTGAGCTTGCTGAATTGGAGCGACAGATGGACGAACAAAGAGGGCTAATTCAAGAAAAGCAGCGTGAAGCTAGCACTTTTGAGCGCGATATTACTATTTTGGATGCGCAGATAAGAAAAGTAAAAATTGGTATTCGTGCTCGCGATATTTCTGTTGGTAATTTAAATTCTGGTATAAAAGACAGAACTGTTTTAATCGATGATTATGAGCAAAAAACTGATGAGGCAAAGGTTTCTTTGTCTGAGCTTTTGCGTAGGGTAAATGAAATGGATGCTGCTAGTATTTTGGAAATTGTTTTGGGTTATGATAGTTTGTCTGAATTTTTTGAAGATTTTAGTTCTTTTGAATCTATACAAAAAGAGTTGCAAGTTTCTTTGGCGGAAATAAATGATATGCAAAATAAAACTGAAGAAGAGAAGGTGACTTTGGAAGAAAGAAAAAAAGAGGAGCTTGAGTTAAAATATATTCAACAGCTTGAAAAAAATAGTTTGGAGAAAAAAGAAGATGAGAAACAATATCTTTTGGAAGAGACAAAAGGAGAGGAGGCAGAATATCAGAAAATTTTGAAACAAAAAATGGCATCGGCGGCTGAAATTAGGACCAGGATTTTTAAGTTGTTTGGTGGAGGGGAATTGCAGTTTTATGAGGCTGTAGAGATAGCTAAAGTGGCTGAGAAGGCAACAGGAATACGTACCGCCTTTATTTTGGCAGTTCTTGCTCAAGAATCAGCAATAGATGGAATTATTGGTAAAAATTTGGGCCGATGTTATTACAATATGCCGGCTCAAAATTCGAGTGGTACGGTAATGAGTAATAGTCAAAAGCCATCTTTTTTAGCTATTATGAATGAGATCGGTATGGATCCTAACACCACTCCGGTTTCTTGTCCGATTGTGTCAGATGGTTCTTATGGAGGAGCTATGGGTCCTGCACAATTTATGCCAAGAACTTGGTGGGATATAAATAATAAGACTGGATATAAAAAAAGAATAGCCAAAGTTACAGGGAATAATCCTCCTTCGCCATTTAATAATTCTGATGCTTTTGTGGGTACGTCGCTTTATCTAAAGGATGCATATAACTCAAGTGCCTGTGTTAATTATGCGGAAAAAAACAAGCACATTTCTTCTAAGCGCTTACTTCAAGAGAGATGTGCAGCTTCAAAATATTATGCAGGTAATGCTTGGTATAAATTTAGATGGGCTTATGGAGAGCCAGTTGTAGATAGGGCGGATAAATTTCAGAAGGATATAGATATCATTACTCAATAAAAAATAATCGACACAAGTCGATTATTTTTTCTTCTTTTTCTTTCCTCCTTTTTCTATAAATTTGATTATTTTACCGAGGTCGCCACTTAGTATTTTGTCTATATTATGCCAGCTTTTTTTGAAGCGATGGTCTGTGATACGATCCTGCAAATAATTGTAGGTTCTTATTTTTTCTGATCTATCTTGTGTTCCAACTTGTTCTCTTCTTAATTCATCGATTGATCCAGTTTGCTCTTCTTGCATCTTTTGAATTAGTTTTGATTCTAAAAGTCTCATTGCTTCTTCTCTGTTTCTTTGCTGACTTCTTTCGTTTTCACTTCTTACTACTATTCCTGTTGGTTTGTGAGTAAGGCGTACAGCTGTTTCTACTTTATTTACATTTTGTCCACCCTTTCCTCCTGAGTGAGTAAAAGCCATTTCTATATCTGACGGTTTTATTTCAAGAGATCGTTCTGGAAAAACAGGAAGTAATGTTACAGAAGCTGTTGAAGTATGAACTCGGCCTGATTTTTCTGTAGAAGGAATACGTTGTACTCTATGTACTCCGGATTCGTGTTTTAGTTTTTTATATGCTTCTGGGTTTTTTATTTTAAAACTAACTTCTTTATAACCACCCATTTCGTCCTTAGATTCGTTTACCAGTTTTGTTTTCCAATTTTGAGACTCTGCGTATTTTGTATACATTCGGTATAGCACATCAGCAAAAAGCGCGGCTTCTTTTCCACCGGCTCCTGCTCTAATTTCTACTATTACACCCTGAGGAGATATTTCCTTAGGGTCATTTTGTTCTGTTTGGTAGTTGTTCATATCTTTATAGAATTTCTAATTTTTAAAAGCGTTAAAAATTAGAAATTATTTCTTGACTTCTTTCTTTTCTGTCTTTTTGTTTTCTACTTTCTTGTTTTCTATCTTCTTTTTATTTTCTTTTTTAATTCTTGGCTTTTTTATGGTGGTCGGTTTTTTAGCTGCCACTCTAGCTTTGAATTTTTCTACCCTACCGGCTGTGTCGATAATTTTCTTTTTACCAGTAAAGAATGGATGACAGTTAGCACAAATTTCTACCTCGGTTTCTTTTTTTGTTGAGCCAAGTTTGAATTTGTTGCCACAAACGCATTTAATAGTTGCATCTGAGTTGTATTCTGGATGTATGTCTTTTTTCATGATTTTTGAATTTACTTATCTCTTTAAATTTATTAATTTTGATTATTCCCGGTATTTTGTATAAAATTATACAAATTTGTAATATCGGGCTTGCAATAAAGTGCTAAATTGTCTAAACTATTTTTTATAACTGATAACTGCAAGTAAATAATATAATGCAGTAATATTATTATGGATACCAAATTTAAAGACAAAAATCAAGTCCGTTCTGATAAGACTGACAAATCGAGACAGGTTAATTCGTCAGCTAGGCAAGAACAATTATTAAAAGAAACCGAAGAGATGTATAATCGCGGGGTTCATTTTGGTTATTCTCGTTCTTCAAGTAATCCTGCAATGAAAAAGTATTTTTTTGGTCTTAGAAATAATATAGAGATTTTTAATTTAGAAAAAGTTTATCAAGCTTTAGAAGAGGCTGAATCTTTTTTAGGTGAATTAGGTTCTAGAAAAGGAAAAATTTTATTTGTAGCAACAAAGCCTGAGATAAATGATTTAGTTGAAAAAGCGGCAAAAGATTTAAGTATGCCGTATGTTACTGGAAGGTGGCTTGGTGGCTCTTTAACCAATTTTGATATATTGCAAAAGAGAATTTCTTATTACAAGGAACTTAAGAATAAAAAAGACACGGGAGAGTTTGCTAAATATATAAAAAAAGAGGCGTCTAAGTTAGAGAAAAAACTAGAAAAGATGGAGAAAAATTTTGGTGGATTAGTTTCTTTTACGGAGAAGCCGGATGTGTTAGTTGTTGTTGATTCCAAAAAAGAAAATAAAGCTGTTTTAGAGGCTGTTAAGTTGAATATTCCTGTGGTCGCTGTTTTAAATAGCGACTGTAATCCAGAAATGATAAATTATCCAATTCCAGGCAATGATACTACTTCTTCTAGTGTGCAATATTTTTTAGATAAAGTAATAGCTGCTTATAAAGGAGGAACTAAGAAAAAAATCAAAACTACCAAAACTGAGGAGAAAAAAGAAAAGGTTGCAGAAAAAAAATAAAATTTGCTAAAATATATAAGTAGTTAATTTCTAAATTTTTAATTCTTAATTTTAAAATTTATGACTAATATTGACACAAGTAAAATAAAAGATTTAAGAGATAGAACTAGCCTCTCTGTGATGCTTTGTAAGCAAGCATTGGAGAATTCTGGTGGTGATGAGACAAAGGCTATGGAGTGGTTAAAACAACACGGAGTTGAGGTAGCAGAGAAAAAAGCAAGCAGAGCAACAAAAGCTGGTATCATAGAAGCATATATACATGGTAAGGGCCAAGCTGGGGTTTTGGTTGAATTGAGAACAGAAACTGATTTTGTTGCCAAAAATCCAGCCTTTAAAGAGTTGGCACACAGTATTGCAATGCAGATTGTAGCTTCAAAACCATCTGATATTGAAGAGTTATTAGAACAGCAATATATTAAAAATCCAGATATTAAAATTTCTGATTTTATAAACGAAGCTATACAAAAATTTGGTGAAAATATTGAAGTTGCTCGTTTTGAGCGTCTTTCTTTGTAAAAGTAAAAAGTAACAATTATTATCTTTTTATGACTTTTTTTGGAATTTTAATTTTGATATGCTCTTTGTCCTTTTGTGGTATTGTTTTTTTGGTTGGTTTTAGAGTATATTATTTCAGAAATTTAAAGAGAGAAGAGTTCTTTAAGGATTTATCTTTAAGTAAGCCTTTTTTTATAATTCGGTGATTAGCGGAAAGATAAAAACAAATCATATTTTAAAAATTTTTCGTTTTAATAAGGTGTGGGGCCAAGGTTTGATATGTTGGTTTGAAAAAATTACTTGTCGTTTAAGGAATAAGATAAACGGAAAACATAAGGTAAAGTGTGAAAAGTGTAGTGAATATTGGGGGAAATTTGATAAGGTTAAAAGTAGGGTAAAAAAAAGAAGATCAAGGGACACTTAAGCCGATGTAGCTCAGTTGGTTAGAGCAACGGTTTTGTAAACCGTAGGTCGTCAGTTCGAATCTGACCATCGGCTCCATATTGAAAGTTTTTATTATTTATAGTATTGTAAAAGTATTATGACCCGGTAGTACAAATTCAATGTATTGCTGAAAGCAATAAAAAAGAGTTGTATTTTCGGGGAATATTTGTTAGAAGTATTATATTATTAGATTTAACAGGTTCGATGTTTTATCATTGAATTTGAATACTACCGGGATGACGATACGAATGCGACATACAAAATCACATACGCGCAACAGGCGTTCGCATCACGGCTTGAAAAAAGTTGCTATTTCTTTGTGTGAAAAATGTGGTGAGCCAAAAGCTCCTCATACACTTTGTAAAAATTGTGGTACTTACAAAAAAAGGACTGTTTTTGATATTTTGAAAAAATTAACTAAAAAAGAAAAGAAATTTAAAGAAAAAGAGTTGGCAGAACAAGAAAAACAAAAAGACCTAAGTATGGAAGAACTATCTAAATAAGTAAAATTTTGTAATTCTGACGCGTTTCGCGGTCGGAGTGCTCAAGTTTAATTATTCACTAACGTTCATTAAAATTCGGTATGGCTAATAGACATTTATCACGCAGTGTAGCAATACAGGTTCTATTTGAATGGGACTTTAAAGGTTGCGATAGCGCTAGTGTAGATGATATTTTAAAAAGAAACTTAAAAGAGTTTGCCCCCGGTATGGAGGAAACTAAGTTTGCCGAATCTTTAATAAAAGGTGTTTTAAAAGAGAAGAAAAAAATCGATGCTATTATAGAAAAAACCGCTCCAGAGTGGCCGCTTGATCAAATTGCTTTGGTGGATAGAAATGTCTTAAGAATTGGTCTTTTTGAGCTTATTTTTGGTAATAGAAAAGAGGTACCTTCTAAGGTTGCGATAAATGAGGCAATAGAGCTTGCTAAAACTTTTGGTGGTGAAACTTCTGGTAAATTTGTAAATGGTGTTTTAGGCACTGTTTATAGAGAAATTCCAGGACTTGAAGAAGAAGATATTCAAAATAAAAAGAAAAAAGATTCAGATGAAATTGCTGGTGAGGAAAGCCTTGGTGGTGCTGTGGTTTATAGAATAGAAGGTGATGAGGTATTGCTTGCTCTTGTTCATGATGTGTTTGGATATTGGACTTTATCAAAAGGCCGCATTGAAGAAAATGAAGATATAAAAGAAGGAACAATCAGAGAAATAAAAGAAGAGATGAATTTGGATATAAAATTGGACGAAGAGCTAGGCAGAAATGAATATATTGCTTCACATCCTGAAAAAGGAAAAATAAAGAAAAAAGTTGTTTATTTTTTGGCAAAAACAAAAGATAAAGATTTGAAGTTGGAAGAATCTGGCGGGCTTGATGATGTAAGGTGGTTTAAGCTAGATGAGCTTGAAGGGCTAAAGATTTACGATGATCTGAAGCCACTGATACTTAAGGCGATAAAGATTATAAAAAAATAGAATCACGAATCATGAATTATGAATAAAGTTTAAAAATTTGCTTTGTAAATTTTTTCATTATTCATGTGTAATTATGGCTAATACAATAATAGAATTACAAGAAAAACTTGGCATCAAATTTAAAGATATTGATCTGTTAGAGGAGGCTCTTACTCACAGATCTTTTTTAAATGAAAAGGAAGGGGCTGGTCTTTCTCATAATGAACGCTTAGAGTTTTTGGGTGATGCTGTTTTGGAACTTTCTGTGACGGGTTTTCTTTTTTCAAAATTTTCTCAAAAACCAGAAGGGGAGCTTACTTCTTTGAGGGCAGCTCTGGTAAATTCCAGTATGCTTTTTGAGGTGGCAGACAGATTAAAACTAGGAGATTTTATTCGTCTTTCTAGGGGGGAGGCTAAAGACACCGGAAAAGGACGACAATATATTTTAGCAAATGCAGTAGAGGCTATTATTGGTGCAATTTATTTAGATCAGGGGTATGATAAAGCAAATGATTTTATTTTGGAGTATTTTTGTTCTAATTTAGATAAAGTGCTTGAGAAAAAATTATGGCGTGATGCCAAGAGTTTGTTTCAAGAAAAAGCACAAGAAATAGTAGGCGTTACTCCTAACTATGAAGTGGTAGAAGAAAGTGGCCCTGACCACAAAAAGCATTTTATAATAGGTGTTTATTTGAATGGTGAAATGATTGCTAAAGGTGAAGGCTATTCCAAACAAGAAGCTCAAATGAAATCAGCTGAAAAAGCTCTTGAAAAGAAAGGCTGGGATGAATAAAAAATTAAGAATTGAGATTAGGAATCAAGAATTAAGGTTGACTCGGTAGTATTCAATTTCAAATCAAAATCCTGTTTAATTGGTAGCTAAGCTGATATGTTAAAAAAGCGTTGACCTTGTCAGCGTTTTTAATAAACTATCAGTCTAATCTACAGAATTTTAAATTAAACAATTTGAAATTGTACTACCGGGTTGACTGCCTTATTTTTTTATATATAATGGGTATATTATGTTAAAGATAAGATTTACAAGAGTTGGTAGGAGACACGATCCTACTTTTAGACTAATAGTAACAGATTCAAGAAAGGCGCCTAGAAGCGGTGCTTATTTAGAGAAGCTTGGTTTTCGTAATCCTAAAACCAATGAGACTAATTTGGATAAAGAACGTATCGAATACTGGCTTTCACAAGGGGCCAAGGTTTCTGATACTGTTCATAATCTTTTGGTTGAGCATAAAATAATTAAAGGTGAAAAAATAGATGTTTCTGCGAAGAGCAAGAAGGAAGCTACTCCAGCTGAAGAAGTAGAGATTGCTAAAGCTGATGAAGACACAGAAGCACCAACTGAAGCATCCACTGAAGAAGTTGCAGATACCCCCAAAGAAGAAACTCCTGTGGAAGAAGAAAAACCAGCAGAAGATACAAAAGAAGAGTCAGAAGTTGAAAAAGAAGAAAAATAAATCAACATCTTGACAAACAGCCTTTTTTGTATATAATAAGAGTTAATAATGAATTCAGGTCGAAGAGTAATAATTTATTGGTTTAACTGATTTGAAACAATGGCAGAAAAGTTTAAAGATCAAGAATTTCTTGAGTACGTTGTTAAATCATTGGTTGATAGTCCAGACGCTGTTACAGTAGAACGCAAAGTTGACGAAATGGGCGTTTTGCTTAGTCTAAGGATTGACCCACAAGATATGGGTAAAATTATCGGCCGAAATGGCAATACTGCTAAGGCTATCAGAAATCTTCTTCGTGTGGTTGGATTGAAAAATCAAGCTCGCGTTAATTTGAAGATTGAAGAGCCGGAAGGTGGTAGAGCTCCTTCATCTGCACCAGCAGAAACTAGTGTAGACGAAGTTGTAGATGATTTGAAACTCTAAATAAAAAATATAGAGAATTAAGAAAAACCGTGTTATCATAAAGAAAATACGGTTTTTCTTTTAGCACTGTTTTTTAAGATTTTTAATGAATTTTCATATTTTTACAATTTTCCCTGAGTCTTTTGAAAGTTATTTTAATAGCTCTATTTTGGCACGGGCGCAGGAAAAAAAATTGATAAAAATAAAAGTTCATAATATTAGAGATTTTGCAGAAGATAAACATAAAACTACCGACGATAGTCCTTTTGGTGGTGGATCAGGGATGGTAATGAAAGTTGAGCCAATAGTAAAAGCTGTTGAGAGTGTTTGGGGAGAAAAAGAAGAAAAACCTTTGGTGATTTTGACTTCGCCCGGCGGAGAAGAATTTGACCAAGAAAAAGCGATAGATTTTTCTAAAAAACATAAAGATATTGTAATAATATGTGGTCGTTATGAAGGCATAGACGAAAGAGTTAAGGAAGTTTTGTTGGATTTGGGTTACGAAGTGCAAGAATTGTCCATTGGTTCTTATATTTTAACCGGCGGAGAATTACCTGCAATGGTTATAGCGGATGCGGTTTCCAGACACATTCCTGGTGTTTTGGGGAAAGAAGAATCTTTGGAAGAAAAAAGCGGTTCTTATCCGGTTTATACGCGGCCTGAGATTTTGGAATATAAAAACAAAGAGTATCAAACACCTGAGGTGTTAATGTCTGGTGATCATAAAAAAATAGAAGAATGGAGGAGAATCAATTCAAAGTTCACCTAAAGAAACTAAAAATTAAAAAAATTACTATTTGTATTTATTTGTAATTAGTAGTCTATGAGTTGGATAATTTTAGCAACATTAAGTTATTTTTTAAACGCAGTGGTTGCTGTGGTAGATAAGTTTTTGGTTTCAAACAAAGTAAAGAATCCGCTAGTTTATTCTTTTTATACTGGTGTTTTGGGGTCCGCGGTTCTTATTTTGTGGCCAATTGATTTTTCTTTTTTACCTTTAAACATTACTTTAGTCGCATTGTTTTCTGGTGTTTCTTTTTTCTTGGCTCTTTATTTTTATTACGCATCAATGATAAAAACTTCTGTTACCAGGACGGTGACGGTGATTGGTGGAATTTCCCCTATAGTTCTCTTGGGTTTGTCTTATTTTTTTCTTGATGAAAGGTTGCCTACTTTTTGGCTTTTGGCTTTTGCTATTTTAATATTGGGTAGTTTTTTGCTTACTTTTGGTAGGGAGAAAATTTTTTCTTTTTATGCTGTTGTTTCAGCGATATTTTTTGCGCTTAGTTTTTTTACAATAAAAATTGTTTTCTTAAATAGTACCTTTATAAATGGTTTTGTTTGGACTAGAGTTGGGTTTTTAATTTTAGCTTTGTTTTTTTTATTTTTTGGTTCTTTTAGAAAACAGTTGTCTGTGAGCTCATCTAGGGTTTCAAATAAATTTTTTGCATTGTTTGTTGGCAATAAGGCTGTGGGTGCGGTGTCCTATATTTTATTAAATTATGCGATTTTGTTGGGATCTGTTTCTGTTGTGAATGCTTTGCAGGGTGTTAAATTTGCCGGTGTTTTTTTAATAGCTTCTTTTTTGTCTGTTTGTTGTCCAGGGTTTATAAAAGAGTCGTTAGAAAAAAAAATGATTACGCAAAAGGTTATGGGTGTTGCGCTGGTATGTGTTGGTATAGTGCTTCTTGTTGTCAATTAATTAAAATTCAATGAAAAATTTTTTAATAGTAGTATTGATATTAATTTTGGTTGGCTGTTTTTTTGTGGCCAATGTTCCGTCAGTTGATTCTAAAAATTTTGGTGTTACTTTTTCTGTAACTATGGCTGATTATCTTGATATAGATTGGCAAGAGGCTTATATTGCGATTTTGGAAGATTTGAATATTAAAAAACTAAGAATTCCAGTTTATTGGCCGGAAGTAGAACCTGAGGAGGGCCAGTTTGATTTTTCACGAATAGACTGGATGATGGAGAAAGCTGTAGAGCATAAGGCAGAATTGATTTTAGTGGTTGGTAGAAGAGTGCCCCGTTGGCCGGAGTGTCATAGTCCAGAATGGGTACAGAGTGAAGAAATGGAGAGTCAAAATAAAAAGTTATTAAATTATATTGAGGTGGCAGTAAAAAGATATGATAATAATCCTACAGTTTGGGCTTGGCAGGTAGAAAATGAGCCGTTTTTAAAATTTGGTATATGTCCAAAACTAGATGTAGATTTTTTTGAGAGTGAGATAGCTTTGGTAAAATCTCTTTCAGATAAGCCGATTGTTTTGACAGATGGTGGGGAGTTTGGTGATTGGGTTAGAGCATATAAGAGAGCGGATGTTTTTGGTTCGACCATGTATAGACATGTGGTAACTAGATATATTGGAGAATGGACCTACCCTATTCCGTCTTGGTTTTTTAGATTAAAGCAGGGGTTGGTGGAGGTTTTTTATGGGGAAAAACCTCGATTGGTGGTTGAGCTTCAGGCAGAGCCTTGGATAGATGGTGATATAAAAACATCTGGTGTAGAAAGACAGTATGAGGGTTTTGGTCCGGAAAGACACAAAAAGATGACGGAATACATAAAAGGAACCGGTTTTGATACTTTTTATTTTTGGGGTGCCGAGTGGTGGTATTGGCTAAAGACAGAAAAGGAGTCTCCAGAGATGTGGGAATTGGTAAAAGAACAAACTGAAGAGTAGAATTAAAAAGTGTATAGAATTATGCGACCGCATAAAGTTATATATTTAAAGATATTATTAAAATAATTATTTTAAACGGTTCATTCTTAAGTTTGACCGTTTTGTTTTTTAAAAAGTTAGAATTAGATTATACCAAAATTATATGATCGTGAGAAAGTGGTATATTCTATTAAATAGGGTAAAATATAATTATGGAAGATGGTAAAAAATTAAAATTTCCAGATCAATTTTATTGGGGGGCGGCGACTAGTAGTCATCAGGTGGAGGGAGGGAATTATAATGATTGGAGTGAGTGGGAAAAAGAGAATGCTAGTCGATTGGCAGAAGAAGCGAAGAGTGGTTGGCGGCCGTGGCAGCGGGAGAAGTTTCCTGAAATGTTAAAACCGGAAAATTATATTTCCGGGCGGGCGGGCGACCACTATAATAAATTTGAAGAGGATTTTAATGTCGCACAATCTATGGGGCATAATGCTCATAGGCTTTCTGTTGAATGGTCGCGAATTGAACCTGAGCAAGGTAGATTTGATGAATATGAAATAGAACATTACAGGCAGGTGGTCTCTTCCCTACGGCAAAAAAATATTGAGCCATTTGTGACTCTTTATCATTGGACCGTGCCGGTTTGGTTTGCTGAGAAAGGTGGGTGGCTGCATAAAGACGCGCCGAAACATTTTGAGCGATTTGCAAAAAGAATGGCTGAAGCTCTCCCGGATGTGAAATTTTGGATTACTATAAACGAGCCGAATATTTATACTTCCAATTCTTTTCTTCGAGGAAATTGGCCACCTCAATACAGAAATATTTTTAAATATTTTAAGGTGTTACGCCAATTAGCCGATGCGCACAAAAAAGCATATCGAGTTATTAAAAATATGAATTCCGATAGGCAGGTTGGTATTTCAAAACACAACATTTATTTCGAAAAAATTCCTTTTTTGAATTATTTTTGGAATCATAAGTTTTTGAAGCAGATTGATGGCTTCCAGGATTTTATTGGATTGAATTATTATTTTCATTCAAAGCTTGGTGGGAACAAAAACGAGTCCGTTTCTGATTTGGGATGGGAGATTTTTCCAGAAGGGATTTATCATGTTTTGAAGGATTTGAAAAAATACAATTTGCCCGTGTATATTACAGAAAACGGCTTAGCAGACGCATCGGACATTAAACGGACAAAGTTTATAACGGACACACTAAGATATGTCCATAAGGCTATTTCTGACGGTGTAGATGTGCGTGGGTATATGCACTGGTCACTACTTGATAACTTTGAATGGGATAAAGGATTTTGGCCAAGGTTTGGTTTGGTGGAAATTGATTATAACACCCTGGAGCGCAAGGTTCGCAAAAGCGCACTTGAGTATGCAAAGATTTGTAAGAGTAATGAGCTGGATTTATCTACGTAATTAATTACGTAATTTAATACGTAAATAAAAAACCGCCCTTCAACAAGCTCAGGGCGGTTTTGGTTTTTGTGATTTTTACAACCTTAGTAGTCTAGAAGAGAAGAGGCGTTGGATGGAACAATGCTAAGTCTTGTTTTTTAAAGACCCTTTGTCTTAATTGTCCGTTTATTTTTTGAATTTTGAAATGGGCTAATACCGCATCTGTTTTTGATTTGAAAGTTGCGCCAATTATTTTATTACATTCTGTGTCAAATACAAATCCAGTTGCTCCTAAACCTAAGAGTTCTTTTTTTATTTTTTCGTCATTCATCTTGTATCCTTTTTGTTTAGTTTAAAAAATTAGTTTGTAAAAACAATAACTGCAAGTTTCCATAGAAACCAAGCTATAAATAAATATATTGCAATTGCGATAACCCATGAAATTTTTATTAATACTCTCTCTGTTTTTCCGCTTGGTTCTCCAAAAATGGGCCCCCAGGTAAAATAAAGGATTCCGAATATTAAATGGATTAAAAACATAACTCCTCCTTTGTTAAGTTGCTTATTGAATAAAAACTAGCAAAGATGGTGATTTTTTGCAATTCTTTTACTTAACAGGGTTGACACCACCTTTTAAATAAATATAATATAGTAATATTCTTTGACAGCCGAAAATGTGCAATCATACATAATCTTTGCAAAAAATTATAGTATCTTTTATTTTGTTCCGTTCTAGAAAATTGCTTCGGCAATTTTTACCCTGAGCGAAGCCGAAGGATTTCTTCGAGATTCGTTTAGGGTTTTTCAATTGAGTGAGTATGAGTTTATCGCTTTTTAAGTGGTAAATGAATTTCATAAATTTCTCAATTTTTATTGAGAGTTTGATCCTGGCTCAGGACGAACGCTAGCGGCGTGGATAAGGCATGCAAGTCGAACGACCTACTTCGGTAGGGAGTGGCAAACGGGGTAGTAACACGTAGGTATCTACCATTCACACGGGAATAACTGGTCGAAAGATCAGCTAATACCCGATGGTCCCTTCGGGGTAAAGGGCTCTTTGAGTTCCGG
>CAZPYD010000014.1:0-21346 GCA_964590835.1 uncultured Candidatus Saccharibacteria bacterium | reverse complement strand
TCGGGGTACAGGAAATCCTCCCCCAAATAAAAATTTTTGATTTGGGGAGGGGTTTTTATATCTTATCTTTATTAAGGGTTGTTATTGACAAAAGATGTAAAAATGGTATAATTAAAAAAAATTGAAGTTTGAAAATTAAACAAAAAAAGGGGTTTTAAAATGAAAAATTTATTTTTGGTTTTGGTTGCAGCTTTTTTGCTGCAATCGTGTGTATCTTCGGTTCCGGCTTCTCGGCCGACTTTTCCAAAATTATCTTCGATGAAAGGAGATTATACAGAGGGACTGCTTGAGGTTTCCGGAAGTAACCAGGCTGTTTTGGTTTTTTATGACCAAGCTGGTAGAGAAATAATGAAGTGGTCTGAGAAAGGCCAAAGTCCGATTTTTCGAGTAAATGGTCGTTATAAGACCAGAGTTTACCGATTTCGTTTGGAGATCGGGCGGTATCGGATTAAAGTTTATCCTTATTTTTATCAGACTTTTCCTCGGATTCGTTTGGTAGAGCTTCCGGTTCGAAGTGGTCATGTGGTGGTAGATAAAAAACGCAACACTTATCACAAAAAAACTGGCCGCCACTGGGGATGGGTTGCAAAGATAAACACTGGTAAAAAACCTTATCGTGGGCCGAGAGTTAATATTACAGGCACCGGTATTTTTCGAGGAATGTTTCAGTAAAAAAAGGAGGTTGTATGAGAATTTTTCTTTTAATTTTAATGGCTATAGTTTTGCAAGGATGTCTTTTAAACGGAATTCAACCAAAAGGTCCGCAAGTGGTGATTCAGGACCATCGTCAGGTGATGCGGGTTCAGCAGCCGGCTGGACAGGTGACAGATGGTGAAGCTGTTCGTCCATATAATAATCCCCAGATTCATGGTGTGGGTATTATGGATAATCCCTCTGTTGTTATTTTCCGGGCTCGTGACGATGGGTGGACAAGGGAAGTTGTTATAAACGACAGCAACCCGATTGTCGTCCAGTCAGGAGAGGCTACAGCCAATCAGTATTTGCCTTTTGGTAAACATAAGGTTGTGGTCAGGAAATGGCGGGATATCCCGCCATTTGGCAAAACACAGGTACAGGATCGAGTATTTCAGGTACAGGTTCGGCCCGAGTTAAATAGGGCGCAAATCCTATATCTTTATTAAATAAAACCTTAAACCTAAAAAGCGACTTGAGTAAATCTTAAGTCGCTTTTTTAATTTCTAAAGAAAACTAGTTTTAAAACTAGTTTTTTATCTAGTTTTCTTTTATTTGGTGATATAAGTATTTCCAATCTTCTAGAGATAAGTTTTGAGCGCGGATTTTTTCATCTAGGCCACATTTTTGCAGTAATTCGCCAGATATTTTTAGGTTATTTTTGAGCATTTTTCTTTTTTGCGAAAAGCCTGTTTTAACCATCTTAAAAAATTCTTTTTCGTTTATCTCTTTAAAGAAATCCTTGGAGATATTATCTATCTTAATCACCACGGAGTCTACCTTTGGTTTTGGAATAAAATGTTTGGCTGGTACATTTTTAATAATTTTAGGGTCGCCGTAAGCTTTTACACTAATAGATAAAACACTCTCTTTTTTATCTTTGGCCAGTATTCTTTCACCAACTTCTTTTTGGATCATTAAAACCATCATTTTTGGCTGTTTTTCAGTGCTTAAAGATTGGCGAAGAAAACGAGAGGTAATGTAGTAGGGGAGGTTAGCTACGATTTTAAAATTTCCAATTTCCAATTTATAATTTTCAATCAATTTCCAATAATCAATTTTCAATATATCATCGTGGATTATTTCTAGGTTTTTTGCTTGCCTCGCTGAGTCAAGGTAGGTGTCTGCAAATTTTTCTTTTAGAAAATCAACAAGCGCCGGATCTTTTTCTATAGCAACTACCTTAGCGGCTTGTTTTATAAGCTCTTCTGTCAAAATTCCTTTGCCAGGGCCCACCTCTAAAACAACATCACCATCCTTTATGTCAGAGGCTTTTACAATATCCTTTGCAATATTTGTTGATGTTAAAAAATTTTGTCCGAGTTTAATCATGTTGTTTGTTATAAAAAATTAACTGTTATAAAAATTCCACAACTCCATTTTCGAACTCTGCGGAAAGAATTAGAAAATTAAGGAGTGGAGTAGAAAAATTCGTCCTGTTTAAGCTTTTCTAATTACTTTAAGAAAATATAATAAAAAAATAGAAAAGTGAGATACGTGTTTTTCGTTAAGCGGAACGACTATAATTTTCTATTCTTGGATGCAAAGAGAGAAAAGGGGGTTGTGGAATTTTCAAGTTAATTTTTTAAAAATCAAGATAATTTGTTGTTGGTTTGCCGTTTTCATCGCAATAGACTGTTTCGCCTGATTGACTGGTTTCTTCGTCTGAAAAAAGTTCTGGTGGGATTTCATTTACAAATCGTGATGGGCTGTTCATTTGTCTGCCGCCAAAAAGAGTTCGACTGTGGGCAAAAGATAAATAAAGTTTTTCACGCGCTCGGGTAAGAGCAACATAAAATAATCTTCGCTCTTCTTCTTCTTCATCTTTTCCAGACGAGATTTTGTTATACGGGAAAAGCCCTTCTTCCAGCCCAGCTATGAACACATAAGGAAACTCTAATCCTTTGGCTGCATGGACGGTCATCAGACGAACAGATCCTTTTTTAATTTTTTCTTCTTCATTAATTTCGTCTTGAGCGCTCATTAATGCTGTGTCTTCTAGGAAGTTTTCCACGGCTAGAGTTGGTTTCAAACTGTCGTATTTTAGGCTTAAAATCAAAAGTTCTCTTAAGTTGTCGCTTCGCATCATCCCTTCTTCTGTTTTTTTGTTTAGGTTTTTTTGGTAGCCGCTTTCTTTTATTATATAACCTAAGGATTTTGAAAGAGGTTCTGTTTTGAGTTTGTCTTTTATTAGTTTAAGAAAATCAAAAAAATCTTTCATTTTTTTTGCTCGCGCGGTGGGTAGTGTTTTGCCAGCCAAGTGATTCATTAAGCTTGTTTTACCAAGTCCGCGCGGTGGTTCATTTATTATTCGCTCAAGGCTTATTAAGTCGTCCGGGTTTAAAGCTGCTTTTACAAAGCCGAGAATATCTTTTATTTCTTTTCTTTCAAAGAATTTTGTGCCTACAACTTGGTAGGGAATACCATTGCTAATAAAGGCTTCTTCTAAAACTCGTGATTGAAAGTTGGCTCGATAGAGTATTGCTATGTCTTTTGGTTTTTTACCGTCTTGGATTATTTGTTCACAACTTTTAGCTATAAAATACCCCTCTTCCTTTTCAGTTGAGGCGTCAAAAACAGTAATATCTTCTCCTTGGTCTAGTTCTGAAAAGAGATTTTTGTTTTTTCTCATTTTGTTTTTAGAGATGACGGCGTTTGCAGCTTCCAGTATTTTTTGGCTAGAACGATAGTTTTGCTCAAGCATGATTATTTTGGCGCCATCCTTACCTGCTTGCGCGGGCCAATCTTTTTCGAAGTTTAATATATTGCCAAAGTTCGCCCCTCTAAAAGAATAAATACTTTGGTCTTCGTCACCTACAACACAAAGGTTTTTGTATTTTTGAGCAAGCATTTTTATCAGCTTATATTGAGAGTGGTTGGTGTCTTGGTACTCGTCTATCAAAATATATGGCCATTTGTCTTGGTATTTTTCTAAAATTTCAGGTCGTTCTTGAAACAAGAAAACAACTTTTGAAATAAGGTCATCAAAGTCGGCTGCTTTTTGTTTAACTAAGGCTTTTTCATATTCCTCCCAAATAGAAGCAACTGTTTTTGGAAAATAATCTATTCCGGCTTCTTCTATATAGTCTTCTAATTTAACCAGGTTTGATTTTTGTTTGGAAATAATAGATTGCATTTTGCGTGGTTGAAATTGTTTAGGATCTATTTCCAAGATCTTAAGAGATTTTTTTATTATTTTAAGAGAATCTTCTTTGTCTAAAATAGAGAAGTTTTGGGTTAATCCGCAAGCGCGACCATTTTGTCTTAAGATTCGAACACAAATAGAGTGAAAAGTACCAATAGATGGTTTGGAATATGTTTGCCCAGGATTATTTTTTGCAATTAGTTTGATGATTCTTTCTCTCATTTCACTGGCTGCTTTGTTTGTAAAAGTAACAGCTAAGATTTGGTCTGGCCTGACATTGTTTTGTATAAGATTGGCAATTCTGTGAGTGATAACCATTGTTTTTCCTGCTCCAGCACCAGCAATTACAAGCAAAGGACCGTCCTTGTGTAGGACCGCTTCTTTTTGAGCTGGATTTAATTGATTGATTGTATTCATGGTTATTATGGTAACACAAAAAGTATAAAAATTCATATTTAAAATTTACAAATTTTTTGAATTTTTGACTTAAAGAATTGTTTATTTTGCTATCCACATAAGGTTGTAAAAGTATTGATTTTTTAGTTCATTTGTGTATAATATAGTTAATCCTGAAAGAATAGATATTCAGGAAAATATGGCTAAAAATAACGATATTTTTTAAAATTTAAGGCTTATTTTACACAACTCACAAACCCCGGATGAAACTGATAGTTGCAACGATATTTTAAGATTTTCTGCAAAGACTACTAGGGGTATTAAAAAACTTTTTATATCAACACTCATACTAATGAGCGTATTTAATTTTGCTTTTGCTAATATTGCTCAGGCAGGATTTTTTTCTTTTATAGATAAGGTTGTGGATGTTATTTCCGGTACTTCTGAAGAAATTTATGTTACACCAAATTCTCAAACAGCATTACTTCTAAAATCTTCATTAAATTCCAATCCAACAGCTGGTAGTGGAGGTGGAGGTATCAGTATTGTGAATCAAAGCGCTATTTTGGCAGACACAGGACCTTTAGGTAGTATCGCAGACATAGAAGATGAAGAAAAAACGATTAATTCTGATAGGATTAGTATTTATGTTGTTAGGGAAGGAGATAGTCTTTCTCAGATTGCTAAAATGTTTAATGTCAGTGTAGATACTATTATTTGGGCAAACGATATAAGTAAAGGTGATTTAATCCAAACAGGACAGGTTCTTATCATTCTTCCTGTTACTGGAATTAGATACACTGTTAAGAGTGGTGATACAATAAGTTCTATTGCTAAGAATTTTAAAGCCAATGTGCAAGAGATTGTTGAATATAATGATTTAGATAAGAGTAGGTCTTTGGTTGTTGGTGAAGAAATAATTATTCCTGATGGTGAAGGTGAGGCGCCAGTTGTAGAATCAACTTCAAGATATGCCACTTCAAGAGTACGTGGTACAGGCGGACCGAGTTATATAGGTTATTATATGAAACCAGTTGATGGTGCTAGAAAATCACAGCGTTTACATGGTTATAATGCTATTGATTTGGCTGCTTATTGTGGCGCACCTATTTTGGCGGCTGCTTCCGGTGATGTGATTATTTCTCGTTCTTATGGTTGGAATGGTGGTTATGGTAACTATATTGTTATAAGCCATCCAAACGGCACTCAAACACTTTATGCTCACAACAGTAAAAATATAGTTAAAAGTGGTTGGCATGTGGTAAAAGGCCAGGTTATTGGCTATATGGGTTCTACTGGTAAATCAACTGGCTGTCACGTTCACTTTGAGGTTCGTGGAGCTAAGAACCCATTCTAAGTTACGAAATAAGTTTACGAAAGTACGAAAAAATACTAAATTACGAAAACGACAGAATTACGTATTATAATACGTAATTCTTTTTTCTTGTTTTTTTATAAGGCTCATGCTTATATTACATTAATTACATTAAGTTGGTTTTTTGAAAATAAAAAAGGAAGGTTAAGGATGAAAACTAGAGAAGTTACAAAAGATGGAGAAAAGAGAAGACATGTTTCTGAAGCTGTAAGGTTTCTTGTAAATAGAAGTTTTGAGGTTGAAAAAAAAGATCCTATGCCGGTGGTTTATCAACAAAATTGTTTTAGGGCTGCGATTGAGATTATTAAGCATTTTAAGCTTTCAAAAAGCACTATAGATTGGATGGCCAAAAGACTTATAGAAAAACATAGTGGCAGTTTTATATTTCTTGTAAATAATTATGTTTATGCTTTAGTTTCTTTGGGTGCTTCCAAATCTGTTATAGAACAGTATTTAAAAGAATTAATAAAGGCTGGATATACGTCTCATGCAAGTCGTGTTGCCAATAAGTATTTAAAAAGAAAGCTAACCAAAGATGAGATGAGACAACTTATTGATGTTGCCGAAAAAAGCGCTTCTAGTAGTAGCACTGAGGAATATGATCTGATAAAGACCGCAAAAGAAAACGGTCATGACGACCTTGAGCAAGAAATAAAAGACGCTATTGAAAGTAAAAGTAAAAGATTTCTCCAGGACGATTATTGATTTTTTCTTAACAAAAAGTCCCGCATTTGCGGGGCTTTCTATTTATAATTTATAAGGGTTTGATTTGTGGATGGGTAAATAAAGTATATAACTTTCACGACCCTGCCTACCGGCAGGCGTGATTTATATACAAAATTAGTTTTTTTTAAGTTTATTTAGAACGTTTTATGAACTTTAGATATCCAAGTATTAGAGAAACGGCAAATACTACAGCAATGACTATGAATCGCATTTTGTTATTTCCGCTTCCAAAAACACGGACAACACTGTAAAGCAAGGTTAGCACTCCACCTAAGAGCAAACCATCAGCAATAACAAGAATTTTATGGAAAAGAGTTAGGCTGGTTATTAATACCAAAACCGCTATAATTAACGAAATAATAGAAACATTTTTGCTATATTGTTCTGAGTCTTCTTTGTAGGTTTTTAGGTTTTGATCAAATGTTTTTTGCTCCTGTTCTAGTTGAGCTGATATATCGGGATCGCAGATAGGTTCTGTTGGGAGATTGTATAACTTGAGTAATTGTGGGGTTTCGGGATATTCAGGGGCAGAATAAAAAGTATCAATACCTATACCTGCAAATATGGCTAGCAAGATACCGACAAAAATAATGTAGATTGTTTTTATTGTTGTTGTCATAGGTTAATAATAGCAAAGTTTTTTTAATTTGTCTTTGGTCTATATTGTAAGGCTTCAAAAATATGATTTTCTGAAATGTCTTTGTTTTGTTCTAGGTCCGCTATTGTGCGGGCTAGCTTTATTACGCGGTGA
This sequence comes from uncultured Candidatus Saccharibacteria bacterium, assembly GCA_964590835.1. Lineage (GTDB taxonomy): Bacteria > Patescibacteriota > Minisyncoccia > JAHISW01 > Tagabacteraceae > CAZPYD01. The sequence goes on along the minus strand of CAZPYD010000014.1, from coordinate 14,260 downwards.
TAGGCACGCGCCGAAAGATCCATTTGTTTGGCGGCTGTGTCTAGTGCCTGCCTTACTTCTTTTGAGAGGGGAGCGAATGCTTTTAATTCTTTAACCCCCATCTCGCTGTTAGTGATGATTGTTGTGTTTTTGCCGAACCTTTCTTTTTGTATTTTTCGTGCTTTGGTGATTCTTTTTCGTACCTCATTGGATGGCTCTGAAGAAATGTTTTCATCTGATAATTTTTCAATTTCTATTTGAGGCACTTCTAGGTGTAAATCAACCCGGTCCATAATAGGGCCGGATATTTTTTTCTGATATCTTTTAATGTCTGCTTGTGAACAGATGCATGTTTTTGTTTTTGAGCCATAGTTGCCACAATAACAAGGGTTCATGGCGCAAAGTAAAATAAAGCTGGCAGGGAATTTTACTGAGCCACGCGCTCGCGATACGGTCACTACTCCATCTTCCAATGGTTGCCTTAATGCCTCAAGCACCCTTCTTTCAAAAAGAGGAAATTCGTCTAAGAATAAAACACCTCTGTGACCCAAGGTGATTTCTCCAGGCTTAGGCCAGCTGCCGCCGCCAACTAGCGCCACATAAGAGGATGTATGATGAGGTGTTCTAAGAGGGCGACTGGTCATATATGGTCCATCTAATGTTCCGGCGATACTGTGAATGGTGGTTATTTCCAGTGCTTCTTTAAAAGATGGAGGAGGCAATATTCCGGTAAAAGCTTTTGAAAGCATAGTTTTACCTGTGCCAGGAGGGCCAAACATGAGTACATTGTGTCCACCAGCCGCAGCTATTTCTAGTCCACGTTTAGCGGTTTCTTGTCCTTTTATATCTGAAAAATCAATTAGATGCTGAGAATGCTTATCAAATTCTATTTTTGTTTTTGATTGTTTTTTTAAAGGTGTTTGTTTTTCCAGATGGTTTATTAATTCTTTTATTGTTTTTATTCCATAAACATTGATACCCTCTATGATGGCGGCTTCTTTTACATTGTTTGCAGGTAGATAGATTTCTTTAAAGCCTTTTTCTTTGGCTGTTTTTGCTAAACTCAAAGCTCCTTTAATTGATCGTAAATTTCCATCCAGACCCAGCTCGCCAAGAAATATTTTACCTTCAGGAGAAAAATCAATTTGTTCAGATGCCAAGAGAAAAGAGAGAGCAATTGCTAAATCAAAAGCCGGCCCCTCTTTTTTAAGGTCGGCCGGCGCTAAGGAAATAGTTATTCTTTTGTTTCTTTTTTGAGGTGTTTTAAAACCGCTATTTTTTACAGCAGCAGATACTCTGTCTTTTGATTCTTCTACAGCCTTGTCGGCCAGGCCAACAATAGAAAATCGATGTAGTCCGGTAGATAAATCTATCTCTACATCAATAATTTTTCCAGAAAGTCCGAATGTTTGCGCTGAAAAAAGTTTTACTGGCATTTTACTTTGAGTGTTCTATGCAAGTTTCAGCTGCAGGATTGGCTTCTAATCTTGCTTCTTCTATTTTACAACCTTCTTTACATACCCCATATTTTTTGTCTTTTACCCTTTGTAGGGCAGCTTTTACTTTGTTTAGTCTTTCTTCTAGCTCAAACTCAACACTTTCTTTGTTTTCTGCTTCTTCAAATACATCAGCCATTTCGCTTTTATCGGCAGACATAACATTTAAATCTGATGCCTCGGTTTTCCAGTCTTCTGGGTCTTGCGTATCCGGTTTGGCTATTTTAGAAAGTTGTTCTTCCAGTTCTTTTTTTTCTTCTTCTAGTTTTGTTTTAAAATGTTTTGTTTTCATAATGTTAGCGTTTAGGACTTAGCGTATAGCGTTTAGATTTTATTACTATTCCCTAAACGCTGCACTCTAGGTGCTAGTTATATTTCTATTAATTTTTTAATAAGGTTTTTTATTTTTCATTTTGACTTTTTAGTTTAATCTAATGATATCAACAAAATTAAAACAGCGCAATTTGGTTTATAACAGCTTCGAGTGTTTTTGTGTCTCCAGTGATTATTAAATAATTTTTGTTAAAGATTGTATAAAGTAAAACAATTTCTCCGTTTTCTTCGATTATTCTTGTGTTTTGGTTTTGTATGATTTTATCTTTAAAAACAATTGGCTTTGTTTTTATTTCTCCATTTAAAATAAAATTTAAATCTTGTGACATGTCTTTTTCCCATCTCAACATGCCAGAAAAAACATTACTGTACATTCCTTTGTTTATTTCAAAGATAAGCAAAGGGCTTGATTCTTGGGTAGTCAACAATCCAAGAAAAAAAGTATCTTTAAGGAATGTTTTTAAAATGGTTGGCGCCTTTGATTCTATAAAATTTAAAAATTCTTTTGAAGTTAGGTAATTATCATTTTTTAAAATAGGTAGATAAACAAAACCAACTTTAGTATAATTTTTGTCTGTTAGCTCTGTTATTTTTTGTTCCAGTTCTTTTTTGTCTTTTAGTGTTAGAGTTATTTCTTCTTTACTTACAAGAAGTGCCTCTGGTTTTTGTGGTTCTTCAATTTGTATAATAGTTTCTTTTTTGTTTAAAAAGAAAAATAGTGAAAAAGATAAAGAAATGAACAACAATACACCTCCTCCCCAAATAAGGATTTTTTTAATAGAATTTTTTCTTGTTTCAGGAGAAGGAGTAGTAGTACGTTTTTCTTGTTGTTTTTGATAAATATCAGATAAAGAATCTTCTTTTTTCTTTTGCGTTTCTGATATATCTGTTTTGAGTGTTCTTATGCTGGGAATTTTTGTTTCCGGTTTATTTTGATTGCTGATTTGGTTTTTTAGGTTGTTTTGTGGAGGCATCCCGGTAGTATTCAAATTCAATGTTAAAACATCAAATTGAAAATATAATTTAATTAAAATTTTATTGCCCTGATAGTAAAATAAGCTTTTTGTTTCGACCTGGTGTCGAAATTCATTGAATTTGTACTACCGGGCATACCCAGTACCATTCAAATCCAATATTTAATAATTTGATTTGAGGATTATTTAATGTTTGATAATGAGCTTGAAATGTTTTCTTCTTTTTTATTTTTTGCTTGTCGCTTTTGGCGACGTATTGGATTTGTGGTGCTGGGCATAGTTTGGGTCAGCTTGTTTAATAGAGAGATTTAATCTACCTTTTTCATCTATTTCTTTTACTTTTACAGGCACAATATCTCCTTCTTTTAGTATATCAGCAACTCGCTCAACTCTAAAAGGTGCAATTTCTGAAATGTGTACAAGTCCTTCGTGGCCTGGTTTTATTTCAACAAAAGCTCCAAAATCCATAAGTCTCACTACTTTTCCTTGATGCATTTCTCCCGGTTTCGGTTCGTAAGTTATTTCTTCTACTCTTTGCTTTGCCTCATCAAGAGATTCTTTGCTTTCTCCTGTGATAAATACACTACCATCTTCTTCGATGTCTATTTGCGCTCCTGTTTCGTCGATAATTTTGTTTATGTTTTTACCGCCAGGACCAATAAGCGCGCCTATTTTTTCCGGGTTAATAGAAGTGATAATTATTTGCGGAGCATGAGGGGAGATTTCTTTTCTTGGTCCAGCAAGAGTGCTTGTGATGTTTTCAAGAATTTGTAAACGAGCTTTTTTGCCGTGTTCGAGTAGGTCTTTTAGTATTTCAATAGTTAGCCCTCCCACTTTTACATCCATTTGGATGGCTGTTATTCCGTTTTTTGTTCCAGCTACTTTAAAGTCTGTGTCTCCATGGTGGTCTTCCGGTCCTTGAATGTCAGTTAATATTTTGTATTCATTTTCGTTTTTCATCATAAGACCCATAGCAATACCAGAGACAGGTTCTTTGATAGGAATACCTGCATCCATAAGAGCTAGGGTAGAGGCGCAAACAGAACCCATAGAAGAAGAGCCGTTTGATGACATTGTTTCAGAAACAACACGAATAGTATAAGGGAAGTCTTCTTTGTTTGGGATAACCGGCTTTAGAGCTTTTTCTGCTAAAGCACCATGACCAATTGACCTCCTGTTAAAACCACCAAGTCGGCCAGTTTCTCCAACAGAAAACGGAGGAAAGTTATAGTGATGCATAAAGCTTTTTTTCTCGCGCACTTCCATTCCTTCTATTATTTGATAATCACTAGGCGCGCCGAGGGTGGCAATAGACATGACGTGTGTTAATCCGCGATAAAACACCCCAGACCCATGAGTTCGAGGAAGAATTCCTGCTTCCGTAGACAGTTCTCTTATTTCGTCTAACTTTCTACCGTCTGGGCGAAGATCTTTTTTAAGTACATTTTCATGGATAATATCGTCTATGTTTTTTTCAAAAAAGTCGCTAATTTGATTGGAGTAGAATTCACCAAATTTGTTTTGCGCTTCTTCCATCCATTCTTTTTTAATGTCGCCTAAAACAAAGTAGTGCTGTTTTCGTTCTTCTTGCGTAACGGCTGGTTTTGAGAGTGCGGCTATTAACTTTTCCTTTATTGTTTTTGCAAAAAATTCTTCTAGACCTTCAGGTGTTTCTGTTATTTCCGGCCATACTTTTTCTTTTCCAATTTCTTTAATTATTTTATCTTGAAAATCTAGTTGTTTTTTGATTTCTGGTAAGCTGGTCTCAAATGCTTCAAGCACGTCTTTTTCAGTAACTTCGTTCATGTTTCCATCTATCATGTTTATGTGTCCTTCCCTTCCACAGATAAGCAGATCCAAGTCGGCGTTTTCTTTTTGTTCGTAAGTTGGGTTTGTTATAAATTTACCGTCTATTTTACAGATTCTTACAGCGCCTATTGGTCCATCCCATGGGATATCTGATGTGGTAAGAGCAAGAGAGGCGGCAAGAATTGATATAGTATCCGGGTCGTTTTCTTCGTCCAAAGAAAGTGGAGCAGCCACAACCTGGATATCATTTCTTATTCTTTTATCAAAAAGAGGACGCAAAGTTCTGTCTATCATTCGTCCATTTAAAATAGCTTCGTCAGATGGTCTACCTTCTCTTCTTGTAAAACGCCCACCCAAAATTTTACCGGCAGCGTAAAATTTTTCTTCATATTCCACTGTAAGAGGGAAGTATCCTATCCCTTCTCTTATACCTTCCGACATTACAGCTGTTGAAAGTATTGTTGTTTCACCATACTTAACAACCACAGAGCCGTTGGCCTGTTCTGTTAAATCGCTGAATTCAGCCGTTAAAGTACGGCCATGAAAATCCATCTCGTATTTTTTTGTTTTCATAGTGTATGTTGGCAACACCAACATACAAATTCATATTAATAACACCAAATTTATTAGTATTATTAATATGCATTCGTATACCAGTATCGCATATTAAATTGTTAATTATTATAAATTGATTGATAACCGCGAATCTAAAATCTTTCGTAACGAGTCTAGTTTTTAGACTCACGGTAAACTAAATAAGAAATTTTTTCGGTTTTTCTCCTAGATCTGTAAAATCATCAGCAGCTTCTTTTAATTTGGCAGATGTGCTTTTCCCAAAAGACATAACTTCTACCTGGCGTCCTTTTCCTTTTAAGTATTCAACAAGCGGGACAAAATCTCCATCACCTGTTACAAGCACAATGGCGTCAATTGAAGAATCACCAAACCTCACTGCATCAATAGACAATCCTACATCCCAATCACCCTTTTTCATACCACCGGCAAATACCTGGAGGTCTTTTATTTTAAGTTCAATACCTATTTTTTCAAGAGCCTCAAAAAAAGATTTTTCTTCACCACTTTCTGTGCGTATTACATATCCGATAGCTCTTATAAGTTGCCTGTCTGCCACTGCTGTCTTTAAAACCTCTTTAAAATTAACTCGTTTTTTATAAAGAGCTTTTGCTGAGTGATACATGTTTTGCACGTCTATTAAGACGGCAACCCTTTGGTTTTTGTGTTTGATTAAAGACATAGGTCCAGCTTTCAGTAGTCAGCTTTCAGTATTCAGATTATTTGATTGATCAAATAATCTGTCTGTCTACTGGTGACTAACAACTGTCTACTTATTTATTTTTTATCTGCTAGTGCGCGATTTCTTTTTAGACTAAGTTTTTTAGTAAGAGATAGATAGCTTTCTTCATTTTTCTTTTTTAAGTAATCTAATAGAGTTTTTCTTTTAGAGACCATTTTAAGTAAGCCTCGTCTAGAATGGTTGTCCTTTGAGTTCTTTTTTAGGTGGTCTGTAAGTTGTTTAATTTGATCAGTCAAAACAGCGATTTGCACCTCAGAAGAACCAGTATCCTTTTCGTGAATACCGTATTTTTTCATTATTTTTTCTTTATCTTTTGTAGTTAAAGCCATACCCGGTAGTATTCAAATTCAATATTTACACTGGATTTGATTTATTAATTTGATAATTCTTTAAAATATTAACCAAATATTGCTTCAGTAGGTCAATTTTATTGCTTTGCAATTTATTGAATTTGTACTACCGGGCATATCTGGAAGTATTTAAAACTTATAATTTTTATAATTATGCTAAGTACTTTACTATATTTCTTGATTTTTTGCAAGATGTTGTGTTGACTTAGTAAACACAGTATGTCATACTTCAAACAAATCAATCTTTGAAAAGAAGAAAAGAAGTTAAAAACAAAACCAAAAAACAAAGGAGATTTAGTTATGGAAAAGAACCTGGTAAACGAATTGATGACCTTGTTTCAGGGTTATAAATTGGAAACTGTACAAAAGGCGTTTAAAGAAGCCATAAAACAGGTTTACCCCGAAATCGTGACAGGCCCGCTTGTCGAGCTGTTCGATACACAGATTGGAACTTTGGCAGTTTATGGTTGCCCTCAGAGTATCATTGATGTGCTCGTCAGTAAGAAGAGTGAGGTGATTACTAAAGCAATGGAAATGGATATCCCTGATGGACATATTCCGTTCATTCCAGTCATTCCGCGGACGGAAGTCAATCTCGATAATTTGATGAAAATGATCCACAATGATAATAACATAGGATCTAATTTCCTTGATCAGTCTCAAATTAGCAACGTCGTCGATGTCCCCGAAGGACCTTACTTCATTTACGACATTGAAGACGGCAAAGATATGCTTGGCAGGTCGCCCAAGAAAGCAGAAAAGCTCATCAAAGAGCAAAACCGTTCTTGTCTGACTGTTGATGAAAGCATCGCTCTTTGTATTCACACTAGCGTACTCTCCAAACATTGTATAGATTGCACTGGATCCCCCTTCAGGCATTCTGACCACGTTCCTAGACTCTTTCTGGACGACGTTCGGCCTGAGCTCAGCTGGAGCGACGCTGGCTACTCGAGTTCGAGCTGGGGTTCCCCGTCTTGCGGTAGTAGATAGGGCTTCGGTCTTCGGTTTCTTGGAACTTTTGGTTTTAAAAATAAAAGCAGCCTAGGGAACAGGCTGCTTTTTTGTTTTTTTGATGAAGAAAAAATTTCTAAAAAATTTATCGCTAAATATAAAAATAAAGAGCGTATTATTTTTAATGCATTAAGAGATAATAATGGCAAAGGTATAAATGCTGTTAAACTGGTTAAAATTTTGAAGAAAATTAGGTAGAATCTAATAAATTGTAATATTTAAAGATATAAAGATATTAAATAAAGATATTAAATAGGTTTGATTAATATGTATAAAACTATGCGGTCGCATAAACTTATACATCTTTATTTTTTATGTTATGTTAATAAACATGAAAAGAGAAACAACAATTAAGGTAGGGAAAATTATTTTAGGAACTGTGGCCACAGCTGGTCTTATAAGTATGGCAGTACTAGCTCCAAATGCAGTGCAGTGTTTAGAGATGTTTTGGGGTAAAGATAAGAGAAAATATAGCTCTAAATATCACATCAACACAACAATAAGTAAACTTAAACAACAGGGATTAATAAAATTTGAAAATAAAAATGGTAAAAGTTTCGTGCGTTTAACAGAAAAAGGGAAAGAGAGGTTGTTGAAATATCAACTACAGGAAACTAAAATCGAAAAACCTAAAAAGTGGGACAAGAAATGGCGAATGGTTATTTTTGACATTAAAGAACAAAGAAAATACACAAGAGAAGGATTAAGAACAGAATTAATCAGGTTGGGTTTTGTAAAACTTCAAAATAGTGTGTGGGTTCATCCGTATAAATGCGATGATGTAATCGCAATGTTTAAATCTCATTTTAAAATAGGGAAGGATGTTTTATATATTACTGTTGATAAAATAGAAAATGACAAATGGTTAAAAGAAGAGTTTAGGTTAAGTTAAAATAATTGATAATTAATTTATGATATATCTTATATAAATTAATGCGCCTGCCTGCCGGTAGGCAGGGTCGTGGTATTTTATACAAAAAATTTTATATTGTATTTATATCTTATATAAGCAATATGGTAAAATATAAATACAATGTCGCAAAATTTGAAACAACTTAAAAGGCAGTTTTTGGAATATATAGAAATAGAGCGCGGGCGGGCGCTAAAAACTGTTGAAAACTACAATAGGTACTTGGAGCGATTTTTGCAGTTTTCTAAATTAGATAAGCCGGGAAAAATAAATGACGAAGAAGTACGAAAATATCGTTTGTATTTAAATCGTCGAGGCTTAAAGAAAAAAACACAAAATTATTATTTGATAGCTTTGCGAAATTTTTTAAAATATTTGGTTAAGCTTGAAATAGAAAGCTTGTCGCCAGATAGAATAGAATTGACAAAAGTAGGGGAGCGGCAGATTGATTTAATTAGTGCTGATGAACTGCAGCGAATTTTAAAAGCACCGCAAGGTGTGAGCTTGAAAAATTTGAGGGACAAGGCTATTTTGGAACTGCTTTTTTCAACAGGGCTTCGGGTTTCGGAAATGTGTGGGTTGAATAGAGGTGATTTGGATCTAAAGAAAGATGAATTTTCTATTCGTGGGAAAGGAGAAAAGGTGCGTTTAGTTTTTGTATCTGAAAGGGCAAAAAAAGCTTTGGGAAATTATTTAAATAAAAGAGTGGACTTGGAAGAGCCTATGTTTGTAAACTTGCGAGATGAAACCAGGCTTACTCCGCGCTCGGTTGAAAGGATAGTGCAAAGGTGGGCTATAAAAGCCGGAGTTACCAATAAGGTTACTCCTCATATTCTTCGCCATTGTTTTGCCACGGACTTGCTTGAGGCTGGGGCAGACTTGCGTTCGGTGCAGACTTTGCTTGGACATAGCAACATAACTACTACGCAGATATATACTCATGTGACAGATAGACAATTAAAAGAAGTACATAAAGCTTTTCATGGGAAGAAACGAAGAGGGAAGTAAAAATAAGACCAATAGAAAAGGCACCCTGAGCTTGTCGAAGGGTGCCTTTTGAATTTGGTATTTCATCCATTTTAAATTTCCTGGATTTGTTTGTTGATTTTTTTAATTTTTTCGACAACAATCATCAAACCCATTTCCTCAAGCTCTCTGCGAACCTTAAGGAGTTTTTTTCTTCGTTCTCTAGTACCGTTTCCTTTTTTTATTTCCTGATAAAGTTGGTTAAACTTTCGTACTTTGCTCTTTGGTACTTTCTTTAAAAGGTTTCTTTTTTGTGTTTCAAGTCGTCTTTTTTTTAGCCAGCTGGTGATTGGATCAAATAAGGTGCTCATTGCATACCTCCGAAGGATTTAGGGTTTTCAGTTTTCGATAATTTTCTCTAATTCGCTTTCAAAAAAGTCCTGAGTTTGTTTTGAAAAACAAACGGTGGCTCTTGGTGAAAATGAATTAAAGTGTTTATTAATCTGTTTCTATCCTAAAACAAAAATAAATTAGTGTCAAGTCTTCCTATCAATAGATAGGCTTTTTAAAGAACTATTTTAGTTTATTGAAGTTTAACAGAAGATGGAAAAATGTGCAATGAACATAAAACATGAAAACTCAGAAATACATTAATATTTCTGAATCCTACAAAAACATAGTCGTTTCGCTCCTTGTTTTTGTGGAGATAGCCGGATTTGAACCGGCGACCTTCGCGCTGCCAGCGCGACGCTCTAGCCAACTGAGCTATATCCCCGCAAGTTATTTGTTTCTTTCTCCCCACCAGGAGTCGAACCCAGATCTGATCCTTAGGAGGGATCCGTTCTATCCATTGAACTATGGGGAGCTTTAGAGCATGTCTGAAAATTTCGCTTCGAAAGCAGATTTTCAGACATGCTCTAGGAATTTATTTAACCTCTAAAAGTTCTGATAGTTTAGCTTTGTCGAAACCAATGATAGTTTCTTCGCCTACTATTATAACAGGCACTGCCATTTGCCCCGTTTTTTCTATTAGTTCGTTTCTTTTTTTTTCGTCTTGAGAAACATCAAATTCTTCAAATTCAATATTATTTTCTTTAAACCATTCCTTTGCCATTACACAATAAGCACAAGTTGGTGTTGAATAGATTTGAACTTTTTTCATAATTATTTTATTTTTAATAATAATTTAATAATAACGTCTTTAATATTTTACCTTAAAGTAAACTTACAGCAAGCCTGGTACTACAAATTTAATATTAAAACAAAAACAAATTAATAAAGTTTTTAAGACACAAAAAACTCTTAAATAAAAATACTAGGTATTTTGTCCTGATTAAAATCAGGACTTATTGAATTTGAATAGTACCGGGCAAGTTTTGTTATATATGTTTATGCTGGTGTCCAGGGCGGGACTCGAACCCGCACGCTCATAAGAGCCACGGCCCTCAACCGTGCGTGTAAACCAATTCCACCACCTGGACATTGAGGAGATAATTATTTAGTGTTTTCTTCTTTGGTTTCTTCTTTTTGCTTAGGTTCTTGAGATTCCTTTTCTTTGGTTTCCTTGGTTTCTTCAGTTTTTTCTTCTTTTTCTTTTGTTGTTGTTTCTACTTCAGTTTTTTCAGTTTCTTTTGGTTTTTCTCCTTCAGCTTTAGCAGCTTCGGCTTCTGTGTTAGCAGCAGCATCTATCACTACTTTGCCGATCTGTTTCATTTGCTTCATCTTCTTGCGAACTTGTCTAGCTGCTCTTTCACGCAAGTAATAAAGCTTTGAGCGCCTTACTTTTTTAGGTCGGCTTACAAGTTCTATCTTTTCTATAACAGGGGAGTATAAAGGAAGTGTTAGTTCTACACCAATACCTTTTGAAATTTTTCTAACAGTAAAGGTAGCTCCCGGCTCTGAACCGTGCTTTCTTGAAATAATAATACCTTCAAATGCTTGTAGTCTACTTTTCTTTCCTTCTTGAATGCGCTGCCAAACTCGGATGGTGTCGCCAGCTTTTATATCTATTTTTTGCCTTTGTTCAGTTTTTATTGGTGATAATTGCATGACAAAAATTTATCATAATATTTAAATTACATCAAGCCCGGTAGTACAAATTTGCATAATTTTTGCAAATCTCAAAAAAATTAAAAAACTTAACTGAGCTTGTGCTTTGTTTTAATAAACTAAAACATACAGTAAAAAAATAATTTGCAATGCAAATTTGAATACTACCGGGCAAGTGTTTTAAGTTTATTTTTCTAAATTCTCCAAAACATTCTTTAAATCGTCTGTTAAATCAGCTTCTAGTTTTATTTTTCCTCCATCTGGCCTACCTGTCCGGTAGGCAGGCAATTTAAGCTCCAGGGCAGATGCATGAAGAAAATGTCTATCTAAACCAAAAGGACAGAGGGGTTTTTTTGTATATAATTTGTCGCATATAATAGGTAGGCCAATTGCTTTTAGATGAACTCTTATTTGATGAGTGCGTCCGGTTTTAGGGTAGGCCTCAAGTAGAGTATAGTCTTGTCCGTCTGGTCCGGGTAAAAATTCTTTTTTTACTTTATATTCTGTGATTGCGTCTCTTAGTTTTCCACGAGCCTTCAAAGAAGCTAATCTCTTAGTTGGTGTTTTTTTACTCCTACCTATGGGTATATCTATTATTTCTGTTTTGTTTTTAATCTTTCCGGCACATAGTGCAGTATATGTTTTTTGTATTTTTCGATCTTTAAATTGTTGTTTTAAAAATTCAAAAGATTCTTGGTTTCGGGCAATAATTAAAATACCAGAAGTGTCTCGGTCTAACCTATGAATAATACCCGGACGTATTTGTGGTTCATCTCCAACAGTTTTTGTTTCTGGAAAATTTTGGGCAACCCAATCAACCAAGGTTTTTTCTTCTGGGTCTGTGGTCGGTCCAGGATGCACCAAAAGCCCAGCCGGCTTATTTACAGCAACGATGTTTTCGTCTTTGTATATTATTTGTGGTTCCATATTATTGATATATTCGATGTGTGCCAACAGAATGAAAGTAAAAAGTATTTTTTTCTCCAAATTCAAAAACAATTCTATATTTGTAACCGACAGAGAAAGACCAGAAATTAGAAAATTTTCCAGAAAGTTTATGGGTTTTTAAATTGTGATTAAATGGATCTTTTCTGAAAAGTTTCTCTTTTTTCTCGGCTTTGGTTTTTATATATTTAGGTAATTTTTTATATTCTTTCAGAAATTTTGAAGTATAAATAATTTTCATTGAAGATCTTTAAGTGAATGCAAAATTTTTCCCTTTCCTTCTCTGATTTCTTTTTGGCTTTGCTTTAATTCATTAAGTAGCTTGTTTTCTTCTTCGTAGTTTCGAAGGAGGGTTCTGAAAAACTCACTCGTGCTCGCGTACTTTCCTTTTTTTACTTCTTTTTTTACCATTTTTGCTGTTTCTGTTGGAAGTGAAATATTTACGATATTACGCATAATATTTTGTAATAAATTGTAATACAGTTATGATAGGTAATATTCTTTCTGGTGTCAATATTTTTTTCTGATTCCATTTCTTTTTCACTTCTGGTTGTGTCACTAGCAGATTCCATAAAGCTTGGAGCTTCTTTCCTGTCTTGCTCGGTTTTTTCCAAAATAGATTTTTGTTTTTCTATATTTTTTTGGATTTTTTCTATAAATTTTTCTATTATTTCTTTTCTATTCATTTTTGTTTTTGATTAATGTTTTTGTGCGCGATGCAAGGATCGAACTTGCGACCTCTTCGATGTCAACGAAGCGCTCTCCCACTGAGCTAAACGCGCCCCTTAAGTCAAATATATTAAAATTTGTGATTATTTACAATGACGGCTATACTCTAATGTAATGATAAAAAAATGGAAATTAAAAGAACAGGTTTCAGACAGTGTAGAAGAGCAGCTTTTGCATTCTTTGGATATTAAAAGCGAAGAAGAGAAAAGAAAGTTTTTTAGTCCAGATTATGAAAAGGATCTGCGCGATCCTTTTGAGATTTTGAATATGGATAAGGCGGTGGATAGGATTTTGGAGGCGATAGATAAAGAAGAGAAGATTATAGTTTTTGGGGATTACGATGCTGATGGTGTTTGTGGGTCAACTATTTTTTATGATTTTTTTAAAAAAATAGATTTTGAAAACTTTAGTACATATATTCCAGATAGACACAAAGAAGAGTATGGCTTAAATATGGATGTAATGGATGAGTTTGCAAAGCAAGGAGTAAATTTAATTATTACTATTGATTGCGGAATTACAGACAATAAAGAAATTGAGAAAGGTAACAAGCTTGGGATAGATACTGTTGTGCTTGATCATCATTTGCAGGGTGAGGAATTGCCGCCGGCTGTGACTGTGGTAGATCCAAAACAAGATGCGGATGATTATCCTTTTAAAATGCTTTGTGGCGCTGGCGTGGCCTTTAAGACAGTAAATGCTATTTTAGATAAGGAAGATTTTAATGTGACTGAGGGTTGGACTAAATGGCTTTTGGATGTAGTAGCTATTGCCACTATTGCTGACATGGTTCCTTTAGTTGATGAAAACAGAGTGCTTGTTTATTACGGTCTTAAGGTTCTTAGAAAAACACATCGTCCTGGTCTTTTGGCGCTTTTTAAAAAACTTAAAATGAATCAAAAAAACATAGTAGAAGATGATGTGGCATTTTTTATTGCACCTCGTATCAATGTAGCTAGCAGAATGGACCATGCTAGTACCAGTTATGCTTTGCTCATTACAAAAAGTAGAGAAGAGGCAGAGTGGAGTGCTGATAGGCTTGATAGGAAAAATATAGAAAGAAGAGAAGTTGCAGGAGAAATTATTGAAACAATTAAAAAAGAAATAGACGAAACCGAAGAAGAGCAAAATATTTCCTTTGCAGGGAACAACAATTGGGTTCCAGGAGTGTTGGGTGTAGCTGCTAACAGAATTATTGAAGAACATAAAAGACCGATTTTTTTGTGGGGTAAAGATGAGGGTGGGAATATAAAAGGTTCTGCTAGGAGTGACGGGTCTGTAAATCTTGTTGATTTGATGGAAGAAGCGGATAAGCTCGCTGGAGTTAAAGGGGGTTTGTTTGATGATTATGGTGGACATGCTTTGGCTGCTGGTTTTGCTGCTAAAGAAGAACA
>CAZPYD010000013.1:0-21877 GCA_964590835.1 uncultured Candidatus Saccharibacteria bacterium | reverse complement strand
AAAGAATGGCAGTAGCTGTTTTAGATAATCCAGATGTGTTTATGGGAGATCTTTTTGAAGGCACAAGAAAAAAACTGGAAGAAATGACCGGCAAAAAATATGGAGAAAATGAAGAACACACAAAATCATTTAGAATAGTAATGGATCATTTGCGAGGAGCTGTCTTTATTATCGGCGACGACAAGGGAGTGGTTCCTTCAAATACCGACCAGGGTTACATCGTAAGACGCTTAATCAGACGAGCCGTTCGCTATGGAAAGCAGTTAGGCATTACTCAAGATCTCTGGTTAAAAGAAATCACCAAAGAAGTAATAGAAAACTACAAAGAAGCCTACCCAGAACTGGAAAGAAATAGAAAGTTCATTTTGGACCAATTAGACCAAGAAGAAATCAAATTTAGCAAAACACTAGAAAAAGGCTTGAAAGAACTAGAAAAGGGAACTGATCCTTTTACATTATTTACCACCTACGGTTTTCCAATAGAAATGACTCAAGAGCTTTCCGAAGAAAAAGGAATCAAGGTAGATCTCGAAGATTTTGAAAGAAAAATGAAAGAACACCAAGAAAAATCTCGCACTGCAGCTGTTGGCAAATTTAAATCCGGCCTAGCCGATCATTCAAAAGAAACTATGCGTTTACACACAGCCGCACACTTGCTTTTAGCTGCCTTGCAAAAAGTATTAGGACCAGAAGTAATTCAAAGAGGTTCAAACATTACTCCCGAAAGGCTTCGTTTCGACTTTTCTTGGGGTGAAAAACTAACCGATGAACAAAAAATAGAAATAGAGAAATTAGTAAACGAAGCTATTGATAAAAAAATTCCAATAAATTGCGAAGAAATGGCAGTGGAAGAAGCTGAAAAAGCAGGAGCCTCAGGTATTTTTAAAGATAAATACGGAGACAAAGTAAAAGTATACGAAATTGGAGAATTTTCTCACGAGATATGTTCGGGACCACATGTAGAAAACACGAGCGAACTTGGCAAATTTAAAATAGTAAAAGAAAAAAGCTCCAGTGCTGGTGTTCGAAGAATAAAGGCAGTTTTAGAATAAATAACTGGTACGAGCCATTTAACTTGATTAAAACCTCAAAATGTTTTATATTCTAATTAGATTTTAATAACCAGCAAGAGTAGCAGGAGGAAAAAGACATGCCAAAGTTCTATAAAACCGAAAAAGCACAAAATGTTGTGCACACAAGAGACAAGTGTCCGAAATGTAAAAAGGGGAATCTGGTTACCTTTAATTATCCTGTTTGAGGTACCATAACACCTTGTCACAGTTGTGACGATCAAGATTGCGATTTTGCAGAAAAGGTAAGTAAGACTTAATACAAACCTGAAAATCCCGCCGATAATGTACCGGCGGGATTTTTAATTGAAAGAGAGATAAAAATGGAAACAAAAGAAGCAATAAAAATTGGTACTTTAATATTTGAAGAAAAAGATGCCAAATGGATTATGTTTGATATAAATAATTTATTAAAACAACTTTCTTCAAATCCAAGAAAAATTACCTTCGAGGACTTGGTAAGAATCCAAAAAAAAGGCATTGTAACCTGTTTTGCCGTAAAACCCCCTAAACCCGATGGTTTAATTAAAATTATTGGTATGGGAAGCATATATTTTATTGAAATCCATACGAGAAAAAAAGCTGTTATAGAAGATGTGGTAGTAGACAAAAAACACAGAAGAAAAGGACTCGCCGAAGAAATTATTACAAAACTAGTTGCCAAAGCCAAGGAAGCAGGAGTAAACCATATTGATCTAACATCTGAACCTGATAGGGTAGGAGCCAACAAAATGTATCAAAAAATGGGTTTTGAAAAAAGAAAAACAAACTGCTACCGCTTAATCCTTTAACAAAAATTACGAAAGGAAAATTATCTTGGGATTTTTTAAACCACACAAGACGGCATATGCAGAAGATGTAGTTGAAACGGAAGAGCCTTGCCCCAAATGCAAAGAAGGCAAAATTATAACTTGCGAAACCTTTGGCGGCTGAGGCACCACATACTATCGCAGTTGCGATAGAGAAGAATGCAGCTACTCAACATATAAAAAATAAAGATAAAACCAAATGCCTTCACAAAAATACTCGAACCGCCTAACACCCAAACCCAAAACTAAAACTATTTAGTAGTAATCCCATCCAAAAACCGCCCCTCCTGGCGGTTTTTTTCCCACCTCAATGTTCGGAGTCCGACTCCCAACATTGGAAAAAGTAATGTCAAATATCGAAATATGAAAAATCCACAATTTATAAACAATAAAATTTATCATGTTTTCAACAGAGGAGTAGAAAAAAGAGAAGTGTTCTTAGATACCCAAGATTATGCTCGCTTTATTCACAGTCTTTTTGAATTTAACGATAAGGCCCTAACAATAAATACGCACCGTTCTTTTAACCCAAACGACCCAATGTTCGGAGTCCGACTCCCAACATTGGAAAAAGAACCAAGAAAGTTGCTTGTTGAAATACTTATTTTCACATTAATGCCTAATCATTTTCACTTGCTTTTAAAGCAGTTAGTGGAAGGTGGTATTTCCAAGTTTATGCAAAAAATCGGAACTGGCTATACAAATTATTTTAATAAAAAATATGAAAGGGTTGGATCTTTATTTCAAGGTAAATTTAAAGCAGTTGATATAATCGAGAATGCGCATTTTATTCACATCCCGCACTACATACACACAAACTCCTTGGATATTAAAGATGTTCGGAGTCAGACTCCGAACATTGAAGAGCAAATGAAGTTTTTAGAGGATTATAAGTGGAGTAGTTTTCAAGATTATATTGGCAAAAAAAATTTTCCTTCGGTAACACAACGAGAATTTTTGTTAGATTTTTGGGGCGGATCTGAAAAATACAAAAAAGAAACTAAGGAGTGGTTAAAAGATTGGAAAGACAATTCAAGAAAAATAAAAGAAATCACATTAGATTAACTAATGTTGGGAGTCGGACTCCGAACATTGAAAAGTAGGGAAATGAGAGGGGTTTTTATTGGACATTTAATAGATGGAATTGACAGGGAGGCGATGTCTGATAGTTCGTGTTTATTATTTTGACAACATCGAGACTATTTTGGTATTTTAAAGCCATAAATAATATAGTTTCTATATAATAACTAATTTTAAACAAAAGAAATGTTCAAAAAATATAAAAATAAAATCTTTTGGAAAATAGTATTAGTCTTGTTTGTTGTGGGTCTTTTTGGTTTTTCTGCTATTGCTAATGAAAACAGCAATTACGGCTGGATAACCAGCATTAGCATTAAAAAATTAACTGCTAATCTTTTTACCGATAAATCAACAGAAGATCCCAATAAACAAATCTTAATAGGCGAAACTATCCCAGATGAACTAAAAAATACTAGCCTAATTAAAGAAAAGCTCGAATTTAAGCCTTTTGAAGAAAACAAAAGAAAAACAACTGCACAGCAAAAACAAATATCTATAACACAAACTGATATTGAAAACTTAGACCTTAAAAGTATAAGCGAGGGGTTAGAAAAAGCAGAAGCGCTAGCAAAAGAAATCCAAACTGCTTTGAACCAGCTAGAAGAAAAGGGGTATGGACAAACAGACATAAACGACCTACCTCAAGATGTGGATATTTTCGAAATACCTACAAACGATAATCCTACACCCAACTCACCAGTAGGATTAATTCAGCTTTATTAAAATTAAAAATAATTAATAATTTTTAAACAATGGAAGCAATTAAAAAACACAAAATCTTTTGGGGAATGGTATTGGTTTTATTTGTTATTATTATGTTTGATATTTCTCAAGCGCTTTATAAAAATTCAAAAGAAAGATCGGAATTAAAAAAAGATTTAAAAGAAACCAAAGAATTTGTAGAAAATATCAAAACAATTCAATTTATCAAAAAAACTACCGATTGGGTTTCTCGAAAATTTTCTAACGCCAAAAACTCTGTAAGTAATCTTTTTGTTGGGGCAGACCTGCCTGATGGACAGACGGGTGGTGGACTGGCTTTGGTTAATCAAGCTATCCCTGAAAAACCAAAAAGCACTAACTTAATTAAAGAAGAGCTCGAATTTAAGCCTTCTAAAGAAGAAGTGCCTACAACACAACCAACACAAACAGTACAAACAGAACAACCAACACAAACACAAAAATCCAAAACTATAATCACTAAACCAGAAACAACCAAGGCCCCCACTCAACCAGAACTTAAAAAAATAAACCCAACCCAAAAAACATTTACGGTTCCTCAAAACATGATTCCACAAAGCGGCGGTTCATCACAATCTCCACAACCTCCACAAATTCCACAAGACACTACCGCACCAAACGCACCAATCATTATTTCACCAATAAACAATAGTACTTCTACAAATTCAATAATCACTTTCATTGGTACAGCCGAAGCAAGCAGTACAATTTCTCAAAACCTAAATACAACCACTACTTCAGCTGACGCCACAGGGAATTGGTCTTTGCAACTCAACCTAAACCAAAATATAAATAATATCCAATTTAGTGCAACAGATGCCGCAGGCAACACATCAACTTCAACTGAAATAAATATTTTTATAGATTCTACTGCACCACAAGCACCATCTCTAACAATTACAGAATGTGCAAACAGTTTAACAACCAGCGCTTGTCTTATAGCTACCACTACACTAAATATTTCTTGGTCATCTGCTGCAGGCGATCTAGATCACTATACAATAAACCAAAACGGAACCCTAACTACCACGACTGCAACATCTACCCAAATCACAACATCAAATAATTCTACTTACATTTTCGAGGTTTCAGCTACCGATAAACTAGGCAACACATCCGCCACTAGCACTCAAGAAATAGAAATAAACACAACACCTGTTGTTATAAACGAAATAGCTTGGGCGGGCACAAGCGCTCAAACATCATCAGACGAATGGATTGAACTGTATAATCCAACATCTCAAGAAATAGACATGTCTAGTTTTATTCTTTATTCTCAAACAGACCAAGAACCATACATAAATCTATCAGGTAAAATTTTAGCAAAAGGCTATTACTTAATCGAAGGAACAGACGACACCACTGTGGCTAGTACCACCGCCGACTTAATCGCTTCTTTTGGAAATGGATTAAGTAATTTTGGCGAAGTCTTGATGCTCTCAAGGGCTTCTACTACAATAGACCAAACTATTCTTTGTGGCTTTGGAGCAACACGATGGTGCCCGGGCTTTGATTATAAATACAAGACAATGGAAAAAATTAGCCCAACAGTAGCTGGCACAAACATAAACAATTGGTCATACAACAACGAACTAATAACAAATGGTAAAACTGCAAACGGCAACAACATAAAAGGAACCCCTAAAGCACGCAACAGCCGAAACTACTTAATAAATAACAATCGAGATGTAGCGATAAACACAACTCTTACAAAAGCAAACAGCCCATATATAGTGGACAATACAGTAATTAATATCAAAACAGGCGCCACTCTTACTATAGAACCAGGAGTTGTAATCAAATTCCGCGAAAACGCCGGATTAAAAATATTTGGAAAAATATTAGCGCAAGGCACAACAGCTGAACCAATTGTTTTCACTAGCTTTAAAGACGACACTTATGCAGGCGACACAAACGGTGACGCTACCAGTACCACACCAGCAGCAAAGGATTGGTTTGGTGTAGAAATAGACAACACAGCACAAACTGGCTCTACATTTAATAACACTGTTTTTAGATTTGGTGGTAAATACTACACAACGACTCCTTCTTATGCACGAGCCCTCTTATCCTCAAATGGTGTAAACATATCAGTAAATAATTCTATTTTTGAATATTCAAACTACAACGGATTGATACTAAAAAACTCTATTTCAACTATTTCAAATAATAATTTCCTAAATAACATAAATACTGGTCTTGCATCAGAAGGCGACGCATCCACCCTCTCAGGAAATACCTTCACAAACAACAAAATCGGACTCAACCTGAGCGATTCTCCATCCATAGTATCCTCCAATACATTTGCCTCTAGCACCAAGCAAGCGATTATTTCTTCTGGCACAATAGGTATTTTTACAAATAATAATGGTTCAAACAATGGAACAAACGCAATCGAAATACAAGGCAATTTAACCACAGCAAACAACGACACAAGTCTTAACGCAAACCCATTGCCGTATTATCTAAATGAATACAAAGTCCCAACTGTGGTTGCCTCATCTAGCTTAACCATAGAAACCGGTACGGTAATAAAAGGATTAACCAAGCAATTTAATGTAAATGGTGATCTAATAATAAACGGTTCCCAGCCAAGCGATATTATTTTTACCTCTGTTTATGATGATAGTATTAGCGGTGACACAACCAACGACGCTACATCCACCACTCCAGCAGCAGGGCAGTTTGCAGGCATAAACATTACCAATACCGGATCCCTAACAGCCAAAGGCTTTACTATGCGATACTCAGGCAGTATTTTATCAAACACCGCTGCTGGCATTAACCTAAACGGCGCCTTGGCAAATATCTCCGAAGCTACTTTCGACAATAATTACCCTTTTGGTATCCGCGCTCAAAATTGCGACAACATCACTATAGAAAACGCTCGCTTCGAAAATCATAATCATAACGGCCCTTGGGGTACCAAATCTGCCATCAAAACAGAAAACTCTACCACCACACTTACTAGTGTAACTTTCGAAAACAACACTCTTGGTGTTTTAAGTGACAGTCTTTCTACTTTTAGCGTCAGCCTAATAGAATGGCTAAACAACACAGCCACTACCTCACCACAAAACCTATTCTAATTTACAACAAAAAAGCCTGGATCATTTCAATCCAGGCTTTTGTAGTTGCCTACCTACTGGTAGACTTATTTATCTACGCAACCGCGACCGCTGCGGCCTTCTTTTTATTACATGCTTTTTATCATCAAAACTTAAAATGAGATCATAATCTTTTTCTATAAAATCAAAAGAAATACGCGAAACCTTTGCTAAAATACTTTTGGCAACAACAAAGGTAATATTTTCTTTTTTTATAAACTCATAGTCTTTCCTTAAGTGATTATAAAAACCTCCAATACTAATCATCGATCCACATCCACACTGACAAAGAACCTTGTTATGTATTTTTATTTTAAAATTTCTAGCACAATAAGAGCAACTAGGGGAATTCTTCATTTTGATCTCTTCTAAACACCTCATCGCTGCTGGAGTTATGTGTAATTTATCTTCCATAATTTTGAACTCTTTTCTTGGTTCTTTTTTTGTTTTGAAGTTATAACCAAAAATCACCGTAACTCCATCTTTCTTATCAAAAGTTACAGAAACATACGCCACCTTTGATAGTAATTTTTTACTTACAACAAAGGTGAGACCATAACCGTCATCTATCTCCACAAAAACATAGCGGTCTTTAACAAAACAAGAATAATCACCAATGGCAGTCATTTCTCCACTAACAAGATCTGGCTCGTCATGTATTCTTACAAAAAGATTTTTAACACCAGAAGAAGAACGCAAAGATCTAATAGCCTCATTAAAATGTGCCATAGCAGCTTCTGAAACATTTAGCCGAGAAGCCAGTTTTTCATCATTCAAAACTTTTTTTTGCATGGCTAGTTAGCCTTTCCTTTCACTTGTTCTACAAAAAAGCCAAAGGTGGTATGATAACCAATCATAAGAAATTGTTCTCCCTTTAAAAGTTCTTTTCTTACAAAAAACTTGATATCTTCAACTTGAATCACTTCTTCTTCAGGGTTACGAAGGCCATCAATAACCGAATTAAAACCACCAGGACACTTAGCACTTGTTTTATATATCCTAATCGGCATACCCTCTCTTCTTTTTTTTTCTTTAATAAAAGCTCTTAAAAAAGTCATCGCTTCCGGCATTATCTGTAATTTATTTTTCATTAACACCCTCCTTGTTTACGATTTACGATTTATTTCAATGTTCTTTATTTTTATAAAAAACCCCACCTGCATAATGCAGGTGGGGTAATATTTTGTGGCGGTCATTACCGCCATTTGCCCTCTATTTGCATTATTCTTCGCAAACAGAGGCCGGTTCAACAGCCGTCGCCGCCGCATTTACCGCCGCAGTTCCGGGCAGTGGTGCCGACAATGGACATATAGTGTTTTCTTTCAGTTGTCGCACGGCCAGTGTTCGAAATGACTGCAATAAGCTTTTTCCAGTTCTTCATTTTTTCCTCCTGTTGAATTGTGAATTGTACTGCATCTTTTGTTTTATGGGTTAAAACCCAACTAAAAATAAATTTATCATTTTATCAAAAACTTGTCAAGTCGACTTTCAAATGTTAACTTAAAGAAATGAGAAAATCTAGAATCTACCAAAATTGGCTACAAACAATAAAATTTATTTCTATTTTAGTTTTATTTTTTAGTGGTTTTTTACTAAGTAAGGAAAAACTAGCACCTTCAATCGTACTATTAGTTCTTAATTTGGTTTTTGGTTATTTTTGTAGCGAACTTAAATATAGAAGATATCTCACAATAATAAAAGAATATCGAAAAAGTAAAATACCAGTTCTAAATCATTCAAAATTTTATCAATTTTGGCTTCAGATTTCGGGCCGAGGAAGAGAAATGCTGGTCTTTTTTACAGGACTTCTTTTGGGGCAAGGATACATTTATATTTCTTTTATTTTGCTTTTTATACAACTTACAAATGGGCTTATAACCAGCGAACTTATTTACCGACGAGAGCAAGCTGTTTTAATAGATAAATATTTGAAAAAAAATAAAGAAAGAGATGTGCAATATAATCAAAGTGCCTGTTAATTATTTTAAATCAACTTATGTATAAAATTTTTGTTATACTTATAATCTTTGTTGTTTTTGCAAGCTATGGCTATATCTCTCAAAACGAAGAGGGGATTGACCAGCCTGCTGGCGAAAATAAACAACAAACAGCAACTCCAATTTTGCAGGATGTGACAGTTGGGGAAGGTGAAGTGTGCGAAGTAGACGAAGATTGTGTTCACTTTGGCAAAACAGGGGATTGTAACTGTGGCTGCTATGTTAAAGGAAACTTGCCAGCTGATGCAGGCCATGCCTACCGGCAGGCAGGTGGAGAATGCGATTGCGAAGCGCCCACCTCCTGTGAATGTGTAGAAGGAACATGCAAAGCAGTGTTTTAATAAAATCAAAAATTAAGCGGGTAAATAAATGACCAATAAACACATAATTGGATTTTCTAGTGGACTTTTTTGGCACAATAGAGATAAACCCACAAAAGAAAATATAAATCTTTGCAAAAACATGGACTGCAAAACCATAGAGCTGCATTGTGATTTAAAAAACCTTAATCTGCTAGACCAGCTTAATAAAAAAGATTTTGATGGTTTTGAGTTTGTTTCTTATCATTTGTCAAATCTTGATATCACAAAAAATGAATTAAAAATATGGCTAGATAGAATAGAAAAGGCTCACCATAAAATAAATTTTGGTGCCGTAGTGGTACATCCCGATAGAATAGATAACTGGGGTATTTTAAAGCAGTATAATCTTCCTTTTTCTGTAGAAAACATGGATTCAAGAAAGAAAATTGGCAAAACCCTAGAAAGTATGAAAAAAATAATATCTCAAAACGATTATAAAGCAACTCTTGATGTCAATCACTGCTATATAAATGACAATACTCTGAAGCTAGCCGATGATTTATGGAATGAATTTGAAGACAGGATTAGCCATTTTCATTTAAGTGGCGTAAATGAAAACTGGCACGGGCCATTATCAGAGACCAAACAAACTCAACTTATAGATTTTGTACGCGACAAAGCCCGGCCAATTATTATCGAATGTATTTTTGATAAAGAAAAAGAGGTAAAAAAAGAATTTGATTATATAACAAAGCATTTACATGCCTAAAAACATTGAAGTAGAAATAAGAAGCTTTATTTCAAAAGAAAAATACAACAAGTTAAAAAAATATTTTGATAAAAAAGCAAAATTTATATCATCGGATGAGCAAGAAACTCATTATTTTGACTGTGACCAAGATTTGAGGATTCAAAAAAACCAACACTACTCTAAAGTTTGGCTTAAAAAGTGGGAGGACCTGCACGACGATGCTCGTGAAGAAATTGAAATTAAATTTAATAAAGATAATTTCCCAGAGGCCCAAAAATTATTTAATGCCTTAGGACACCAAGTTGAAATAAAATGGTTTAGAAAAAGATTATCCTATGAGTGGGAAGATATTAATGTATGTCTAGACCACACCCGAGGTTATGGATTTATCCTGGAATTGGAAAAAATGGCGAGTGAAAACGATAAAGCAAAAGCATTGAGCCACTTAAAATCAAAACTAAGTGAATTAAATATTGACCTAACTCCCAAAGAAGAATTTTCTAAAAAATATGAGTACTATAAAGAAAACTGGCAAAAGCTGGTCTAGGATGTAATATTAAAATATGTCTAAATTTTATAACCCACAAAGAACAAGAAATATTTACGATCCTAAAAGCGAGAAGCCTTTTAAGGTGTCTAGGTCTAAAATAGACTTATTTTTGAGCTGCCCACGCTGTTTTTACATTGATAGGCGCTTGGGCACTGGCAGGCCGCCTGGCTTTCCTTTTAACCTAAACTCGGCCGTAGACACGCTGCTTAAAAAAGAATTTGATATTCACCGAGCAGAAAACAAACAGCACCCGCTCATAGAAAAATACGGGGTAGATGCGCGTCCGGTAGATCACGAAGACCTAAACGAGTGGCGGGAAAACTTTAAGGGCATACAACACTTACACGAATCGACAAACTTAATCCTAACCGGGGCTATAGACGATTTGTGGATAGATTCGAAAGGGAACTATATAGTAGTAGATTACAAAGCCACCTCAAAAAAGAAGGCAATCACCGAACTAAATGAGGGCTGGCAAATTGGCTATAAAAGACAAATGGAGATATACCAATGGCTTTTAAGACAAAAAGAATACAAAGTGTCCGATACGGGGTACTTTGTCTATTGTAATGGCGACGCAGATGCCGAGGCCTTTGATGGCAAGCTGGAATTTGATATTGCCCTTATTCCATACATAGGCGACGATTCTTGGGTAGAGGGGACTATCTACGACCTAAACGATTGCTTAAACAAAGACAAAATACCAAAAGCTGATTCGGAATGTGATTATTGTAATTTTGTAGGAGCAACGAACAGACATACCAAAAATTACTGAGTGGTAACGAATATAATTTTTGAGTACTCAGTTTGAACGACAGTGAGAACTGAGAAACGATAATTTAAATTTTATTATTAACACTATTAAATAAACAACAAAAACATGAAAAAACTATTCAGAAGCAAGGAAAACCGAGTTTTTGCCGGGATTATGGGGGGACTAGGTGAGTATTTTAATGTAGATCCTGTAGCCTTAAGACTGATTGGGGTTTTGATATTTGTTTTTACCGGGCTTTTCCCAGGGCTGCTTATCTATATTTTGGCAATATTTATAATGCCTGGAAAAAAAATAAGGTAGTACAATTTCAAACACAAGAAGTTTAGTTGGCAGTTGGGTTTTCCACACAATAAAAATTCATGTTATAATTAAAATATTAATATGAATCTTTTTGGTGAAAAAAAAAGAAAACAATCTCTTGTTGCGATTTTTGATATTGCAAGCGCTTCTGTAGGAGGGTTGTTATTTAAAAAGCAAAAAGGGTTTGCCCCCCAAATAATGACCAGTATTCGTCAGCCTGCAAACATCCCAAGCAAAAAAAACTTTGCTGAAACATGGAAGGCTATACATGTCGCTTTTGATTCTGTAACCAAATATTTAAAAAAGAATTCCCCAGAAACACCCAGTGTTGCTTTTTGTGTATTTTCTTCCCCATGGTATGTTTCTCAAACTAAAATAATTAAAGTTAAAAGAGAGAAAAAATTTGAAATAGAAAAAGAACTAATTAGTGAACTAATAAAAGATGAGATGAGAACATTTAAAACAGAATGGAGTAGCGGTAACCAAACCCAAAAAAAAGAAAACACATTCATAGAAAGTGTACCGATAAAAACTGTATTAAATGGCTACACAGTCAAAAATCCTCTAGGGAAAAAAGTAAATGACTTAGAACTATATGCATATTTAAGTCTAATCTCAACTTCTCTAAAAGAAAAAATAAAAGACGAGATTTTAACTGATATTCACCCAAGCAGAATAGGCT
Organism: uncultured Candidatus Saccharibacteria bacterium; assembly: GCA_964590835.1. Lineage (GTDB taxonomy): Bacteria > Patescibacteriota > Minisyncoccia > JAHISW01 > Tagabacteraceae > CAZPYD01. Next base: position 9,713 of record CAZPYD010000013.1, on the reverse strand, counting down.
TTAATACTTTTCCTTATGTTTTTCTAAACGTCCTACGAGGTCTTGTAAACACAAAAGAAGGCGCTATGTTTATAGATATAAGCGGTGAAATAACAGATGTTTTTATTATTCGCAATAATATTATCCAAGAAATCAATTCTTTTTCTAAAGGGGAAAACTTTTTTATACGCAGAATAGCCAGTGCTTTTAATTTGAATTTTAACGAAGCTAAGTTTAAATTTTTGCAATACCAAAGAAAAGAGTTAGAAAAAACTTATTCTGAAAAAATATCAGCAATACTCAAACCAGCCACAAACGAATGGGGAAACGATTTAAAAGAGCTACTAAACCAAATTGCAAAAGATCAACTACTACCCCAAAACCTCTATCTTTGTGGCCGAAAAAGGGCTGTATCCCTAAAAGAAATCGCCACACAAATCTCTGGAGAGTCTTTTGCAAAATTTACCACCTTTAATCAACCATTTAATGTTAAATTTTTATTACCAGAATCATTAAAGCATCATTTTGATTTTCCTAAAGGATTTTCAGGGACAAAAGATATTTTTTTATTAATATCTGCTCTTTTTGCAGATAAATTTTTAAAGTAAATTATAAAACATGACTTTTAAAAAATAATATTATATAATTAAATTAGCATCCACAAAAAGCGCTGGGTGCTCAAAAATTATATTCATTTAAATTCATTAATTTTGGGCATGTCTAAACAAAAAATTCACGATATTATTATCAAAAAAAAGAGACCTTCTATAAAAATGTTTGCACGCAAAGAACCAACATCAACTCCTCCACCAAAACAATCACGTAAATCAAAAAAGGAAAGGGGTTGGTTTGCTATATTTGGAAAAGGCAAATTGGTTTTTATGTTTGTTGTTTTTTTCTTAATTATTGTTTTATCTACAAAAGCAGTTGATCTTTTTGCCAAAACAATAATCCAGGTTAAATTACACCAAGAAAACATAACAGTAGATACCATTTTAAAAGCCGGTAAACTAGCTTCTTCTGATTTACCTTTCGAAACAATGGAACTTCAAATAGTAAAAGAAAAATCCACAGAAGCCACTGGGACCAAAACAATTGCATCCAAAGCCAGTGGACAAATTAGAGTCTACAACGCTTTTAGTTCACAGCCTCAAAAACTAATCGCTACTACTAGATTCGAAACACCAGATGGCAAAATTTATCGAATTAAAAAATCTATAATTGTCCCTGGAGCTAAAATAGAAAATGGTAAAATAAAACCAAACTACATAGAAACAACCATCTATGCAGATAAACCGGGGGATAAATACAACATTGGATTAACAGATTTTACTATCCCTGGTTTTGCGGGCGGCCCTCGCTATGAAAAATTTTACGCTCGTTCTGCAACAGCAATGACTGGTGGATTTGAAGGTGAAGTGCCAGTTGTAAGTGATAAAGATAAAAATGATCTCAAGACCGAACTTGAAAACTCCATAAAAGATGAATTACTTAAAAAGGCTTTGATCCAAACACCTGAAGAATTTTTAATTTATAGGGACGCTATACAAATAACTTTTACCGAGCACCAAGTCGAGGGAGAACTTGATCCTAAAAATCCACTATACACATTGAAAGAAACCGGTAATCTTTTTGCAGTCTTAATCTCAGAAAAAGATCTATCCCGTGTCTTGGTTAAAAAATATCTAGGCGAAGAATCAAAAGACCAAGTAGAGGTCATGAATCTTGAAAAACTCTCTTTTGAACTAATTAGTCTAGATACCGAAAAACAGTCAATGGTATTTAAAATAAAAGGCGAAGCTGAATTTATTTGGACAATAGACGAAGAAAAATTAAAAGAAGCGCTTATAGCCACTCCTAAAAACCTAGAAGAAGTATTTAAATCTTACCCAGCAATAGACAGTGCGGCAGTTGTATTTAAGCCTTCCTGGTGGCGATTTTTTCCAGATAAAACATCAAAAATCCGCATAGAAAAGATAGCCGACTAAACTGCTTTTCATTGACAAAATAATTTTTAAACTATAATTTAAATTTAGATACAACCAAGTAAGGAAAAGGGGGATAGTATGACCCAGAAAATTAGTTTAGATTTAGTCAAAAAACTAGATGAAAAGAAAACCCGGATGCTTGAAGCACATACAAAATGGGCCCAAGAAATAGCAAAAGCCGTCAGTGTACTTGAAGAGCCTTTGAACAATCTTCTGGGCAACATGCAAGACTTGAATACCAAGTTCCCGGAAACACAGCGTTTTTTGAAACATATGGGGGTGTCCCATGTTAGAGAATTAGACAAACAAGGGCTGATAAAACTTGAATGGTATTTAAAAAAGATATTGGAAAAATTACAATCACCCAAAGAAGACGAAGATTAATTCCATCAAACCCAAATCGCCCTGAATTTATCGAGGGACGATTTTTTTTTTTTAACTCTAGACCCACCCCAAACCCTCATAACTCTATTTTCGAACTCTGCGGAAAGGATTAGGAAATTAAGGAGTGTAGTAGAAAAACTCATCCTGTTTAAGCATGCCTGCCCTTTTATATAATAAAAGGCATGCGAGATATGGGTTTTTCGTTAAGCGGAACGACTATAATTTTCAATTCTTGGATGCAAAGAGAGAAAAGGGAGTTTGTGGGGTTGGGGGTAAAATTCATGATTGCAGGGTTGACCCGGTAGTATTCAATTTGAAATTGTACTACTGGGTTGACATTTTGTCTTTATTTTTGCTATTATCAATTAGAGCTTATTTAAAACTCCATTCCGGCTCTGCGAAATAAGATTATTGCCTGCCTGCCGGTAGGCAGGGCTGCGACCCCTCGCTTCAGCCTCATAATATCTAGATATTATTCGGCTTCCAGCTTGTGTCTCGCCTAAAAATCTTATCTCTTGGCTCGAAAGCGAGTTTTCAAACAAGCTCTAGCTAATAAGCCAGTTAATAATTGGCATTATTTTAATAATATTAAGTTACTTAAATGATAAAAGAAAAAAAGGAAACCGTTCTAGGTATGGTAACCGAAGCCTTGCCTAATACTAGTTTTAGGGTTAAATTAAACGACACGGATGAAGAAATTCTTACACACCTTTCTGGTAAAATGAGAATGTACCGAATAAAAGTGGTTGTAGGTGACAAGGTTGAACTTGTATTAAGCCCTGACGGTAAAAAAGGACGCATAAGCAAACGTCTTTAAAACATTATTATGAAAGTACGAGCATCAGTTAAAAAAATTTGTAAAGATTGCAAAACAGTCCGACGCAAGGGTCGAGTGTGGGTTATTTGTCCCAAAAACCCAAAACACAAACAAAGACAAGGATAAAGAGCGAAAAACTAAAAACGAAAAGCGAAAAACAACAGTTTTAAATTCAAAATTATTATTTGTTAAAATATATTCAATCACTTAGCATTTTGCGTTTTGCATTCTGCATTTGACTGAGAGAAACGAAGAAACATGAGATTAAAAGGAATCGACATACCAGAAAATAAAAGAATTGCAATTGCCTTAACCTATTTATATGGGATAGGTAATACTTCTGCTACAAAAATTCTTAAAATAGCGCAGGTTTCTCCCGAAAAAAGAACAAAAGACTTAACACAAGACGAATCTGATAAAATAAGAGTTTTGATTGAAAAAGAGAAAACAGAATCAGACTTAAGAAGGGAGATTACTGGAAATATTAAGCGATTAAAAGAAATAAACACTTATCGAGGCACAAGGCATACAAAAAGATTGCCAACAAAAGGACAAAGAACAAAAACCAACTCTCGAACAGGTCGTCCATATCAAGGACGAAAAACAATGACTAGCGGTAGACGTAAAGTAGAAAAGAAATAAACAAAATGCGATACCAATATACGAATGCATGCTAATAATACGAATAGTACAAATAGCGAATATCCGTGTTTATTAGTATCCATTAGTATCATTAGTAAAATTAGTATATTGGCATAGAATAATTAGTATGGGTAAAAAAAGAATCATAAAAACAAAAGGTGGGGGAATGAGCGCAGAAATGAAAGCGCGAGCCCTAAATAGAGTACCGAAGAAAAAACTAACTTCAGGTAATGTTTATATTAAGGCTAGTTACAATAATACACGAGTAACTTTTGCAGATACAAAAGGAAATGTGATAATGTGGGCTTCTTCTGGAAATCTCGGATTTAAAGGAGCTAAAAAAGCAACTCCTTTTGCTGGATCAAAAGTAGCAGATTTAATTGCAGAAAAAGCTAAAATAATAGGAGTAAAAGATATTAATATGGAAGTTAAAGGCGTAGGGGGTGGTCGTGAATCAGCTATTAGAACTTTTGGTAACAAGGGGTTTGAGATTAATTCATTAAAAGATACGACTCCAAACCCACATAACGGACCAAAACCACCTAAACCAAGAAGAGTATAGATTAATCACAAAACATATAACATGTAACACATAATAGCCAAAAATGTTACAGGTTACATGAAATATTATGGCAACAACAAAATGTAAAACTTGTAGACGTTCAGGACAAAAACTCTTTCTCAAAGAAGAGAAGTGTTTTACTGCCAAATGCCCCATGATTCAAAAAGCTTATGCTCCTGGAAGAAGAGCAAAAAGAATGAAGATGCTTTCAGAGTACGGTATTCAACTAAAAGAAAAGCAAAAACTTAAGTTTACTTATGGTTTAAGAGAAAAACAATTTTCAAACTATGTAAAAGAGGCCATGAAAAAAAGCGACGCCGAAACAGATGTGCTTATAATGAGTTTGTTGGAATCTCGCTTGGATAATGTTGTTTTTAAATTAGGATTGGCAAAATCTAGAAGTATTGCAAGGCAAATTGTGGGCCATGGACATATTTATGTAAATGGAAGAAAGGTAACTATCCCTTCTTTTAGAACAAAAAAGGGAGATAAAATATCTATTAAGCCAACCAGTTCTTCTAAAAAATTATTTACCAACCTAGACGACAATCTTAAAAAATACAACACTCCTCAGTGGTTAAAATTAGACAAGGCAAAAAAAGAGGGTGAGGTTATTAAAAACTTAACCCGAGACGATATCGAAACAAACATTAATTTAAATTCAATTATTGGTTATTATTCACGTTAATTTTTATCATTAAATCAAGTTATATGGATTACAAAATAACATTACCAATGAAACCTCGCATAGTATCTGAAAAAGGATCAAAAGGCGTCTATGAAATAGACGGTATTTATGCTGGTTATGGACATACATTAGGTAATTCTTTAAGAAGAGTTATTCTTTCTTCTTTGCCTGGCGCAGCAATAACAACTGTTAAAATAGCTAATGTAAGCCACGAATTTTCAACACTAACAGGTCTTAAAGAAGATATAATCACACTACTCTTGAACCTAAAACAGATACGATTTAAATTAACAGGTGATGAACCACAAAAAGCATCTCTTTCTATAAAAGGACAGAAAAAAGTTACCGCAAAAGACTTTAAAATACCTTCCCAACTGGAAATATTAAATAAAGATCAAATCATAGCCAATCTAACAGATAAAAATGCGAAATTAGATATAGAAATTACAGTAGAGAAAGGTTTGGGTTATGTTCCACGAGAAATTTTGAAAAAAGAAAAAGTAGAAACAGGAACTTTGATGCTGGATGCAATGTTTACTCCCGTTAAAAGAGTAAACTATGAAGTAGAAAACATGCGTGTTGGTGAAAGAACAGATTACAACAGATTAAGATTTGTCATTGAAACAGATGGAAGCATCAGTCCAAGAGAAACACTAGAAAAATCAATAGAAATATTAATAAAACAATTAAGCGCGATTACTGATATCTCTGAAAAAGAAACGAAAAAAATAATTGAAAAAACAAAAACACTCCAAAGAGAAATGGAAGAAGCCAGGATGCTAAAAAAAGAACAGAAGAAAGCAAAACTAGAAGCAGAAGAAGAAAAAATTAAAACCAAAGAAGAACAAACTGAACAAGAAGAAGAGGAAGAGTTTTTAAAAACAAGAATTGAAGACATGGGTCTTTCTAATAGGACAGTAAATGCCTTAACAAAAGCCGGCATAAGAACCGTTCGTGGCTTAACAAAAAAGAAAACTGATGACTTGATGGAAATAGAAGGACTTGGAGAAAAAGCTGTTAATGAAATCAAAAGAGCATTGGGTAATTTAGGATTAATATTGAAGTAATGCGATACAAATATACGAATGCATACTAATTATACGAATATTATTAGTGGCATAAATATAATAGTATTGATTTAATTAGTATCATTAGCATAAATTAGTATATTAGCATCGGTTTATGAAACATCGAGCAAAAAACAGAAAACTGGGGAGGAAAATTGGACCAAGAAAAGCATTAATAAAATCCTTAATGAATAGCTTTATAGAACATGAAAAGATAGAAACAACGGAAGCAAAAGCCAAAGAATTAAGACCGAAAATAGAAAGACTAATAACAAAAGCAAAAACTGATAACCTAACTACTAGGAGACTTTTGGCTAGCAAGCTCACCAAAGAAATGACAAAAAAAATGATAGAAGAGATTGGACCAAAATATAAAAAAAGAGAAGGAGGATATACGCGCATTATCAAAACAATTCCACGTAAAGGAGATGGTAGTAAAATGGCAATAATAGAATTAGTTTAAACATGTAACATATAACATGAAGCATGTAACATAAATTATTGAAATTTTTTTAAAAATTTTATAAAATATGTTTCAAGTTTCAGGTTTCAAGTTTTATGAAAACAATTACAATAGATGCAAAAGACAAATCATTTGGAAGAGTTGCAAGCGAAGCAGCCATTAATTTGCGTGGTAAAAATTCTCCCGATTTTAAACCAAATGTTGCACCGGAAGTAAAAGTAAAAATAACAAACTTAAGCAAAATAAAATTAACGGGCAACAAAATGAAAGATAAGACTTATAAAAGATATTCTGGTTACCCAGGAGGATTAAAAACAATAAAATTTAAAGATGAGTTTGAGAAAAGACCAGAACAAGTATTTACAAAATCAGTAGAAAGAATGCTACCTAAAAATAAACTGAAAAAGATAATTATAAAAAACTTAGTATTTGAATCATAAAAATATGCCCAGTAGTACAAATTTAATACGCTTGGCAAGTCAAGTAAAAAAGAGTATTATTGGGGGAAAATCTAAGTTACACCAAATTATAAAAAATAAAAAGAAAAATTATTAAATATTAATATTAAATTTGAATACTACTGGGTATGGCCGAAAAGAAAACAAAAACTTCAAAAAAGAAAACCTCAAAAAAGAATGAATATTTCGAAGCTATAGGTAGGCGCAAAAGTGCCACTGCTCGTGTTCGACTTTTCCAAAAACCGGCTACCGGTAAAAAGGTCGGCAATATTGATGTTGGTGATAAAACTTTGGCTGAATATTTTCCATTAAATGAACTTCAAGAAATTGTTTATGCGCCACTTAAACTAACAAAACTAGCAAAAGAATTTTATATAAGCGCAAAAACTTATGGAGGAGGAGTAAGAGCTCAAGCTGAAGCAATAAGACTAGGAATAAGCAGGGCCCTTCTAAAATTTAATATTGAATTAAGACAAGAGCTAAAAGATGAAGGTTTCCTAACAAGAGATGCTCGCGTGAAAGAACGTAAAAAATTTGGTCTTAAAAAAGCAAGAAAGGCTGCACAGTGGAGCAAACGATAAAACTATATTTCATAAACCTGCCTACTGTCAGGCGGGCATAAAACATATAACATTTGATAAATTTTTTAAAAAAATTTATCATTATAAAAATGTTTCGATTTTTTAATTTCATTTTTTATGACAAAAAAAGAGATAACAATAGAAGAAGAAGACTTGGATCTAATAAAAAAATTAGAAAAAATTCAAGCCAAACTTAAAAAATGTAAAAAAGAAAAAGAGGAATACTTAATTGGTTGGCAAAGAGCTAAGGCTGATTTTATAAACGCAAGAAAAGAAGAAGATAAAAAAAGAGAAGAATTCGCCAAGTTTTCTAATCAATTCTTAATAACGGATCTTTTGAGTGTTTTAGACAGCTTTGAATTGGCACTAAAAAATGAAAAAGAAGCAAATCTCTCGGCAATACAAGGACTAATAAAAAATATCCTACAAAAACACGGACTAGAAGAAATCAAAGCATTAGGACAAGTATTTGACCCTCAATTTCATGAAGCAGTAGAAGAAATTGAATCCAAGAAAGAAAGCGGGATAATTATAGAAGAAGCACAAAAAGGATATACGCTCCACGGAAAAGTAATTAGAGCAACAAGAGTTAAAATTTCAAAATAAATAAAACGATACCAATATACTAATTTTACTAATGATACGAATGTTACTAATAAATATGGATTTTGGCTATTAGTATTATTCGTATCATTAGTATACATTCGTAGATTAGTATCTTTATTATTACTATTAATTAGTATTAATTATGTCAAAAATATTAGGAATAGACTTAGGAACAACAAATTCCGCCATGGCTATTATAGAAGGCGGTGAACCAAAAATCTTAGAGAACGATGAAGGGGGAAGAACCACCCCATCTATCGTAGCTCTCTCAAAAGCAAATGAAAGAGTAGTGGGTCTTTTAGCTAAAAGACAGGCTATCACAAACCCTCAAAATACTATTTTTTCTACCAAGAGACTGGTTGGTCGCAAGTTTAGCGACAGTGAAATACAAGAAGATAACAAACTTCTTCCTTATGAAATGCGTGAAGCAAAAAATGATGGAATAGAAATAAAAATGGGAGAAAAATGGTATCGCCCAGCAGAAATTTCTGCAATGATTTTGCAAAAACTGAAAAAAGATGCTGAATCTAGAATTGGAGAAAAAATTGACGAAGCAATAATTACTGTTCCGGCTTATTTTAATGACAGCCAAAGAAAAGCCACAAAAGATGCAGGAGAAATAGCTGGCTTCAAAGTAAAAAGAATCTTAAACGAACCGACAGCAGCTGCTTTAGCATATGGGTTCAACAAAAGAAAAAATGAACAAATAGTAGTTTATGATTTCGGTGGGGGAACATTTGATGTTTCTGTGCTTGAAGTAGGAGACGATGTTATCGAGGTTAAATCTACAGACGGTGATACACACTTAGGTGGTGATGATCTAGACCAAAAAATAATTGATTGGATTATAAACGAATTCAAAAAAGAAAGTGGGATAGATATTTCCAAAGATCAACTGGCTTTGCAACGACTAAAAGAAGCGGCCGAAAAAGCCAAGCACGAACTTTCAACCACACTAGAAACAGAAATAAATATACCTTTTATTACTTCAAATGAAACTGGGCCTCAACATTTGCTCTTAAAACTTACTCGATCAAGGTTGGAAGAACTTATACGAGACTTCATAAATCGCTCAACAGAAATAACCAAAAATGCCGTAGAAGCTGCTGGATTCCAAATTTCAGACATTGATGAAATAATTTTGGTTGGTGGACAAACTAGAATGCCTTCTATTCAAAACGCCGTAAAAGACCTATTCAACAAAGAACCAAATAAAACAATCAACCCAGATGAGGTTGTCTCCTCAGGAGCTGCTATTCAAGCAGGTGTTTTACAAGGTGACGTAAAAGATGTTTTGCTTTTGGATGTTACTCCACTTTCTCTTGGAATAGAAACACTCGGTGGTGTAATGACAAAAGTTATAGAAAAAAAATTAACTGCTTAGAAATACAAATTGAAATAGAAAACAGAAATAAATTTATTGATGAAATTAAAAAAATTTTATGAAAATCATTAAATATTTTTTAGAATTTACATGC
>CAZPYD010000012.1:0-22048 GCA_964590835.1 uncultured Candidatus Saccharibacteria bacterium | reverse complement strand
ACCAAAGTCAATATTTTTATTTTCTAATGGTTCAAAACCAGATTCGGTTTTTATGTATGACATAAAAACATTGTTTCCTATTTCCAAAAATCTGCCGCAGTCGCAAGCTGGGTGGCAAGGCTGATCTTTCCATGGTGAATTTTCATGGATTTTTAGGTTAGCACCAAAGTCCCAAAACATTTCAGAGTCAGGGCCACCAGGTTCGCCCACAGGCATTTGGCTAGGAGTGCCAGACCTAGACCACCAGTTTTCTTTTTCATCGTAATAAAAAATCCTACCTTCTTGCATTCCTTCTTTTTCAGCCATGTCTACTGCTTTGGTGTCTATTCCAACACTGTTGAATTGTTCTTGCCATATTTTTACAGCTTCTTCGTCTTTTGGTATGCCAAGTTTTTTATTACCGCGAAAAACAGACACATAGATTCTATTTGGATCAAGCTCTAATTCTTTGGTTAAAAACTCAAACACCCATTCTATTTGTTCTTTTTTGAAATAGTCACCAAGAGACCAGTTTCCAAGCATTTCAAAAAAAGTTGTGTGGCGGTTATCACCTACGTCTTCTATATCAGGAGCTCTAAAAGATTTTTGAGAATCGACAATTCTTGTTCCGGAAGGGTGCTTTTCCCCGAGTAAATAAGGAAGCATTGGCTGCATTCCAGAGCCTGTAAACAACGTAGTAGGATCGTTTTCTGGCATAATAGAAGCACTGGGGATAATGATGTGTCCCTTTTTCTCAAAAAAATCTAAATATTTTTGTCTTATTTCATGTGATGTCATGGTTTTATTTATTTTCTATTATTATATTATACAAAATTTAGGCTATTATTCCACCACCTAGCATTTCTTCATTGTCATATAAAACCAAGGATTGTCCAGCAGCTACTGCCTTTTGAGGTTCTTCAAAAATTATCTTTATATCAGTTTTTATTTTTTCTATTTTGCAGTTTTGGAGAGTTTGGCGGTAGCGAATTCGGGCTTGATAGGTTTTTTCTGTATCTGGTAGCTCACCCGAAAGCCAATTTATGTCTTTTATTTTAATTTCTGATTTATAATATTTCCTTTCTTTGCTTTTGGGCGCAACTGTTAAGGTATTTTTTTTAAGGTTTTTTTCTACTATATATAAAGGCTCTACACCTGCCTTGCCTGCTGGTAGGCAAGTGCGACCTATCCCGTGTCTTTGGCCTACTGTATAATATTGCACTCCATTATGGTCGCCAATTATTTTCCCTTCATGGTCTAAGATTTTGCCTGGTTTTGGTTTGATATGTTCTTTTAAAAAATCTTCCATCTTAAACTCACCAACAAAACAAAGTCCCTGACTATCTCTTTTGTTGGCAACCGGTAGTTTGAATTTTTTGGCCATTTCGCGGACTTCGGGTTTTGAATAATCACCCAAAGGGAACAAGCAATATTTTAGTTGTTTTTGGGTTAGCGTCCAAAGAAAATAACTCTGGTCTTTGTTGATGTCCTTGGCTATTTTGAGTTTTGAGTTGTAGTTTTTCGCTTTTCGCTTTAAATTTTGAATTTTTATGTAGTGGCCGGTAGCGATGTGGTCGGCGCCTATTTCCAGTGCTTTATTTAAAAACGAATCAAATTTGATGTATTTGTTACACATGATATCAGGATTTGGTGTTCGACCGGCGGCATATTCTTTTATCATATAATCTATAATGTGCTTTTTGTATTCGCGCGAAAAATCAAATGTGTAAAATGGAATATCCAAAAGAGCTGCCACGCGCATGGCGTCGCGTCTATCCTGGCGCCAAGTGCAAGGAATACCACTGGGATACCAGCCACGGATAAACACACCATAAACATCGTAGTTTCTTTTTTTGTTAAGCAAAGCGGCTGTAACAGAGCTATCTACTCCGCCACTCATACCTACAAAGATTTTCTTTTTCTTATTTTTTGCTTGACTTTTCATGATAATATTATCCTAATACAGAAAATTGTTTTTTCCAAATTAAATATTGGTGGGAGTTTTGTTCCCGTGTTTATATTGACTTTTTTGCTATATAATGTATAATATAATTAAATTTGAATACTTTGAAAAAGGAGGATATCATGAAGGGGATTTTAATAGTTGGTCTTGTTTGGCTAGTCAGCTTAGGAGCAATTTCTTTTTTTATGAATGTTTTGGTTATTACCGGGACATCGATGGTTTTTCTTGGCTGTAGCTTGGTCTTGCTTCCCATTATGGTTACTGGGGCTGTTGCTGCCAAGATGACTCCGGAAAAAGAAAAGAAATGAAATCCTTTCTTCTTAATCTTAATCCCTGCAGGTATTACCTGCGGGGATTTTTTTTCTAATTTGCCTAATAGCGAACCTGTGAGCCTCCGCATCCACCTTCAAAAATAAATCTTTTTGCGCAGCTAGAATTTCTCTGGCTGCTTTTTTTGTGCCAGTCCTAAAAATTAGTTTATAATCCTTTGATGAAGACTGTGAATGTTTGCCTGATTTGGAAACACCCACAACAGGCTGGTCTTTTAATTTGTTGCCTAAAATTTTTACTATAGCGTTTACTTGTTGTCTGCCTCCATCTACCACTATCATATTGGGGTATTGCCATTCGGTGTGTTTTAGGCGTCTTTCTAACATTTCTTTAAGTGCATCTGTGTCGCTTTCTTTCTTGGCTTCGCGAATTTTAAATAAGCGATAGTCTTTCGTGCTTTTTTTACCGTTTATAAATACTACCATGGCGCCATAAGTGTCGCTGCCTTTGAAGTGAGAAATATCGTAGCCCTCTATTCTGTTCAAGTACGTACCTTGGTACGTACCCAGGTGCGTACTAGGCATTAGTGCAATGTCGTCTAAAAGTTCAATATGGGTTTGTGGATTTTTGGATTTTAAAAATTTGATTAGTTTGCGGATTATCTTTTTGTATTCTTTGGAATCTATTTCGCCAGTACATACCCCAGGACAAAGACTGATTTGATTGTGAAAACATGGTTTACTAGAATTTGGCTTGCAAATACTATATGGATATAATCTGCGTGCCACAAGCAGGATATTTTTTAATTCGTGATAACTTTGGAATGGGCCGACAAGATTTGTTTTTGGTGTGTTGTATTGTTTAAGTTCGCGTTCGCGGACAATAACCGGTTTTGGAAAATCCGTTTTCATATTGAAAAACAAATACACAAAGGTTTTATGATCTTTGTCTTTTATATTATATTTAGGCCAGTATTTTTTGATTAGATTGTTTTCTAAAACAGCCGCCTCGAGCAAGTTATTTGTTTCTATAAAAGAAAGCTGCCCCACTTCGCTCATAAATTGTTCAATTGGCCTAATATGTTTATTTGGTTTAGCGACAAAATAGCTAGAAACACGGGTTTTTAGATTTGCTGCACGACCGACATAAATAATTTTATTTTTTTGGTAGAATAAATACACTCCTGAGTTTTTGGGAAGTTTTTTAAGAAAATTTTTATTAGTTTTTGTAACTTTTATTTTCACTATAAAAAAGATTTAAGGGCTGTATGGCGCTCCGCCATACAGCCCTTTGAGCGCTTAAGCGCTAAGAAACAAGTTTTTCTTTATGAAATATTCCAACAACTTTGGAGGGAAAATTAAACTTATCGATTATTCCAGGCATTTTTTTTTCAGCTGCTTCCTTGTTGAGAAATCCCGCTCCTAGGATTGCGCCCGGCGAGATTTTTTCAGTTTTAACGCTTCTTTCTTTGATTGCCACAACAAACTCGTTCCTTTTGTTTGTACCCATCTTTTCTCCTTTGTGTCTATGGGTTTTAATGCATAATTTAATGCTTTCCAAAGAAAAGATAACACAACCCCTAAAAAATGTAAATAGTCTTTGAGGTTATAAATAAGCTCTAAGATATTTGCCTGTGTATGATTTTTTATTTTTGGCCACTTCTTCTGGGGTTCCTTTTGCCACTACCTGACCCCCTTTATCGCCACCATCCGGCCCCATATCTACAACATAATCGGCTGTTTTAATAATATGCATATTGTGCTCGATCACAATTACTGTATTGCCTTTTTCTACTATTTTTTGAAGAACAGCCAAAAGCATTTTAATATCTTTGTAATGTAAGCCAGTAGATGGTTCATCCAACAAATAGATAGCATTTTTCATAAACGGTTTACTGAGTTCTTTCGCTAGTTTTATTCTTTGTGCTTCGCCACCACTAAGCGTTGTAGCTGGTTGGCCAAGTTTAATATATCCTAGTCCCACGTCTTTTAATACTTTTAGTTTATCGGAGATAGTATAAATATCTTTAAAAAATTCATAAGCCTCCTCTACATTCATATCCAAAACATCGGAGATATTTTTGCCTCTATGTTTTATTTCCATGGTTTCCCTGTTAAATCTTTTGCCGTGACATACGTCGCATCTTACAGACACGGCTGGCAAGAAGTGCATTTCTACTAAATTAAAACCAACACCATCGCAGGCCTCACACCTGCCACCAGGTTTATTAAAAGAAAATCTTCCGGCTCTATAGCCTCTTTCTTTGGCGCCTTCTAATTCGGCAAAAAAGTCTCTAATTGGTGTCCAGATACCAGTATATGTAGCTGGATTAGAGCGCGGGCTTCTGCCAATTGGAGATTGGTTTATTTCTATTACTCGGCTCAAGTATTCAAGACCAAGGATTTTATTTACATTTTGGAAACCGTGCTCGCGGCGCTTGTAGTTCACATTTGCCAGGTTTTGGTGGAGAACATTATAAAGTAAACTGGATTTACCACTACCAGAAACACCTGTTAAGCAAACTAGTTTTTTAAGTGGAATATTTACATTTATGTTTTTGATATTATTGGTTTTGGCACCGATAATTTTTATTTGTTCATGGATTTTAGAGCGGCGCTCGGGTAGTTCTATTTGTTTTTTACCTGTTAGATAATCTACTGTTGAAGAGTTTTTGCTTTTTAGGGCTTTTTTAATTTCGTCGTTTACTACTACCTCTCCGCCATGCCTGCCTGGGCCAGGTCCTAATTCTACAAGATGGTCAGACTCCATAATTGTTCTTTCATCGTGTTCTACCACCAACACGGTGTTGCCCGCCTTTTTAAGTTCTTTTAGTGTATTTATTAATCGTTCGTTGTCACGTTCATGTAGACCGATAGTGGGTTCGTCTAATACATAAAGTGTGCCGGCCAGTTTTGATCCGATTTGAGAAGCTAAACGGATTCTTTGTGCCTCACCACCGCTAAGCGTAGATGCTTCTCTGTTTAAAGTCATATAATTTAATCCTACTTCCAAAAGAAAGCTTAAGCGAGAAATAACCTCACGTAGTGGTTCTTTTGCTACTTCGCGCTCTTTTTTGCTTAGTTTGTCTTCTAGATTTACAAAAAACTCATAAGCGTCATTTATGTTTAAAGAAATTACATCGTGAATATTTTTATTTGATAGTTTTATGGCTAGCGCTTCGTCCTTTAGTCTTTTACCTTTACATTCCGGGCATTTTTTACCGGTAAAGATATCTTTTTTACCTAAACCAGAACAAGCCTCACAAGCTCCGTGCGGACTGTTGAAAGAAAATAATCGCGGTTCTATTTCTGGAAAAGCAAATTCGTCTTTAGGGCAGCTCCATTTTGAAGAGTATAGTTTTTCTTCGGTTAAGAACTTGGCCACTAATAAGCCCTTGCTGTAGTTAAGAGCATCTTCCACTGCCTCGGTTAGGCGAGAAATATCTTTTGGATCTACTTTGTCTATGAGTATTTCTATATCATGCTTTTTGGTTTTTGCCAGGTTTATTTGGTTATGCAGTGAATGCATTTTGCCATCTACTTTAGCTTTTTCATAACCTTTTTCTAGGAAATCATAGAGAAGCTGGTAGTATTCGCCTTTTCTGCCACGCACCACTGGAGAAAAAATGCTTACGAACCCTGCTTTTTCTTTATTTGCTTTGTTTGTGATAGAGTCCACTATTTCTTGGGCGCTAAGCTTTTTAATTTCGCCGCCACACTTTGGGCAATAAACTTTGCCGATTCTGGCGTAGAGCACACGCAAGTAATCATAGACTTCTGTTAGGGTGGCCACTATAGATCGTGGGTTTCGGCCATGCGCCTTTTGATTAATGGCGATTGCGGGAGAAAGACCCTCGATGTCGTCTACGTCTGGTCTGTCGGATTGGCCTAGGAATTGGCGCACATATGGTGAAAGAGATTCTATATATCTACGCTGACCTTCTACGAAAATGGTATCAAAAGCCAAACTGGATTTCCCACTACCAGACACACCGGTAAAAATCACCAATTTGTTTTTGGGTATTTCTAGGCTAACGTTTTTCAGGTTGTGTACCCGCGCACCCCGGATTTTAATTTTTTGGTTTTTATCTGTTGACATGGTTTTTGGTTTATGTAATATTTAAGGTAACGAAATTGAGAGGGGATGGAATTTTAACAAGTAAGACTTTTCTCTAGCGGGGGAAAAGAAAATTTAATCCCTATAACCTCAATTTAGATCCCTGGCGTCGGCTGGGGATTTTTCTTTTTTTTCTTTGCTTTCATCCCCGCCGGGCGGGGTAAAATTTAAGAACCTTTCCACTTTCTTCTTAATTGTCTGCGGTTTGATGCCGTGTTTTTTGTTGTACTCCTTCTGGATTTTCCTGCGTCTTTCTGTTTCATCTACGGCAAATTTTACTGATCGGGTCATTTCGTCTGCATAAAGGATTACTCTACCTGCTTTGTTTCTGGCGGCTCGACCGATTGTTTGGATAAGCGAGGTTTGATTTCGTAAAAAACCTTCTTTGTCTGCGTCCAGGATTGCTACCAGAGATACCTCCGGCAAGTCCAGTCCCTCACGAAGCAAGTTTACACCTATCAACACATCAAATTTGCCTTCTCTAAAATCTGTCAGTATTTCGGTTCTTTCTATTGTTTTTACGTCGCTGTGAATGTACCGGCATCTTATCTTTTTTCTTTTCAAGAAATCTGTCAGTTCTTCGGAACTTCTTTTGGTAAGGGTTACTGCCAGCACTCTTTCGCCTTTGGTCAAAGTTTTTTCTATCTCTTTAAGTAGGTCGTCTATCTGGCTGTAGTTTTTCTCTTCATCAAAAACTGGGCGCACGAATATTTTTGGATCTAGTAATCCGGTTGGTCTAATAATCTGTTCTGTGATTTGCTCTGAGTTTTTGTATTCAAATTCTGCTGGTGTGGCTGATGTAAATATGGTTTGGCCGATTCTTTTTTCAAACTCTTTAAAGTTAAGTGGGCGGTTGTCCAGCGCGCTTGGCAGCCTCCAGCCATGTTCTGTCAAAATATTTTTTCTGCTTTTGTCACCAGCAAACATGCCTCTAATTTGAGGAACGGCCAAGTGAGACTCATCTATAATAGTCAAAAAATCTTTTGGTTTTCCAAGATAAGAAAGTAGGGTTTCTGGTGGATCACCAGCCAGCTTGCCTGTTAAGTGACGTGAGTAGTTTTCTATCCCGTGGCAGTAGCCAATGCGGTTTATCATTTCTATGTCATATTTGGTACGTTTTTCCAGCCTCTCTTCTTCTAAAAACATGCTATTTTTCTTGAAGTGCTTAAGTCGTTCACGTAGCTCATCTTTTATATCTTTTATAGCCCTCTTTCTTTCGGGGGTAGATAAAATAAAATGCTTTGGTGGGAAAATGTTTATTTCGTCCAGGCTTTTGATTTCTTTTTTTGTGAGTGGGTCGAATTTAGTTATTTCGACTATCTTTTGATCTTTTAAGATTATTTTATAGGCAATATTATCGGAGGCCGGTATGAATTCAAATTTATCGCCACGGACTCGGAAGTGGCCACGTTTTAGTGAAATAGGGTTTCTTTCAAAGTGAATTTTTACAAATTGTTTTATTAGATCACCGCGAGTGATTGGCTGGCCTGTTTGTAGAGATAAACAAGATTTCAAATAACTTGCTGGTAGACCTAGGTTATAGATACAAGACACAGACGCCACCACAATTACATCTTTTCTTGTTAAAAGAGCCGAAGTGGCTTCGTGGCGGAGTTTATCTATATCGTCGTTTATCATTGCTTCTTTTTGGATATATGTATCTGTAACTGGCAAATATGCCTCCGGCTGATAGTAGTCATAATACGAAACGAAATAGCAGACTTTGTTGTTTGGGAAAAAGTTTTTGTACTCGTTGTAGAGCTGCGCAGCTAGAGTTTTGTTGGGTGCAATGACTAGTGTTGGCTTGCCGATTTTTTCTATAATATTTGCCACACTAAAGGTTTTACCGCTACCGGTAACACCTAAAAGAGTTTGGTATCTGTGACCCTTTTTAACACCATCAAGAAGCTGAGAGATTGCCTCTGGTTGGTCACCCGCCGGATTGAATTGTGATTTTAGTTTAAAACCCATATCTCATATAAATAACCTAAATCACCCACTTTTGGCTATAGGGGGTGTAGATAAATATTTAATTATCTTTAGTGTCGCACAACAAAAAACAAAAAACAAGCCCCTAAAGATAGGGGCTTGTGCTTGCGTTAGAGGATTGATAATATCAGCTGTCTATCTTTCGGACGGGTGTTTCTTGGCCATCCGGATTGACCTGGAGCTAGAACCGCCAGTTCCAGCTACTACCATACCGCGAGTAGGTTCAATTCTTCCGCGCTTGCTGGCTTTTTTCTTTGCTCGTTGCTTTTCCGGATTCCTGCAACCCGGGAAACTACAGCGACCAATTGCATGGACATTACCGCCGTCGGATACTATTCCAACACAACGCCTTCCTGTTTCGGGGTGATTTCTTTCACACTGTTTATTTGCCATGAGTTACCTCCTTTGATTACTACGTGTTGAAGAACAAAAACTTTTTAATCTATTTTATTTATAGCACGCTGATTAACATAAGTCAACATAACACTTTTTTACTTCCCTAGATATATCTTGCGTTTTTCTAGATGTTGCTCGTATGTAGCGCTGTAGTGCATGTTCCCTTGTCTGTCTGACAAATAGAACCAATAATCTGATTCGGTTGGATTTAGCGCAGCCTCAAGTGAGTTTAGGCCAGGATTTGCAATTGGTCCAGGTGGTAGGCCTTTATTTGTGTAGGTATTATAAGGAGAATCTACTCTTAGATCTTCGTTTGTTAATTGCAAACTGTATTTGTTTATTATGTAAGGGAAAACCACATCTACCTGAAGAGGCATACCTACGTCTATTCTTTTCCACAAAATACCAGAAATTAGTTTTCTATCTTTTTCTTTTGAAGCCTCTTTTTCTATAAGCGATGCCATGGTTACTATATCATGCTCTCTCATTTCTGTTGTTGTTTTTTTGTCAAAATTTTCACGCATTATTTCTATCATAGATTCTGCGGAAATGTTTGTTGGCACAAAATAAGTATCCGGGAAAAGATATCCCTCCAGCTCTTCTTTGTTTTCTATTTTAAAACCCTTAAAACCAAAACCTTCAAAGATCATCACAATTTCATCAATGCTTGCTCCTTCAGGGATTGTTACTCTAACAAGATTGCTTCTACCGCCATTTTTGGTAACTTCCAAAAATAATTTCATTGCTGATATTGATTCCTCAAAAAAGTATTCCCCTGCTTTTACGTCCTCTCGGGAGCGCAAAATCCAACCAAAGGTATCAAACCAAAAGGCTGAGCGAATTATTCCCTGTTCTTCAAAATCAGCAGCCACTTTTTTAAAAGAAGTTCCTTTTTCTATTGTTATTATTTGGTTAATTGGAAAAGTTGATGGTGCTGAAAGAAAAAAATAATAAAAAAGCAATAAAAAAACGAGCACCAATACCAAAATAGCCCAAATAACAAAGGTCTTGTTTGGTTTTTGCGATAATTTGTTTATTAAATTCTGCCAGTTAAAAATCATATTTATATATCTTCTTATTATACTCATTTTTGAGAATTTTAAAACATAAATCAATCTTTGTAAATTGTGATCATTTTTTAAAATTGTTATTATGTTTGTAATAAGTAACTTGAAAAAAGGAGTACGGAATGGAACAAGGAAAGATTTATTTTGCACACCCGATTAATACTTACGACACATATTACGAAAAAGCAGCTTTGTTGTGTCTTGGGAAGTTTTTTGAGCGATTAATTATTGAAAACCCAAATCAGCCTTGCCATCAAAAAGGTTATAAGGCCTGGAAAAAGAAGCGTGGTAATGGAATGAGGTATTTTTACGAAGAAGTTTTGCCACCATGTAGAGGTGGTGCTGTGGCCCTTCCTTTTTTTGATGGCAAACTTGGTGCTGGTGTTGCCGGAGAAATCGTATGGATGATGAAAAAGTCTAGATCAGTATATGTAATTAGAATAGTAAACCGGTTATTTTTTGACAGGGTCCGTGTTTTTACAAGCGAAGAGATGCAAATGCTTAATGAGTGGGATGAACAAAAAAAAGCAGCAAACGAAAAAAGTAAAGAAAAAATTGGTAACAAATTGATTTTGAGTATAGAAGAAACAAGAGAAAGAACCTGGGAGGTTCTTTACAAAAAGTTTCGGCCTTACGAAAAGGCGCATTTAGTTTAATAAATCAAACCCAAAAAAAATAAAACCCGGAAGTGCAAGCTTCCGGGTTTTTAAAAAAGGAGTACGGAATGGAAGCATTGAAAATAAAAGAAAAGTTTTTATTGTTTTTGGTTGGGTTGATGGGGGTATCCTCTGTTGTTTTTAGCGTAGAACCTATTATTTATGCTCAATTGATGTTTTTGGCTTTTTTTCAGAATGTGGCATTTTCTTTGGTTAGTAGATCGAGAAACAGAAATAGCAACAACTACCATCTTATAGCTGCAGTTTTGAGTAATGGTGTTTGGTTTTTGACTATGTCTCATATGATTAGCCGCGGAATGCCTATGGCCATGCTCTTTCCTTTTTTAGCAGGAACTACGCTTGGGAGCCTGTATGGCGCGCATGTTTCGATGAAAATAGAATCTTGGCTTGGTCTAACAGCTGATGTCACAAAAGACCCTATTATAGAAAAAACTGAGTGCTTAGGGATTACAGAAAAAACAGAAACCTTTATTAGAAAATATTTGCTTCTTATTTTGCTAGGCGTCGCCGGATTGTTCTGTCTCATTTCTGCAGAAAACATGGGTACGATCGCATTGTTGATGTCGTTGTCTTATATCCAGAGTGTTGGTTTTGGGTTGTCTAGTCGAGCAAAAAATAGAGGTAGTCAGAATTATTTAATAATCGCCAAGATTTTTAGTGTTGTTTTTTGGTTTTTGACCTTTGGTTATTTGGTTATTAACAAAATGCCTCTTTCCTTGTTTGTCCCCTATACGATAGCAACAGTTTTTGGAAGTATTACCGGCACGCAAGTTTCAATGTTTGTTGAAAAAACCTTTGGTTTTAATCCAGATAGCCACGTTAAAGTAAAAGGAGTAGAAGACGTAAATTCTTTATTTAGCGATTGGTGGCTTTTTTCTTTTGTGGTTGTATTGGGTGTTTCTCTTACTTTTTTGTTGCCTTCCGCTATCGCCCTTCCTGTTCTTTTTTTAGGAACTTTTATGTTTGCTTTAGAAACAACCTCTTTTACTGTGGCAAGCAGAGCCGGAAACAGAAACAACATGATTTATCATTTGTATGCCAGGCTTTTTAAAGGGATAGTTTGGTTCCTTACTTTTGAATACGCCGTGATACATAATATGTCTTTTGATATTTTTGTTCCGGTGGGACTAGGTATGATTTTAGGTGAAGTTTTTGGCCAAAAAATTGGGGTAAAAATTGAATCCAAGATTGGTGCTGTGATGGATACAGCCTCTAAATAAAAAAAAGAAACCCGAGAGCTTTCGCTCCCGGGTTTTTATTTTGTTTTTATTTTCATAATTTACCCCCTACGCTGGATTAGGCAAATATTCTTGCCAGTCAAACGGTCGTGGGTTTATTTCAACAAAATCTTTTATTACATCATATGGAAGGCATTTCCAAATAATTGGTCCACTATCAGGGCCGTCTATGGGAACTCCCATAAAGGAGACACCTGTATTATTTGGCGGAAAACCTCTTTCTCCATAGGCATCTGTATGAACAGAAGCCGGAGACATATGATAAATAGCATAACTTGTGCTTACTCCACCAAAAAAATGCTTGTCTCCAAAAAATTTAATTACAGGAAGTTTTCCATTCCAAATTCTACTATAATTACCTCTTTGGATATCTTTTTTAACGTGACCTTTTAAGGTGTCGCCCCATCCTGCCATATTGGTAGGCGCAGAGCGAACTTCTAATCCATACTGATGCTTACCGTCCACAGAAACAATCCCCCAGCCAATACAAGTTTTACCATAAACGGGGGCAAGTACATGTTTATTAATGTACTCTTTTTGATCTTTCCACTCTTCTGTACCTAGAAGAAGGTCTCTTAGTCTTTGAGCATAAAGAGGGCCTTCTATCATTTCTTCTTGAGTTGTTCTTGAAAAATGATTTCCGGTACCAATATTTAACAGTCCAATGTTTCGACTATCATAGCCGCCAAATTCAGCAACTGCTATATCCCCTACGCCTGTTATTTTAATTTTGGCGCTTTGGGCTCTTCGTAATACAGCGCTATAAAAATCTATATTAGGCTCAATGTGCCGGTCCATCATTTGCATAAGTTGTTCAAATATATAATCCGACGCTCTTCTTTCAAACTGAATCAAACAAAGTCTTCTAATTTTTTCAGCAGCTTCCTGAAAAGCTTTTTTGGTACCGATTTTTTCAGCGTCAACCATGGCTTTCCCGGTAATTTTTTCTATCAAATGATAAGGAATTTCTTGAGGATGAGGCTCTGTCCGGTATTTTACATTCTGAGACTGAGTCGGGTCGTCGGGAGAAGCAACAAAATGAACCCTCATATTATTGCCTTCAAACAAACTCTGCTCTCTCATCATATGAAATACCGCCTCAGCCAAACTAAGCCTTACCTGAACACCATTTACCTTTACCCAGAAAAATTCTTTGGATCGGCCACCCCAATGTTGATCTGAGATAAGCATTGTCCAAAAATATTTGGGGCCACGATTATAAACCGCTGTTCCTGTAGTTTTACTAGTTACTCTGGATCTGGGATAGTTTTTAAAAGATTCCAGTGCTTCAACTGGTATTTCTTCGGCATCAATTATTCCATTGCTACAGCGTAACCTTAGAACACCAGATTTAAAAGTATGGTTATAAACAGCTTTCATTATTGGGTGATCTTTTTTTCTTAAAGTGGTTAATTCTGAACGTAAATATTTATCATCAATTGCAATTGGTGCTACGTAAACTTTCATAGAATCACGCTGGCCGTCATGGTCTGTTTCTCTGCCCGTTGCTCTAAACTGAAGAGCCCACGGATGACAAACAACAATAGCTTTTGGGTTTTTCTCTCTTAATACACTCGGACCATAACCCAAAGCATAATCACTAAGCAAACCATCACTAACGCGAATATGAGAAGGAACATATATCTTTATTATTTTTTTACCAATATCAAAATAGCTTGTACCTTCACCAATTACTTTCGAATTAGGGATAGCTGACTCTATTTTTTCAACAACTTTACCATATGCATAACCAAAAAATCTTTGAGATTCCTGGGTTGCCACATTAGATACTGTTGTTATGGCACGCTGGTATTCTAGAGATCTCAATTCTTCGTTTATTCCTCTTACCTTGGTATATTCATCTGCTTTTTTATCAAGCAACCCTCTTGCTGCTTCCATAGCCTGTCCAAGTTCTTTTCGTGCCTGAGTCAAAGATTTTTTAAGAATTGCTATTCTATTATCCAGCTCTTTTTGTTTTTTCAGTGTCCACCATCTTATTTCCCAATAAGTAATAGCGCAAATCAAAGCCAATTCGTTTAGGCCAATAGCAATATATATTTTCCCAGTATATTCCGGATGATTATTCGGTTTTGTGCAAACTTTTATCCAGCCACCAAGAACATCATTTACAAGTTCTTCTGTTGTCCTGTAAGCAATTTCATCTACAGGATGTTCTGAAATAATATGCTGAATAACTTTTTTGTAATCAGCATCTCTAATAAGTTCCGGATTTATATTATCGCCCAAGATTTGAGCACGGGCTGTTTTGGCTGGCCCGCCGGCTTTTTTAAGATCAAAACAAAGAAAATTAGTAAGAATAATAGCTTCATCTTTTCTTGCTGCTGCATCACTTAAAGCTTTTCTGGCAACATTGCCCACAATATCGGGAGCATGTTTTAAACCAAAGTTTGTCCCATTTAAGACCATTACTGGCCAATTGTCGGGATCTTTTGTTTTTATAGCAAAAGGTTTATTAAAGCTAGTTCTGGGAATTTTAAAGTCGGGGATTCCCCCACTTAAATCTATTCGCCCAATACCAGGTAAACTTTTCCCCATCAATTTTTTACCACGACCCTTATTTAAGCCCTGGTGCCATTTCATCTGTTTTTCTGCAAACTCTATTGGAATAAACGGATAAATAGTATTAAAGCTCTTAATAGTTTCTTCGTCAGAAAGTTTCATCCGAACAATATCTTGAAGAGCTTTGTTAAATGCTTTTTGCTTTTGAGAAGCTCTCGCAAAAATTAATGCATAAATTCTGTTTTTAAACTTCCTTTTATCTGGCCTGTTTTGTGGAAATTCTTTAGTAATTTTTTCATGCAGATTATCAAAACCTTTTTCTTCCAGGAGTATTCCTGTTTCAATAAGCTCTAAGAGTTTTTTATTTACAGTTTGCGTGGAAGCTTTTTGTTTTTTGGGATTCTTACCTTTTACAGAAGACCTTTCTCCCATAAATTTTCTTTTTGTTTTAAGAGTTTTTGCTATGTTTCTAGCTTGATTTTCACTTTCTAGATCATATTTTTTAACAACAACAGAGACTGTTTTAGCGTTTGCATAGTCTTCTTTAAATTGGTCTTTTTTCTCCTGAGACCAACTAAAAGATATACCCTGATTATCTTGTTTTAAACCCTCTAACATTCCTCTGGTTCTCAGGCCGTTTCTTACACTTTCCCAAGAACGATTATAAAAATAATTTTTTGGATTTTTAACTGCTTCTTTTATCTTTTCAATTACCTCGGATTTTTTCTGACATCCTTTAATTAACTTTTCGAGCTCATTCTTGTCAAACGGTTGTACCATGGATCACCTTCCTTTTTCAAAGTTCATTCCGCCTTCTCTTACTCGTATTATATCAAAAAAAATCAAGACCGCAGTCTTGATTTTATAAAAAAATATAGTGTACTTTTGTTTTTTGTTTTAGCCAAGCAACTTTACCAAAATTTCTTTGGCTTTTTGAGGGTTGGCCTTACCTTTTGTTTCTTTCATTAGCATGCCGACTAAAAATTGGACAGAACTTTCTTTGCCTTTGCCGTAGTCTTCTGCTGCTTTTGGATTTGCTTCGATAACCAGTTTGGCAGCTACCTTAATAGCTTCTTCGTCGTTGGTTTGCTCCAGTCCTTTTTCTTGAATAACCGCGTTCGGCTCAGCTCCTGTTTCTATCATTTCTTTTAGAACGTCTTTGGCTACACGCGAGGATATTTTCCCTTCTATTATTAGCGCAATAAGGTCGGCAAAGTCTTCCGGGGTGATTTGCAAATTTTCAAATGTCAGCATTTTGTCTCGCATCATACCGATTAAATCTGAGGTAATATAATTTACTGTTAGTTCTACTGCGTTGCCATTCTTTATGTCGGCTTTTATTTCTGAAACAGTCTTTTCGAAAAAGTTTGCCATATCACGATCGTTTACAAAATTGTTAACAATCTCTTCTTTTATGCTATATTCTTTTATTAAGCGTTCTCGTTTATTCCATGGTAGTTCTGGAATGGTAGATTCCAGATTTTTAAATTCTTCTATTTCACTTATTTTTAGCGCTGGCAGATCTGGTTCCGGGAAATATCTATAGTCGTGTGATTCTTCTTTTATTCTTTGAGAAAATGTTTTTTGTTTGTTTTCGTCCCACCCACGTGTTTCTTGAATTATTTTTTCGCCATTTTCCAGCTTTTTGGCTTGTCTTTTTATTTCATATTCAATACCCCCCTCTACAGCTCTAAAAGAATTGAGGTTTTTTATTTCTACTTTTGTACCAAGCTCAGTGGCTCCTTCCAGCGCAATGGAGATATTTGCCTCTATACGCATAAGACCTTTTTCCATGTCTGCGTCTGATGCACCAAGGTATCGAAGTAACAATCTTAGCTCTTCAGCAAATTTTTTAGCCTGCTGAGCAGAACTTATACATGGTTCGGTAACTAGCTCCATAAGTGGAGCTCCTGCTCTGTTATAGTCTGCGAGCGAGCAATCGTTTTTGTGGACAAGCTTACCAGCGTCTTCTTCCAAGTGGATTCTGGTGATTTGCACATCCCCAATTTGCCCGCCTTCAACAAGTGGATATTTGTCTTGGCTTATCTGATACCCTTTTGGTAGGTCGGGGTAAAAATAGTTTTTGCGATCCCACTGGGTATAGTCGGCTAGTTTTCCGTTTATAGCCAAGCCTGCTCGTAGGACATGTTTTACAGCTTCTTTATTTATTACAGGCAAAGTCCCTGGGTGACCCATGCAAACAGGACAAACATTTACGTTTGGTAGTTTTTCGTTTGGATTATTTTTGGAATTGCAGAACATTTTTGTCTGCGTCTTCAGTTCTGCATGTATTTCTAATCCAATTGTAGGAATATATTTCATTACTTTTATATTATCAATTTATGTTGGACTTGGGTAGTAGTTTAATTTATTCTTAAAATTCTTAAACAGTTGAATTGATAAAAGATCACTATCAAATTTACACCATAGTCTTGACAAATGTTTATTTTATGATACAATATAAAAAGAATTAAAATAAAGAATCCTGAAAAAGGGAGGGGAGAAAAAATGAAAAAAATACTAGCAGTTAAGCCGGCAATCCTAGATATAAAAGACCATGAAAATTATTTTCGGCTGAAAAACAAAGATAGTCGTTTGACCAGCTTTGAGATTCAACACATTGCCAAATCTTCCCAATCTCTTGCAGGCTGGGTTAATGGTTTTAAGCATTGGGATGATACTTGCGCGCAAGTAAAATCTCAAAACAAAAGAAAAACCAAATCCCGCTGGGGACCATAAAAATCAAGCTTTTCATAAAGCAAAAAAGCGGACATATTAATGTCCGCTTTTTTTTATTTATCTATCTTATTTATTCTTCGTTGGTGGCGTTCGTTTTCGCCGCTTGAGTCAAACATGGTTTCAAGCCAAAGGGCCACTGCTTTTTTGGCCTCTTCTGTTTCAACAAATCTCGCTCCTAAAGATAAAACATTGGCATTATTGTGCTCTCGTGATAATTTTATTATTTCTTCCTGGCTGCCATAATACACCACAGCTCGTATACCAGGATATCTATTAGCGCATATGGCCTCCCCTTGCCCAGAGCCACCCAAAACTATTCCCAATGTGTTTTCACTAGACTCGGCGAGGCTGGTTAGTTCTTCGGCTAGTGGTTTTATAAAATCTGGATAGTCATCTTTTTCGTCGGGTTTATCATTGCCAAAGTCTTTTATTTCGTAGCCCATTTCGGCCAAATAATGCTTTAGCTCTTCTTTTAAATAATACCCAGCGTGATCGGAAGCAATAAAAATTTTCATAGTTTTAAATTATAAATATGTTTTTAACTGTTCTATGTGTTTAACAAGCATCGCCCCATATCCCCACTCATTATCATACCAAGCAACGATTTTTACCAAATCGCCGTCTATTACTCGTGTAAAGTCCGGGTCTACGATGGATCCATGGGGGTCACCCAAAATATCGGAAGAAACTAGTGGCTCATCGCTGACTTTTAATATTCCTTGCCATTCTGGCTTATCTGCAGCCTCTCTTAAAATAGTATTTATTTCTTCAACAGATGTTTCTTTTTCTGTAACAAAAGTAAAATCTATCACAGAGCCGGCTATTACTGGCACTCGCATGGCAATACCATCGAATCTCTCCCCTATTTCCGGTATAGCTTTTGATGTGGCAATAGCAGATCCAGTGCTAGATGGCACTATATTCATGGCTGCTGCTCGCCCTTTTCTTAAATCTTTTTTATTTGGCCTATCTACTAAACCCTGTGTAGATGTATACCCATGTATTGTGTTTAAAATCGCTTTTTTTACTCCCGGGTTGTCCATCATTACTGCCATTACAGGTGTTATTGCATTGGTTGTACAAGAAGCGTTTGAGGTAATTTGTCCTTGGGCCGCAAATCTACCCCCACATTTGGAGTAAAAGTTGGGGTTTGTTCTGCCTCTGGAGCATCTTTGGCTGGGGCTGTGATAACTACTCTTTTTGCACCGGCATCGAGGTGAGCCTTGGCTTTTTCATTAGTAGCAAAAACACCGGTGGCCTCTACTACCACATCTATTCCCAAATCACCCCATGGCAAACTGGCTGGGTCTTTTTCTTGAGAAAAACTAATAGCCTCCACTACATCTTTGTTGTAATCAAATCGGCCATACACTGTATCGTGACTTAATAAATAAAGCAAAGTATCTTTGTCTGCCAAATCATTTATAGCGACTATTTCGAAATCTTCCACTTTTAGGGCTTGGCGAAGAAAAATTCTTCCAATTCTCCCCAAACCGTTTATTGCTATTCGCATGATAATAAGTAATTAGTAATTGATAATAAGTAATTTATTTTATTATACCAAAAATACACACTTTCTAAAAAGCGTTTACAAATTAGATTTATTATGGTATTTAATAATTAGAGTAAGATTCTTTGAAATAACCCGAGGAGGAGGAAAAATGTTAAGTTTTGATAAGAAGAGATTTATTAGAAGTACACAGTCGATATATACAGCCCCGAGAGCTGAAGATTTTGAAAGTCCTTATTTGGGAGTCTGGATATATATTTTTATTTGGATTTTTACTTTTGGACTGATTTTTTATCCAATAATGGCACTGTGCTGTATTAAAATTTCTTAAGGAAGTTTAAAATGAAAAAAAAAGAATTAGTTTTTGGTGAAAATATTCACATTGAAAGGCCGATTAACCAGTCTTCTGTATTGCAAGGTTGGCGTTTAGACGAATTTGTTTTTGTATGCTTCATACTCCCCACTTTGGGTTTGATTTATTTTTCGTTTGCCCCTCTTTGTGGTTGGGTAAGGAAATAGCAATGAGAAAAACTGAAGAAAGAATTTTGATTATAGTATGGATGCCTGGCAATAATGTTGCGCTTGTAGAGGACGTAGGAAATGTGCCTGGAAAAATAAAAAAAGGTAATTTCTTAAATAAAGATTTGGTGCTTTTGCTCGAAGGAGAAGGAGTAAAAATTTTTGAGAATAAAAACGAAGAAGCAGAAAAACTTTTTTGTGATTTTGTCAAAAATAATAGCTTTGTTCCCAAAAAGTTTTTTAAAGGAGTTATCTTTTCTGTTCTTGAGCCGATAGATGAAATAGTCTCGATAATGAAATCTCTCGGGATAAAAACCGAGCGTGAGTTGATTGAGAAAACTGTAAATACTTTTGTTAAAGAAGCAATTTCGCAAGGTCATCTTGGTTTTGAAAAAACAAAGACTTGGAGAAAGGGATGTTGGCAAATCAAATACATCCCAAAAAGCAAAGTTGACTAAATAACAGTAGCTGCAATTTCTCCCGGACCAATATTTGATAAAAACAAAACCAAAAGCAGGGGTACGTCCCCTGCTTTTTATTTGTTTTATTAAATAATATTTTGTATAAAATCTGCGACCGCAGATTTTATACATTTTAATTTCTGATTTATTATATA
The DNA here is from genome assembly GCA_964590835.1 of uncultured Candidatus Saccharibacteria bacterium. GTDB lineage: Bacteria > Patescibacteriota > Minisyncoccia > JAHISW01 > Tagabacteraceae > CAZPYD01. Next base: position 2,449 of record CAZPYD010000012.1, on the reverse strand, counting down.
TACATATAGCATGCTATAGCATAGAATGTGTGATAAATTTTTTAAGAAAAATAACAAAGTTGGTTATTTTGCTGGCAACAGTGCGTCGCGTGTGTATCTATTTGACGGATCCCAGAGCATCCAAGACGTTAATCCAGCGTCATATGTGGCTTGGATTTGTTCGCGGACCATTTCAGCTGTGTAAGTGGCGCCTAGGTCAAAATCTTGCAACCAGGGTCGTAGCTTGAGAGGTGTGGTGCTGGCGTTAACCATCTTTTGCACTCCTTTTTCCATGGTGTATTTTATAACTTCGTAAGGATAAAGCGATGGGTTGTGATAGCCCAGAAAAGTCCTTGGATAATGAGACGGGTATACCATTGGTGCTATATAATCAAAATATGGCGCAGCATATTCCAAAATTTGGCCAATATTTAAATCGTCGCTATTTGTGGTCACCATACCAAATAAATCAGCAGAAATAGGCACACCAATATCTTTCAGTTCTGTAGAAAGATAAACAAAAAACTCTCGCAACGCTTCTGCCTTAGGTATATCTTGATCCCAGTAATCAAAAACAATGTCCTTCATATTTCCATCCGACGGGAAGCGAATATAATCAAAATTTAATTCATCAAAACCAACACTTTCTGTCTCCTTGGCAATTCGTACAATATACTCCCAAGCTTCAGTTGATGTGGGGTCCAGCCAAGTAATACCTTTATAATCTTTCCATACCTTTCCATCACCACGCTTAACAGCCAGGTCTGGCCTTTGTTTAACCATATAAGGGTCTTGGAAAACACTAATCCTGGCGATAACATAAATATTTTTACTATGTAAATATTCTATAAATTCTCGTATATCAGGTATGCGAATTTCTTGTGCGCCAATTTCTTTTAAAACAGGGTCTGTCACCTCAAAAGAAATCCTACCAGTATAATCCTTTACATCTATTACAATAGAGTTTAACTCTGTTTTTTCTATTAGTTCGACTAAGTCTTCGCGCCAATATCCAGTCCCAGCCACCCAGCTAGTCATATATATAGCCTTTACCGCCTCCGGTGTTTCTATGTGTTTTGGTGGTGGTGGAAGCTCTGCGATCTCGCCAACAGATGCTGTATTTGTTTCATTTTCAGGTAAATATTCTAAGGACTCTGGGGAATAAACAGAGTTTAAGCGCGTAAAAAAGAAACCGCCGTATATTAGAGCGCCGGAGCATAAAATACCTATGGGAATTAAGAAACGTTTTGACATAATTTGTTATTAGTTTTGTTGATTATTTTGAAAAGGTTGTTTTTCTTGCTCTAGTTCCTTCTCAGCTTTTTGGGTTTCTTTTATAATCTCTTTTGTTGATTTAAAAATATATTTTCCACCAAGCCCAATAACAGCTATTGCAACACCGGTTAAAACCAACAAGAATCGATGCATCGTCTCAGAGAAACCCAGAAACGCCAAAAGAAAAACCCAAACTCCTAAAATTCCATTAATTTTGTTTTGTAACATTGTTTTAAGATTATTAATTAATAATAATTTTTATTTTTTAATATGGATCATTTGTGTGGGATAAGCCATCTCAATCCCCTCTTTTTCAAAAACTTCTTTTATTTTAAAGTTTATTTCTTGATTGATTTTTAAATAATCTTCATATTCTGGTGTCTCTACATTGTATACTACTTCAAAAATAAGAGCCGAATCACCAAAAGTAGTAAAATAAGTTCTAACAAAAGCTGCAGCTGCAATAGGTTTTATTATTTGTTCAATCATTTCCGGGACTTTTTTGAGTTTTTCTGTTGAGGTCTCGTAAACAACTCCAATATTAAATACTACTCGCCTTTCTTCCAGCTTTTTGAAATTTTGAATTTTGCCGGCAGTGAGATCGTTGTTTGATACTACTATTTGTTCACCTTGTGGCGCTCTGATGCGCGTGGTTTTAATCCCAATCTTTTCAACAGTTCCTTTGGTCTCGCCCATAGCGATATAATCACCAACCAAAAATGGCTTATCAAAAAAGATAGCAAACGAAGCAAAAAGATCGCTTAAAATATTTTTTATTGCCATGGCTATGGCGATACCACCAATACCCAAACCTGCTATTAAAGAAGTAATATTTATGCCAAGATTTGAGAGTATTAGCATTAAAGCGATTGTCCACAAGCCGATTTTTATAAACAAGCTAGCAACACTAATAGCTGTTTTAAATTGATTGTCTTCTTCTACTGATTTTTTGCGCGCAATGTAATCTATTAGGATTTGCAAAGCGTCCAAAACCTGGTAAGTAAACCAAATAATTAAAATTACATTTATAACTTTGGATAAAAATTCGTTTATTGCTAAATACTGAACAGCCAAGTAAAACGCCAGGAAAGAATAAAATCGCGGGCGAACACCTTTGATTATTTTAATTATTTCGTCATCTATGTCGCTCTTAGTATGGTCTGCCAGCTCATCAAGTCGTCTCAAAACAACACTC
>CAZPYD010000011.1:0-22204 GCA_964590835.1 uncultured Candidatus Saccharibacteria bacterium | reverse complement strand
TTTGCGCGTGATCATTTGGGTATAAAGCCATTATATTATTTTTATTATGAAGAAAAGTTTATTTTTTCGTCTGAAATCAAATCAATTTTAGAGCATGATGTGGTCAGAGAAATAGACCCCAAAGCGCTTTCTTCTTATTTTCATCTTCTTTATCCTTTAGCGCCACAAACAATTTTTAAAAATATTTTTAAATTACCACCAGCACACTATTTAATATATAAAAATAAAAAAATAAATATCGAAAGATATTGGAAACCAGGTTTTTCAAAGAAGATTTATAACAAAAAAGAAATTAAGAAAAAGTTAAAATCTTTAACAGAAAATGCTGTTAAGAAACAAATGATTTCTGATAGACCATTAGGGGTATTTTTAAGTGGAGGTGTGGATTCTACTTTAATAGCTTCTTTGGCGAAAAAATATAGTAATGAAAAGCTAAAAACTTTTTCAGTAGGTTTTGACGTTAAAGATGAAGGGAGTAAGTTTAATTTTGATTTTGAAATGGCACGAAGGGTGAGTAAAGATTTAGATACAGACCACCATGAATTAATGATTAGCGCTAAAGATGTTTTGGGTGTCTTGGAAAAAGTTGCTTGGCATATGGATGAGCCGATGTCTAACCATACTCAACCCGTTACTTATCTTTTGGCTGAATTTGCTAAAAAAGAGGTGGATGTAGTTCTGGGTGGTGATGGAGGGGATGAGATTTTTGCTGGCTATCCAAGATATAAATTTAATTTATTTTTGGACTGGTATCAAAAAATGCCAAAACAAATTAGAAAAGTTTTTTTGGATAAAATCATTGCCAAAATCAAGAAAGGAAAAAATACTAGTGAGAAACTAAACACCCCTAAAGGTATTGATAGATATATGCTTTTTATGTCTCAGAAAGATAATCTTTTGCAGAGAGTAATAAAGCCAGAGTTTTTTGGCAGTAAATGGTATATAGATAAATTAAAACAATCTTATCCAGAAGCTTCTAGTCAAAATTCAAACGAATTGATGATGATTATGGATTTGGAGAATTGGTTAGCAGAAGAGTCTTTAATGAGGTCTGATAAAACAACAATGGCGTGGGGCTTAGAAGAAAGAGTTCCTTTGTTGGATAAAGATTTGGTAGAGTTTGCTCTTAAAATTCCTAGTCGTTATAAAATGAGTTTTTTTGATAGTAAAAAGGTTTTTAAAGAAACAATGAAAGATTATTTGCCGGATTATGTAGCAAAAGCTCCAAAACGCGGTTGGTTTTCCCCAATGGCAAAATGGTTAAGAACTGATTTAAAAGATTTTTCTTATGAAGTTTTATCAAAAAATTATTGCCCAGAAACTGAAGAATTTTTTGATTTTAAAGAATTAGAGAAAGTGTTAACCAACCACATTTTTAAAAAAGAATATAATTTAACATTGATTTGGTCTATAATGAGCTTCCAAATGTGGTATAAGAGTTATATGTGTTAATATAAAAATATGAGAAAAATATTTAAAAATCCAATTTTTTACATTATTTTATTTGCTTTGCTGTTAAGGTTATCATCTGTGTTTTTTGCTTTGCCTTATGCTGATGTTTTTGGAGATGAATTACCACACACAATCACTACTTTTAAGATACTTAATGCAAAGAGCTTAATTCTTCCTTTTGAATTTAATCATTATTTACCACCCCTTTATAGTTATTTACTGCTTCCAATATATGGATTAATTGGGGTGCTTGGTTTGATTTTTAATGTTTTTGTAAGTTTGGCTGATTTTAAGGAATTTGTAATTTTATATAGAGAGTGGTTTTTGGCGCCAGGTCGGATTCTTTCTGCCTTTTTTGGTGCAGGTACTGTTTATTTAATTTATCTTTTCGCCAAAAAACTTTTTAATAAAAAAGTAGCACTTTTATCGGCTTTTCTCTTGGTTATTAATTTCTTACATGTACACGAATCACAGATTAGTCATGTTTGGGTACCTGTGGTATTTTTTATAGTTTTTAGTGCATATAGTTTTTATTCCTTATATTTATCAGGGAAAAGAAAGTGGTATTTGCTTTCTGTATTGGGGCTTGGTTTGGGTTACGCAATGGGACAGATAGGAATAATATTTTATCCATTCTTTTTGCTTGTCCACTATTTACACACAAAGGGAAAGAAGTTTTTTAATAAAAATTTTATAGAAGCAAACGTTTGGTTATTGGTTATTTTGGTTTTATTTACAGTTTTAAATTTTTATACTTTTCATAAGCATTTTTATGATGCTATTGCTCCTATTTTCAATATTTTAGGGGTGGAGGACAAACTTTTAGAGAAGGCAACATGGATGTCGACGGAAAAGGTTGTAAAATATTCCTTTTTGTTTAATTGGAGTTTTATGCTAAGAACTATTTTTTATAATTCCCCAATTGTCTTTCTTTTTTCTATTCTGGGTGCAGGTGTTCTTTTGAGAAAGCACAAAAAAGATCTGAGAGGTGTTTTATTGGTGGGTTTCCCTATTTTTTTACTTCTTTTTTTCTCGGTTATTTTTTATAGCTTTCTTTGTAGATATACTTTGCCAGTAATCCCATTTATGATTATCTTGGCGTCGTACTTTGTTTTTTGGGTTTATAAAAAGTTATTTAATAATAAATTCGTATTAGTTTTTCTGATTGTTTTGGTGTCTGGATATTCTCTTTTGGCTAGTGGAATTTATTCCTATAAGTTACTCAAGCCTTATACTGTTAGTTCTGGTATTGAGTGGGTTTATGATAATATTCCTTCTGGTAGTAGAGTAGTTAGTGATATTTATTTGAATAATAACAAAGAGAGCATAGAGCTTCTTCAGAAATATAATGAGTATAATTGGATTGATTCAAGGAAAGGTTATCTTTTGAACATGGAGGAATCGCAATATCCACAACCAAACTACTTGCTCATAGATACTAATTTAACAGATGTTAATTTTTTACCTGAAGAAGAAAAAATAGCTGATTATGCTTTGATATTCTTTTATGATAGAAACGGAAGAGAAGGAGAGATTAAGAAGAATGAGATTTTAGATGTTTTTGGAAAAAGAGAAAAGGTTATATCTTTTTATCCAAAAGGAGAAAAAACTTATGTAGAAAGTTTATTAAATTTGGAGCCACATTTATTTCTTAAAAATATTTTAGAAACAAGATACATAGGCCCAAACGTTGAAATATACAGGTTTATAAAATAATTATGTCCATTTTTAGAATTAAAAAAGATTATACTGTTTTTGGCGAAGATTTTTATTGGGGAGAGGTTGCAGAAGAAAAAATGAAAACCTATTTGGATCTGATAGAAAAAGAAGGGTTTTTGGCATTTAAAAAAAAGGCGTATCAGGATGATAGGGGATTTTACGATTTTATTTTTAGTAATGTGCGAGCAGATTGGAGGTTTTGTTTACCACTTAACAAAGACTCAAAAGCTTTAGATATCGGTTCAGGTCTAGGGGCGAATACTTTTGTTTTAGCTCAGGAAGTGGGAGAGGTATATTCTGTAGAGAGATCTTTATTGAGGAAGAAGTTTCTAGAGATTAGGAAAGAAAAAGAGGGATATAAAAATGTAAAAATAATGTCTGCTGATGCACTCGATCTTCCTTTTGAAAATGAATCATTTGATCTGATTATTGCTAATGGTCTTTTTGAGTGGCTAGGTGTAACAGATAAGTTTAAGTCACCATACGATGCTCAAAAACATTTTTTAAAAGAAGCAAAGAGAGTTTTGAAGCCAGGAGGCCATCTTTATATTGGAATTGAAAATAGAATTGCAGCGATTTATTTTTTGGGTAGTGGTAGGGATCATAGTGGACTTAAAAGAACTAGCTTAATGCCCCGTTTCTTTGCTAATTTTTATACAAAATTGAGAACTGGAAATCCGTATCGCACTTATACTTATTCCAAATATGGCTATGATAAAATTTTAAAAAAGGAAAATTTTGAGGATATTAATTTTTACCTTGTAGCTCCGGGATATAATTTCCCCAAATATATTATTCCTTATAACAACTTGTCTGGGTTAAAATTTTTAATGCGTCAGGTATGGGGAGATCAGAGTTTTCGCAAAAAACTTTTAAAAAAGATTATTCTTTTTCCTTTCGTAGCTAGACTTTGGCGTTTAACTTTTTTTAGTTTTGCTATAACCTGTCAAAAAAGAAAAGATTAAATATGATAGATAAAATAAGAAATAAATTAGAGAGCAGGTATGGTTTCAAGAATATAAGTCTTGTTAAACTTCGAGGAGGTGATGAAAAGAAATTACTATTTTTTGTTTTTGAGGGAGCTAATTCTATTCCTGTTTTGTGTTTAAAGACAGGATCGTCGTTGAATGATAACGATCTTATTAAAAAAGAGTTTGATAATCTTAAAAGCGCGCGCGGTTTGCTTGATGAAAAAATGAAAGAAACCCTACCAGAACCAAAAGAACTTTTAGAAATAGATTCAAGGATTTTTGCCGTGGAAGAAGTGTTTGTTGGAGATCAGTTTTCAAAAGATATAAAAAAAGGAAAACTTGAGGATATTTTTGAATGGCTTTGTAAATTTCACAAATCAAATATTGTAGGAAGTGAAAATATTTCTAAAAGTTTTTGGGTAGATTTTTTAACAGGATATAAAGACAAAATTAAATGTCTTAATAACGAGGATAAATTTTTGTTGGCTATAAAAAATTTTGTTGATAAAAATTGGACCCATAAGGATATAAAGTTAGATTTTATAAAACAGCATGGAGATTTTCATTTTGCCAATATTTTTTATAAAAAAGGACAATTAAAGGTAATTGATTGGGGTAATTATGGACGAGTTTTTTTACCAGCTTACGATCTTATGTTCTTTTTGAATCGACAAAAAAACGGTCTTTCTGAAAAGGATTCTTTCCTTTTACGTTATTTTGAATTGTTTTCTATGCCAATTAGTCTTATTCTTGTTTGGATAAAGTTTATCACCCTTGTGGAGGGTTTTGAAAAATGGAGTAATTTTGACGAATTTGTGCCATACGGTGTTCTTGATGAATATTTAGATGAAGAATTTTTATGTTTAATCCAAAAATAGTTTACTTGGCGAATATCAGGCTTCCTAATGAGAGGGGTCATTGTATTCAGATTATGAAGACCTGTGAAGCATTGAAAAAAAATGGCGCAGATATTGAGCTATGGACTTCTAATAGAGACAGAGAAATATCAGACGATGAAATTTTTGATTTTTATAGCATAAAAGAAAAGTTTACCTTGAAGAACATTCCTGCTTTGAAATTTTTACCTAGTTGGCGGAAGAGTGGTTTTTATTTAAGGTCTTTTTCTTTTTTCTTTTCTGTTTGTTTGTTTTTGCTTATGAAGAAAAGAAATATAATTGTTTACACAAGAGATGAGATTCTTTTGTTTTTGACATTTTTTACAAGAAAGATGGTGTTTTGGGAATCGCACATGGCATTTCGTTCTAGATTTTTGTTAAAAAATAGGATAAAAAGGCTAGGAGGAGTTGTGGTTATTACTGAAAACTTAAGGAAAATACTTGTTGAAAAATTTAATACGCCGAGGAAAAAAATTGCTGTAGCGCATGACGCAGTAGATCTTAATGAATATTCTAAAATTATTGATAAAAAAGAAGCTAGAGAAAAATTAAAAATACCACAGAACAAACAGGTTGCACTATACTTCGGTACAATTTTTAAGCAAAAAGGAGCTTTTTTGTTGATAGATACAGCAGAACAAATGCCGGATGTTTATTTTGTTTTGGCAGGGAGTATAGCAGGGGATAATTTGGAGGAAGCGAAAGAACTTGTTAAAAAAAGAGGTCTAAAAAATATTATTCTCACAGGGAGTGTTCGACACAAAGAACAGCCGTCCTATTTAGCTAGCGCTGATGTTTTGATTTTACCAAACTCTAATCTTGATGAACGAACTAGAGATTTTACTTCCCCGCTTAAATTATTTGAATATATGAGCTCAAGGCGTCCAATTGTGGCATCTGCTACACTAACGATAAAAGAAGTTTTACGAGATAAAGAGAATGCTATTTTGGTTGAACCAGACAGCGCAAGGACGTTGATGAAGGGTATTAAAAGTGTCTTAGAAAATAAAAATTTATCTCAAAAAATTGCCGAACAAGCCTTGATTGATGTGAGAGAATATACATGGGATAAAAGATCAGAAAGAATTTTAAATTTAATAAAGAGATGAAAAAAGAAAGTTTTAACATGAATAAACACTGGCAAGAAGCATTTAGTAAATCTATATTTAAGTTTAATGCTTATCTTAAAGCGAGATACCAGAATATTCTTGATTTTTTAGGCAATGATTTAAGCGATAAAGTTATTGTAGATCTTGGTGCAGGAGATTGTGCATTAACATCTCTAATTTTAAAAAAAAGGGCTAATGTGATAGCGGTAGACAACTCTTCTGATTTTTTAGCCATTGGCCAAAAGTTTTTAGGAGAAGAGAAAAAAATAAAAACAGTAGAAGCTGATGCAAACAATGTTCCGCTCGAGGATAATGTTGCAGATTTTGTTGTTTCTGCTGATGTTATAGAGCACTTAGAAGATTATCAAGGGCATGTAGATGAAATAGCTAGGCTTTTGAAGACAGGAGGAAAATTGATTTTATCTACACCATATCGTTTGGGAGAAATTCCTGCTCCCAAACACACAAAAGAGTTTTATCCAGATGAACTAAAAAGTATGCTTGTAAAAGATTTTGAAAACATAGAAATAAAAGAAAGTCATCATATTTTTTGGTATTCACTGTATACTTTTGGTAGATGGCCAATTTTCAGAAGACCAATTTTTAAATATTTAATTAATATTTTAACACTATGGTTTAAAAAGAATCCATTTTTAAAAGACGCAACAAGGAGAGGAAATAAAGATTACTATACACAAATTACTATTCAAGCAACTAGAAAAGAGTAGGATTATGAAAATTCTTTTAATTTTACCAAAAATAAATTCTGGATGTCAGTGGAATGTTGGGCTGGCTTTTATTTCTTCTGTTTTAAAAAAAGGAGGACATAAAGTTTCTTTAGTAGAATATGATAAATATCCTCAAGATAATGATATATTATTTCAAAAAATAAAAAGTTTTCAGCCGGGTATTATTGGTATTGGCGCAAACTCACATCAGTTTTTTTATGCTTGTAAAATCTCTGATTACATAAAAAAAGAATTTAATATTCCAATTTTTGTAGGAGGCGTGCATACGGTTTTAAAGCCTGAGTCTATTTTAGATTGCGCTCCTATTGATGGTGTTTGTATTGGGGAGGGTGAATTTTCTTTCTTGGAATTGGTAAATAGAATGGAGGCTAAGCAAGATTATTTTAATTTAGAAAATTTTTGGTTTAGGGAAAAAGACGGTGAGATTATAAAAAATAAAAGAGGAGGTTTGGTTAAAGATCTTAATAAATTACCCATTCCGGATCGTAAGATTTTTTCATATTTTTCAGAAGATATTCCTAAAACACCTCGTTTTATTTTTTCACGGGGCTGTCCTTTTGAATGTACTTATTGCTGTAACCACGCCTTTAAGAAGAGCTACCAAAGCAAAGGACAATATTTGAGATGGTGTAGTGTAGAACAAGCATTAGATGAAATGGAAGAAGTTAGAAATGAGTTCGGTTTTAAATATTTTAAACTTGATGATGACACTTTTTCTTTAAATAAAGTATGGATGAGAGAATTTTGTGAAAAATTGGCATCTAAAAATTGGGGAGTAACTTTTGAGTGCAATATTAGACCAGGTACAATAGAAAAAGAAGATATGCGAATATTGAAAAAAGCGGGGTGTAGAATGATAAAAATTGGCATTGAGTCGGGGGATTTGAATTTAAGAAAATCTATTATGAAAAGAAACTTTTCAAATGAAGATATTATTAAGACTTTTGATTTGGCAAAAGAGTTTGGGATAGATACTTTTTCCTTTAATATTATTGGTGTTCCCGGGGAAACCAAAAAGACTATTCAAGAAACAATTAATTTAAACAAGAGAGTTAAACCGAGTTTTATGCAGGTGACAGCTTTTTACCCTTATCCTATGACTTTTTTAGGGGATTTATGTTTTGAAAAGGGTTATGTCGGTAAAGAATACGAGGATTCTTATATGGAAAAATCTGTTTTAAGATTGCCTACTATCTCAGCAAAGGAAATTGAAAGAGCTGTGAAAAATTTTAAGTTTAAGGTTTATTGGTCTTATGATAAGAAAAAAGCAATAAAAGAAAAATTTTTGAATATTAGAAAATTTATTATAAAAACTCCAATACTTTATCTTTTAGCTAAAACAGCATATCGACCAATTAAGTTTATTAAAAAAAATGCATAAATTATTGCTTGTCACTAGTGAAATTAGATCAAAAAGCGGATATGGCCGTGTCTCTCTTGAATTAATAGAATCTTTTAAAAAGAAGGGGATAGAAGTGTTGGTCGTTTGCCAAAAAGAAAATAAAGAATTAAAAGACATAAAACAAATTCCAGTGTTGTATTCACCAATGAGTTTCAAGAAGAATTTTTTCTTTTTTGGGATTCCGCTTCTTAAGTTATTCAAATATAGAAAAGAAATAAAAGAGTGTGACAGCATTCAATGTATAGTAGAGATTTATTCTTTTTTTACTTTTTTCTTAGCAAAGTTTTTACAAAAAAGATATTTTCTTTTGATGCACGGTACTTATACTGTCGCGTTTTTTAGGTATAAGTTCTTTGCCTTTTTGCAGAAGTTTGCCTACAGACGGGCTAAAAAAATTATTTGTGTTAGCAATTTTACAAAAAATAAAATCTTAGAACATGTTAATCTGCAAAACTTGGTAGTTATTCCAAACGGAGTAAATTTAGAGAATTTTAAAAAAGAATGGGATGTTGAGCAAATAAAAAAGGAAAATGTTTTAATGAGTTTGGGGGCGTTCAAAGAAAGAAAAGGTTTTAAGTATTTGATTAGGGCGTTGGCAATAGTTGTAAAAGAGGTTCCAAGCTTAGAGTGTTTTGTTGGTGGAGGTGCTGGAGTTGATAAAAGTTATTATAATGAAGTATTTGATCTTGCTGATGAATTAAAAATTTCTGATAAAATAAAATTTTTTGAAAATATTAGTGATGAATATATAAACAATCTTTATAAAAAAGCAAAAGTTTTTGCTCTAACTCCAGTTAGTAGGGAATATAATTTTGAAGGATTTGGTCTTATATATTTAGAGGCGAATGCCCATAGTATTCCTGTGGTAGGAATGTCTGGTAGTGGAGTAGAAGATGCCATCAAGGACGGTTATAATGGGTTTTTAGCAAAGGAGAGGGATATAAAAGATATAGCAGAGAAAATAATAATTTTATTTAAAAACGAGGAGATGTATCAAAAAATGTCTCAAAACTCCTTAAACTGGGCAAGGGAGCATTCTTGGGATAATATAATAAATAAGTATGAAAATATTATTTTTAGCTGATTTTATACCGCCAAGGAATATTGGTGGGCCAGGAAAAAGAAACTTTGAAGTGGCCACAAGATTGACGAAGCTTGGTCATGAGGTTTTTTTTATTACTTCTTGTCAGAAAAAAGAACAAGAGATTGAAGAGGAAAGGGATGGTATAAAAATTTTTAATGTATATTCAAGATATCCAGTTTATTTAAGGGATTATTTAAGTATTTATAACCCTTTTGTTGTTAGTAAGGTAAAAAAAATAATAAAAAGAATAAGGCCAGAGGTTGTTCATGCAGATATAGTACATACTCATTTATCTTACTCTTGCTTAAAAATTGCTAAAAAATATTCAAAAGCTATTTTTATTCACGCAAGAGATTTTATGATGTTTAATTATGGAAAATTTTTTCCTAAAGAAAGAGATTGTGAAGAAATAAATTACAAAGTAAATTGGCTAGACAATTTAAAAGCAGCAAAAAAAAGATATAATCCTTTTAGAAATATTTTGATAAAAAGATATCTAAAATATATAGATAAGATTTTTGTTGTTAGCAGAGAGCTGGAAAAAGCCTTAAATCAAAACGGAATAAATAACACGACAGTTTTACATAATGCGTTACCTATTTCCGGAAAAGAACCAGAATTTTCCGGATTTGAATTAAAAACGATTTTTTTATACGGAAGAATAAACGAAGCAAAGGGAGTTTATGCACTTTTGGATTGTTTTCCATTAGTGAAAAAAGAAGTACCTCAAGCAAAAATAATTTTTGCAGGGGCAGATGAAGACGAAAAAGATAAAATAAAAAGCTATGTTTTGGAGAAGAATATAGACTCTAAAGATATAAAGGTTTTTGGCTGGATAAATAAAGAAAAAATAGAGGAGATATATAAAAAAGTGAGTGTTGTTGTTAATCCTTCTCTTTGTTTTGATTCTTTCCCAGGGGTTAATTTGGAGGCAGTATTACATAAAAAGCCGGTGGTTACGACTTGTTTTGGTGGAGGCAAGGAATTTATCTTGGATGGCAAAATCGGGTTTGTGATAAATCCATTTAATAAAAAAGATTTGGCGAAAAAAGTTGTAGAAATATTGTCTAATAAGGATTTGGCTAGCAAATTTGGTGAAGCGGGTTACCAACGCTTAAGAATTCAGTTTTCTCTAAATGAGTATACAGAAAAATTATTAGAGCATTATAAAAAACACATAAACGTTTAAATTTATTTTGTTGCCTTTTGAAAAAATAACGCGCGGACAGAAGAAGCAGAGAAGCGGACTACGGAATATCCGATAACTAGGCCAATTAATCCATAGTATTTTATAGAAACAAAAATAATCAAAGTCGTCATCACAGAAGTAATTAGATGCATAGATAAAACACTTTTTGTTTTTCTGTTTGTTTCAACAAAACTTAAAAATAATCCACCAAAATTAACAATATATGAAAAAGCATATATTTGTGAAAGAAAAACATATTCTTGGTATGGAGCAAAAAGAATTTTAAAAATCCATGGAGCAGCTACTATGTAGGCTGTGATAATCCCTGTAACCCCCAGAACATAAAAGATAGTTTTCCTCCGCACTTCTTTTTTAATAGTAGGGCTGCCAATATCTCTTTTTGAAAATTTGGGTACAGTGAGAGTTGTTATAAATCGTGGAAAAAATTTAAGATTGTCTGGAACTTTTTTAATAAAAACATAAGCTGCAAGTTCTACAGCACCTAAATAATGGAAAACTAATATATTATCTATTGACGCCGAGATAACATTAACAACCTCAAGAATGCTTATTTTTTTTCCGTAGGGGATTGTCTTTTCTTCGGTATTTTTGTTTGGAGGATATTTTTTTAAGGTATAAATTAAAGCCGAGAATCTAATGATGGTGTTGGTTAAGAAATATACGGTTATTATGATAATAACATTTTTAGAGAGAATAATTGTTCCAATGATAAGTATAGAATATATAACAGATGAGATACTATGAAGTATTGCAAGAGGTTTAAATTTTTTCTTTCCTGTTAAGAAATTTGAATAGATAAGAGGGTTATTGAATACAGGTATGAAGATTGCCATAATCGAAATAAGTATGGCTAACTCTTGGTTTCCTCTGGTGTAATAATATAAACTGAGAATAAAACCTGCCATAGATCCAAGCAAGCCCCATTTAATTTTTGTTTTTAATGCATTTATTATGTCTCCCTCAAACCCTTTAGCAACGCTAACAGTAAGAGAATCGTTTATTTTTGAAAGAGTAGTAATACCAAGAAAAGGAAGAAGAGACAAGACATATTTATACGTTCCGTATGTTTCGGGCACGATAAGATTGGCAAAGACAACTGCCGTAGCAAGACCAGTAAGCGTGGTAACAAAATGTTCTGAACCAAACCAAAAAATACCACTAATAATATATCGCAGATCAGTACGTAGTGTTTTACTTAAAAAATCTATTATATTTAAGATTTTGCTTTTCATGTTGAAAAAATACCCTCAATACGTTATTTTATAATAATAAGTCCATATGACAAAAATAAAAAGGTTTAGTAAATTTCTTGTTGTTAATGCCGACGATTTTGGTTGGTCTGAGGGTGTAAACAGAGCCATTGAAGATTGTTTTAAAGAAGGGGTAGTCACAAGCACAAGTTTAACTGCTAATGCCCCAGCTTTCAAGGATGCTGTTTTTCGAGCAAAAAAGATGCCTGGTTTGGGTGTAGGTGTTCATTTAAATTTTTTCCGTTTTTCTCCTGTGTTACCAAAGCAAGAAGTAAGAAGTTTAATAAATAAAGAAGGGTTATTTTTTGCTGATTTAAGAAAGATTGTTCCTAAATTAATTACCCGTAATATCAAAATTAAAGAAATAGAGAAAGAGTTGCGCGTACAAATAGAAAAAATTTTAGAATCTGGGATAAATCCAACACATTTAGATAGTGAAAATCATTTGCATGTATGGCCTTCAGTTTTTGAAATAGTTTGTAGATTAGCGAAAGAATACAATATTAAATTTGTTAGAATTATTAAAGAAGACCCGTTTGTTTTTAGTTTTAAATCAATTGTTTTAAATCAACTATCAAAGATAGATAAAAAATATTATCAAAATTTAATAACAATAAATAATACAATAGGTCTCTCCGAACGTCCAGGGAAAACAAAACAAACAAAAAATTTGATAAAAAATTTACCAGAGAGATTAACAGAGTTTATAGTTCACCCTATTTATAGAGATAATTTTTTATCTAAAACAATAAGCACTTCAGAGCTAAAAATAAGAGAACAAGAGACAAATATTTTAAAAGAAAAAAGTTTAAGGGAATTTATAAGAAAAGAAAAAATTAACTTAATTAATTTTAAAAATTATGGGTAAAGATATTTCAATAGTAATTCCTATATACAACGAAGAAGATGAAATAATAAAACTTTATATGGAGCTAAAGAATGTTTTAGATGCAACAGGAAAGGAGTATGAAATTATTTTTGTTGACGATTGTAGTACCGACTCTTCTCTTGGAATTTTGAAAGAGATTTTTAAAAAAGACATAAATATTCAAGTAATTTCTTTATTAGGCAATAATGGACAAACAATAGCTCTTAGGAGTGGTTTTAAAATATCTTCAGGAAATATTATTTTAGCTATGGATGGAGATGGTCAGCATGATCCTAAGTATATACCAAAATTTATTTCTGCAATGGAAGAGGGGTATGATGTAGTAAGTAGTTGGAAAATAAAAGATAAGGACAGTTCAAAGCTTAAGTTTTTATTGTCTAAAATAGCTCATAAGATAATTTCAAAAATTACTGGAGTAAAAATGAATTATTTTGGTGCGACCATGAAAGCGTATCGTGGTAAAATTTTAAAAAACTTGGACTTATCAGGAAATTTACACAGGTTTATTGGTGCTTTAATTTATTATAAAGGGATGAAGATAAAAGAAGTACCAATAGAGATTAGATTAAGAGAAAATGGCTCTTCTAATTATGGATTAAAAAAAATTCCAAAGGTTTTTCTCGATTTGATTTTAATAAAATTTTTAACAAAATATTCTAAAACACCTTTTGTTATTTTTGGTTCTTTAGGGGTGTTATTGTCAGCTTTAGGTATAATCGGGATTGGATATGTATATATATTAAAATATTTTTTTGAACAATCTGCGACACAAAACATAGCTGGCTTAATGGTTTCTGCAATTTGTTTTATTATTGGTATTCAGTTTATTTTCTTTGGTCTTATGGCTGAAATGATTTCGAGAGTTTATTACACATCAAACAATAAAGATTTTTTTGATATTAAGCTTCACTTAAAACACAATGATTAAAAAGATAGTCCTTATTTACCCACCTTTTCCAATGGAAGAACGCTACGGTAAAGGCTTAGATGCGATAGGTACTTGTTTGCCACCACTTGGTCTTCTTTCTTTGGGTGCTGTCTTAGAAAAAGAAGGTTATGAGGTGAAGATTTATGATTCGGATTTATTGAATAGCACCTTAACTAATTTAATGGAGTTTGTTAAAAATTATAAACCGGATTTTATTGGTATTTATTGTAATACATCAAACTATCATCGTGTAGTTGAATATATAAAACACATAAAGGAAGTTAGTAGTTCTTCTGTTTGTTTGGGTGGTCCGCATTCTGTTATAGAGCCTGAAAATATTTTAAAAAAAACAAAAGCAGATTTTATTGTAATGGGTGAAGGAGAAGAGACCATAATAAATCTTCTTGAAGTTTTAAAGAATAAAGGACAGTTTAGTAATGTGAAAGGTTTGGTATTTAAAAATAATAATGGTGATATTGTGGTTAATGAGAAAAGGGCTTTTGTTCAAGATATTAATTCTTTGCCAATGCCAGCACGCCATCTAGTTCCAATAGAAAAATATCGTCCATCCCCACATCACTACAAAGAACTGCCGATGACGACAATGATGGTCAGCAGAGGTTGTCCTTTTGGTTGTCTTTTTTGTTCTAGTCGAAATGTGTGGGGAAGAAGTTATAGGGCAAAATCGGTTGATAAGGTAATAGAGGAAATAAAATTTTTGATTGAAGAGTATAAAATAAAAAATATTAATTTTTGGGATGATTTGTGGGGGTTAAATGATGAATGGGTTAAAGAATTTTGTAATAAAATAATTAAAGAGAAGATTAAAGTTAGCTGGTCTTGTGAAAGAAGAGTTGATACTGGGAATCTTGAAATAATGAAATTGATGAGAAAAGCCGGGTGTTATTCAATCTTTTATGGGATAGAGAGTTTTGACCAAGAGTGTTTAGATGCAATAAATAAAAATATAAAAGTTGAAGATTCAATAAGGGTCATGAAAATGACCAAAAAAGCAGGAATTGAAGTAAGGGCTAATTTTATCTTAGGGTTACCAAAAGAGACTCCGCAAAAAGTCAAAGCAACAATAAAGATGGCGTGCAGGATAAATCCTGATTATATAAAATTTAATATTATGACACCATATCCGGGAACAGAGCTTTATAAACAAGTAAAGAGTGGGAAATGGGGGAGATTTAATGAAAACTGGAACAAGTCAACTGGCTATTTTGCCACTTTTCTTCCTTACGGATATAAAAATTTTAAAGAACTTGAAAATATTAGAAAATATGCTTTTAGAAAGTTTTGTTTAAGGCCGAGATATATATTGCAAAGGGCATCAAAAATTAGAAATTTTTCTGATATAAAAAAATACTGGAATGGTTTATTGGCTATTTTAAAAATATAAATTATGAAAAGCGGTGAATATAAGCAAAAAGGAGATTATCATAAAAATTTAGATAAAAATTGGCCTTTTTATCCTGTATATTTGGCTAAAATAAAATTAATTAAAAATTTTTTTACAGGTGTAAATAAAAACAAAAAGATTTTAGATTTAGGTTGTGGTGAAGGAGTACTAGTAAATAAGTTTAAAAATAAAGGGTATGATATAGTTGGTGCAGATGCTAATTACGAATCAGAGAATGTTTTAAAAAAAGATATTTTGGGGACGGAATTTGAAGATAGTAGTTTTGATATTATTTTATGCTTGGATGTCTTGGAGCATTTGGATTTTGAAGAACAGCGAATTGCCTTAAAAGAAATAAAAAGAATTTTAAAGCCAAAGGGTCTACTAATTTTAACTTTGCCTAATCTTGCGCATTTTGCTTCTCGTATTTCTTTTTTATTTTTGGGTAGGTTGATTAGAACTTCAATAATAATGGAAAGACACAAAGGCGATAGAACTATTTTTGAATATAAAAAAATTATTAAGAAAGAAAATTTTGATATAGAAAAAATTAATGGGCTTTTCCCAACTTTTCCTTTTTTATCTTTCTTTACATATTATTTCCCAAGCAAGGTCGTTTGGTGGCACAAAATTGTAAACAAGCTTTTTGCATACCCAAACTGGTGTTTTTTGAATTTTATAGTTTGTAAGAATAAAAAATGAAAGTAATGAGAAAAATAGAAAAATTTGGTGAAAGTTGGTGGGGGGTATTTATTTTAATAGCTATTCCTATTTTTATTATTTTGTCTCCTGTTTTGATTGGTGGACAAAATTTTATTTTAACTAACGCTGAGCGTTTTCAGCAAGAATTTAGTTTCTACAAAGAAGCCGTTTTGACTGACGATAGTATCTTATTGAATCCTTATTTGTTTTCAGGTTTCCCGACTTTTGTAAGTGTTAACGCTGGTTTTTTTAGCCCTTTTTTGTATTTTGGATTGAAGTTTTTTTCTGTTTCTTTTGTTTATAATTGGCTTAGTTTTTTGTACATAGTTCTATCTGGGTTTTTTACTATTTTGTTTTTGAAAAAACTTAGGATAAGTTTCTGGGGTTGCTATATGGGAGGAGTTGTTTTTTCTTTTAGTCACTGGTGGGCATATGTTTTTGACTTATGTATTACCAGTAGTTTCTTTTTGTTGCCGTTGTTGTTTTTTCTTCTGTTGAAATCAAAAGATGCTAAAAGATGGAAGTATTTTTTGTGTATTTTTGCGGGATCAATAGCAATAGCTTTGGTTTGGTTTTCGTCATTCTGGCATTTTTTGTTTGAATTTTTATTTATAGCTGGTATTTTTTCTTTGTTTCTTGTTTTTTATGAAGTTTTTGAAGATAAAAAAAACAGCGAAGATAAATATTTAAATTTGTTTAGAGCTCATTTTAGAAGATATATGAGGGTACCAATAGCTTATTTTTTAATGGTGTCTTTTGGTACTTTGGTTGGCTTAATTCAGCTTATTCCCACCCTTGCTTATCTTCCGTTGTCAATAAGAATAGAGCAGTTTAGTCATTGGGAGGCTGTTCAGGGAGGACTTCATTTTTATGATGTAGTGGGGATTCTGTTGCCATATTTGAATTATCCCTTCTCTGTTTTTCCGACAGCCTCGCATCTTTCTGGTTACTTGGGAATAATACCTATTTTTTTATTTTTAATTGCCTTTAGTCTTAAAAGAAAAAAAAGTCTTTTAAAACAACATAAAAATAAAATCTTTATTTTATTTTTTTCTTATTTGTTTTTGTTTGGGTTATTTTTATCTATTAATAGTTCCCCTGTTTTTTGGTTGATACACCATTTACCAATTATTAATCTTTTACAAGCTGCTAGCAGATGGATGCTTGTATCCTTTTTTTCATTTGCGGTGTTGGTTGGGTTTGGGTTGGATATTTTGTTGGATAAATTTGATGATGTTAAGAAAAGCTTTAGAATTAAAGCTTTAATGAAAATTTTTAAATATTCTATTTTTTTACTGTCTTTAGTTTCTGTTTTTATGACTACTTTATTTTATTTTTTTAAAGATAAAGTTTTATTGGTTTTAAATATATATTTTGATAATTTAATTTATCCTAATACCAGTAAGTTAGCTAAAGAATTTTATTATGATTATATTTCAAGATTATTTACTGATCTTGTTCGAACTTTTGATATACTAAACCCTAGGTTTTTATTACCGTTCTTGTTTCTTGTAATATCTTATGTTTTTTTGCGGTATTCGTTTAGTAGAAAAAACAAACCTAAAGAACTATTGAGTATGCTGGTTTTTATAACTGTTTTGAATTTTGTGATAGTTCTTTTTCCTTTAGTTCTTGATTTTTCAGGGAAAGAGTCTGTTTTGAATAAGGAACCAGAGACGGTTAAATTTCTCAAGACCCAGGAGGAAGGAAGAGCTTTTTCATTTTTTAGATATACTTCTTTAAATGCTCTTGCTCAAAATAAAAATACTTTAGAAAAATCAATTTTAAAATCAGCACTACTTTTTCCTAACAAAAATGTTTTTTTTAGAATTGAAGGTGTTGATTTTGAGGGTGACCCAATGGCAAACAAATCTATGTCGAGATTTATTACTTATATCGGAGGTGCAGCCTCTTTGCCTCAAATGCAAAAATTAGAAAATATTGATGCAAACTTTGAAACAAAAATAAAGATTTTTGAATCTCGCAAACCAGTCATGGATTTTTTAAACATTAAATATCTATTGAGTTCAAGCTCAATAGATGAAGATATTTTTCCTAAGATATTTGAAACAGAAGTTACTTCAAAAAAAGCTCCTGTTTTTGTGTATAAAAATAAAGATGCTCGTTCTTTGTATTATTTTACAAACGAAGAGTGGCTTAAAGAATTTAAGATTGGAATAACCACTGAAGATCTTGGTGAGGATTTTCGTAAGGATGTTGTGTTGTCGGAAAGGCAAAAAGAATCAATATATTTAGACACCAAATTAGAAGAATTTAATAAAAAATTAAGAGAATCTGATGGTATAATAACCAAAGAGGGGATAAAACTGATTCAAAGAAAAAACAACCTACTTGTTTTGGAGACAGATGCAAAAGGCTCTAAATTGCTGGTGTTTTCTCAAAATAATCTTCCTGGTTGGAAGGCATATATTGATAATGAAGAAGTTGATATACATGACATAGCTACTATATATATGGGAGTTTCGGTGCCCGAAGGAAAACATAATGTTTCTTTTAAATACTCTTATTGGGAAATATGGAAATATTTTTTTGAAAATATTTTTGAGTTTTCGGTCGTAGTAAGTAATAAAATATAAAATATGAATATTTGCAAAGAATGTCTTGTTTGTGATTCAAGTAATATAATTAACAAAAATCATAAAAACTTTTCTGGAATTTTTTGGTATTGTGAAGATTGTTTTTCTAGGTTTGTGTTTCCTCAACCTTCTTTTGGTGATATTGAAAAAATATATAATAGTTCTTATTTTAAAAATGAAAGTTCTCAAACTTGCGGATATGATGATTATCAGAAAGATAAAGAAAACATAAAAAAGACAGCGGTAAAAAGATTAAAAGGTATAGAAAAAAGTTATCTAAGTAAAGGTAAGATGCTTGATGTTGGATGTGCTTTTGGGTTTTTTTTAGAAGCTGCCTCTGAGAGAGGATGGGATGTGCGTGGTGTTGATATATCAAAGCACGCTATTGATATTGCCTCACAAAAACTGGGTAATAAGGTTAAATCTGGAACTCTTGAGAGAGGTTTTTATCCAAAAGGATATTTCGATGTTGTTACTTGTTGGGATTGCATAGAGCATGTTTCTGATCCTTTTGAGCAGATAGGGTTATTTTCTAGTGTACTTAAAAGGGGTGGCTTATTGGTGATGAGTACACCAGATGTTGGTAGTGCTGTGGCAAGAGTAATGGGAGACAAGTGGATGGGTTATAAAGACCTAGAACATTTATTTTATTTCTCTAGAAAAGGATTAGAAATTTTATTGAGAAAAAATGGTTTTAAAGTTAAGAAAATGTCATATATAGGTAAACATGTTCCGCTAAATTTGTTTATTAGGAGGCTTTCTTTGTACAGCAAAAGAGCTTCTGGGTTGATTAATTTTGCTAGCAATATAATACCTTTAAATTTATCAAATAAAAGCTTTTATGTTAATCCGTTTGATATTGTTTGTGTGTATGCTGAAAAAATATAAAAGATAACTTAGGTTATGAAAAAATATATTTTAAAAACTTTATTTTTTGTACTGATTTTTTCTTTTGGGTTTTTGGTGTGGTATTCGCCAATTATTTTTAAGGGTTCTGCGCCATATAAAATAAAAGAGCAGATACCACTGGCAAGAAGTATAAGTGAGACAGGGTTGTATAGTTTTGAGAATAACCAGAATGTTTTTTTGGCGAGTTCTTTGGTTGAAAAAGAAGGAGAGTTATCTTCTGTTGGTAACAAATTTACAGCACAGCTTTATGCAAAAGTTTTTAATGTTTTTGGAGTTTTGAATCCAAATGAGCTTGTTTTGTTTTCAATATTTTTAAATTCTTTAGCGCTAGTTATTTTTGCTTTTATTGTTTATAGACTGTTTAGTTTTAAAATTTCAGCGCTTTTTTCGGCAGTTTATGCACTGCTTCCATATAATTGGCTTCAAGTTTACTCAATAGGAAGTTACGAGTTTGCAGTATTTTTCTTGTCTTTATTTTTCTTATTTTTTATTCTTGCTTTGAAAAGTAAGTACCTGGGTACGTACCAAAGTACTTACTTAAAAATATTTTTAATTTTAGCAGGATTGTTTTTGGTCTTATCGGCGATGGCAAGAGAGGTATTTCTTCTGTTGATACCAATCCTTTTTGGTTACTTTCTTTATCATAAAAAGAAAAAAGAATTAGTTTATCTATTTATACCGATTGTTTTAATTTTGGGAATTTTTTATATTCCTAATTTTTTGGGCGGTAATTCTTATATTGATCTTTTTGGAGAAAAAAGAAGTGAAGAAAGTTTTTCAGACTTTTCTGTCTACGGACATTTATATCCAGATCCATATACTTATCATTTTGAAAGAGAATCTTTTTTGAGTGGTTATAACCAAAAGATTAAAGCGGCTGGTTTTGTGGAGTCTTTAAAAATGAAAAAAGTTCTAGCGAATACAGGAGAAAAGAAAATAAAAATGTGGGAAAGATTAATTTTGGGTGATATTTTGTTTATTGGGCACTTGGGGTATTTTGTTTCTTTGGAGGAGGCTGGAGGGCCTTTTGTATTATTTTTTGCTATTATTGGGTTTTTCTTTTACTTAAAGAAAAAAGACGAAAATCTTTTTAAATTTTTTATCTTTTGGTTCGTGGGGATTTTGTTTTTGCTCTCTTATATTACTCTTGTCTCCAGAACTCATATGATGGATTTTTCATGGGCGATACCGCTTCTCGTTTCTCTTGGTATATTTTATTTGATTTCTAAATTTGATAAAAAGATAATCTTATCTTCTTTTTTAATTTTTACTTTGTTATATAGTATCGTTTTGGCAGACCATATTGTGTTTGGAAAAGTTTATGATGGCAAACCAGAGATAGAGAGAATTGAAAATGTTTCAAAAAGTATTTCTGAAATTGCAGATAGTAATGTAATAGCTGTTGATATTCATACACAAAACGCGGTTCTTTTAAATTATTTATCAGATAAATCAATAGTGGTGTTTAAAAGGAGTAGTATTGAGAAACTAATAATAGAGGATAAGCTCACAGAAGTTTTTGAAAAATATGGAGTGAAATATATTTATGGTTATAATAAAAAACTAACAGAAGAAATAATTTCCTCTGTTGAAGTGGAAGTCATAGAAGTTGGTGAAATAAAAAAAGAACCAGTTTCTTTTCTAAAATCTTTTCTTTTAAATATCGTTAGATAAGAGGTTTTTTAAACCAACAGAATAAACCAATTAGTGCTAAGCTGACATAATTAATCATAATTAATAAAGAAAAAACAATTATAGTTTCTTTTTGAATGGCGAAAGGGGAAAGGAGAAAGAGAAAAAAGGCTTCTCTTGTTCCAAACCCCATTATTGATATTGGGAGGAGTGCTGCAAAAATTGAGAAGGCCGCGAGAAATGAAATATAGAAAAAGTTTATGGTTTCATTTAATCCTATGCTTGTTGCAAGTAAATAGATCATAAAGAAATAAATAAACCAGCCTATTGTAGTGATAAAAAAAATAAAAGATATTTTAGAGGGTTTGTATAGTTTTAAATCATTCCAAATATCGTTTGTAGTATTTCTTATAAATTCTATTTTTTTATAGAAAAAAATTCCCAAAGAAATTGTTAATATGAATAGTGCTAATATCCATTCTATTAGAAATAAATAATTGATATTAAATTGAGGTAAAAGAGGGAGGAATAAAATAGATATAGCGCAAAAGATTGCGACAAAAGACAGATCAAAAATCTTTTCTAAAAAACTACTTAAAATAGATTTTCCCATTGAATAACCTTCTTTTTTAAGATAAGCAGTTTTGCTAAAATCACCTACTCTTCCAGGAGTAATTAATGCTAATAATGTTGAGGCTCCTGTAATAAAGAAAGATTCTTTTATTGAATATTTTAGCCCCTGAGCTTTTACTAGGAGTTTCCATCGATAAGCCCTAAAAAACATCACAGGAAGATATAACAAAGCAGCAATTGGTAGATACCAGATATTTATTTTACCTATTTCAGTTTTGAATAATGCAAAATCTATATCTTTTATTATCCAAAAGAAAATTAAAAGACCGATTAATGGATAGAGTTTTTTTAATATTTTTTTAGTTGTCATTCTTTTTTGATTTTATTAATATTCTAGACAAAATTTTAACCCCAGCAAGCATGTTTTTTATTGATTCTTTAGACTTCATTTGTTTTATTTTGTGCCAGATATATTTGGGTCTTAAATAAAATTCTCTGAAAGCTTTTTTTTGCCAATATATTAATTCTTCTCCTGTAAGGTTGTTTTGAACAAGTACTGGTTTCGTGTTTGTTAGTGGAGCAAATTCTTCCCATTTTGTGTTTTTATTTATCTGTCCATTTTCTAAAGCTACTTTGAAAAGATGCGTACCAGGCACAGGTGAAGTAATAAAAAAAGTTGCATTATCTAAGTCTAAGCTTTTTGCAAATTTTATGGTTTCTTTTATGG
>CAZPYD010000010.1:0-25734 GCA_964590835.1 uncultured Candidatus Saccharibacteria bacterium | reverse complement strand
AGATCATGGAATTGAAAGTGAAGAGGCTTATAAAATAGGTAAAAAATTAACAAAAGAGTTTAAATTGCCCAACCTTAAAGAAAAGGGTAAAAAATTCCCCGTGAATGAGTATACTTATGATTTAACAAGCAGAAACATTGGTTCAGGCCAGTTGCTTGATAAAAAAGCTACCCTACGCAAGATAGTTGAAACAAATATTGGTTTAGGCACTCTGGATAAAGAAAATATTGATACAGATGGTTGTGTGGTAGGACCTAAAGATAGAGTTTTTAGGACCTTAGATAGAGAAAAAGTTTGGAAATCAAAAGCAGTAGTTTTCTTTTTAAAAGATTATTCCGGATCAATGGATGGCGAACCTACTGTTGCGGTAGTAAATCAACATCAAATGATTTATTTCTGGCTTATGGGTCAGTATGAAAAAAGGGTAATCCCCAGGTTTATTCTTCATGATACTAGAGCAAAAGAAGTTGGTGATTTTGGCACTTATCTCAGATCAAAAGTTGCTGGCGGGACGAAAATATTTTCTGGTTATGAGCTTATAAATGACATCGTTGAGAGAGAGGGGCTTGAGAGGGATTATAATATTTTTGTTTTTCAAGGCACAGATGGTGATGATTTTGATAGTGATGGATCTAAGGCTATTCCCGAGTTAGAAAAAATATTAACTTATGTTAATCGTATTGGAATGTTTGTTATTCATGGTTCGTGGTTTTTAAACTATGGAGCTAAAAAAGGTAAAAAGGCGACAACTTTTGAGAATTATATTAAAGCATCAGGTCTTTTGGGAAATCCTTTATTAAGAATGACAACTATGAATGAAAAATTTGCTACAAATGAAAAAGCCTTAGTCAAGTCGATAAGAGCGCTTATTTCTTAAAAAAGAAATGGAGGTGAAGCAATGGAACTAATTAGTCAGCATGCAAAAAAAATAATGGAAGATTGTAAGAAAATTGCCAAAGCAGCGGGTCTTGTGATTAATACGGAAACAATTGAGTATATTGTTACCAACCAAGATATGCTGGAGCTGTCACCAAAAGTCATGATACCTACTTTGTATGATTTGTGGATTAATGATATTGGGGTTCATCAGGGAAAAGGCTTTTACAAAGTTTATCCTAGTAATGCTTATGAGACAGTGATAAATACCAGACCTGCCATTTCGTTTTATAACGACAATAATCCGGATTGGCTTAATGTGATGATTTTTTATCATGTCTTAGGGCATGTCGATTTTTTTCAGAATAACTTTTTCTATAAAAGAACCTGGAATGAAGACTTTTGCGGAAAAGCTTTGTCAGATAAAAGATTAATTGATAATATTCGCAGAGAAAAAGGCAAAGATAAAAGGTGGGTTGATTATGTGATTGAATTTTTTCGCACCGTGGACAACTTGGTTGCTTTTTATCCGGAACTTGAAGAGAAACACATATCTTCCGGTCTTTCTAAAAAAGTTGATTTTTATTTTGGTGATTTTTTGGAGAAGAAAAAAGGCGGTGTCAAAGTTTTTTATGACGAGCTTGAAAGATACAATAAAAGTGTTGTAGAGCTTGGTGAAAAACAAGGCGAGAATGCTTTTTTTGCTGACAGTGAATTTAGGAGTAAATATCCTGAATTTGAAGCTGTTTTTTTGAAATATCAAAAGAAAAAGAAAAAAGAAAAGACTACCCGTGATGTGATGCAGTTTATTATGGAACATTCTCCGTTTATTAAAAAAGATGGTAATGAGTGGATGAAGCAGGTTGGAGAGGTTGTTCGAGAGACTTCTCTTTATTTTCAGCCACAAATTCGCACCAAGACTGTAAACGAAGGTTGGGCCAGCTATTGGCATCAAGAATTGTTTACAAAAGATAAACGAGTGGGTGGACACGAAGTTGATTTTGCAAGAATTGATTCTTTTGTGACCAGTGTTCCAAGGGTGGGAAAGAATCCTTATGCGATAGGCCTGCGTTTATTGCAGTTTATTGAGGAGCTTGCTGATAAAGGAAAATTATCTCAAGAGTTTCAGCTGATTAAAAATAGACAGGAAAGAAAAAGTTACAATCAGAAAACAGGTAAAGGAAAAGAAGCTTTGTTTGATGTGAGGAGAAATTTTGACGATTTTATGTTGTTTAATTTTTTACCTCCAGATGAATTTCAGGATTTTGTTGATAAACACAATCTTGTAGTTGTTGATAGAGTATTAAATCAGAAAAAATGGAAATGGGATTATTACATAAAAAGTAAAATTGAAGAGGATTATCGCAAAAAGATGATTGACTCTCTTTATCATCCTGCACAGATAACAATAGATGAAACAAGAACGAGTGCCGACGGTGGACTCCATCTTTATCATTTTTTTGAAGGTAAGCAGCTGATTACTGAGCATATCCCTCACGTTTTAGAAGCCCTTGAATATCTTTGGTGTGGACCAGGAGGAGGGGCTCCTATAACATTAAATATGATTGAATTTGAAGGAAACAAAGATCATCATTGGAGAAAAATATGGGATCCTGATTTTGAATCAGATTATAAAAAGAAAAGGACGATATATAAAAGACAAAACGGGGCATTTAGTAGTAGCTCTAAAGTTATTTCTACTGGTGTAAAGGGGGGAACCAAATGACCGATTTTACTGATATTATTGATGTTGGTAAGGTAGTTGAGCACCTATGTGTTAATGTAGGTAAGAAAAAGAAAAAGGACTTTACTTCATTGTCTTTTGGAGATTTTTGGGATCTTGCCGCCATTGAACCAGAAAAAGTTTTTAGAAATATTTTTCAGCTTTTTTGCGACGGGGTAAACCACTTTGTGGAAGAAGAAGATGATGAGTATCCCAACGATCCAGAATCTATTGGATTTGTATCTATAAATTGCGATAAGCTCTTGATTGAAGGTATGAAGCAACCCTTTTTCCCTGGAAGATTATTTGCAAATAGTTTTTTGAAGTATGTTAATTCCTTAAGGAGTGGAGCACAACAAAATAAGATAATTTTTTTGTATGGACCTCATGGTTGCGGGAAAAGTACTTTCTTAAATAATCTTCTTAAAAGTTTTAAAGATTATACCAACAGTGACGAGGGTCGTTGTTATGAAATATCTTGGAAAATTGATAAGAAGATTGTCGACAAAAAAAAGAGTGGGTTTATTAAGGTTTCTTGCCCAAGTCATTGCCACCCTATTACTGTTATACCCAAAGAAGAGCGTAGAAATTTTTTGGATGGTATTTTGAAGAACAATGAATTAAAGCGTAAAATATTTGTAGAAAAAGAATATGAGTGGATCTTTGAAGATGATCCTTGTACAATTTGTCAGTCATTATTCGATGCTTTGTTTGAAAAATTAAAGGATATAATCTTGGTGTTTGATGCCTTAAGGTTTAAACCGTACAAGTTTGATCGTCGATTAGGGCAAGGGGTAAGTGTATTTAATCCAGGTGATAAGCCACCAAAAAACGATGTCTTAACTAACCCCAAATTACAAAAGGAGATAGATAAGTTGTTTGGGGATAGTCAATTGATAAGATATATGTTTTCTAGGCTTGCTAGAACCAATAATGGAATTTATGTTCTTGCTGATGTAAAATCTCGTAATGTGGATCGATTAGTTGAACTTCATAATGTAATTACTGAGGGTGTTCATAGGGTTGAAGGTGAAATTGAAGAAAGAGTAAATTCTCTTCTTTTTGCACTTGCTAATCCTGGTGACAAGGAAAGCGTAAAGAAAAAAGTTCCCAATTTTGATTCTTTTAAAGATCGTATCTTTGATATAGAAATGGCTTATCCACTGGATGTTAAAACTGAAGTTCAGATGCATGAAAGTATTTTTGGAGATCAGATAAAGTTTCGATTTTTGCCTAGGATTCTTGATAGCTTTGCCAGGATTATTATTTCGACTCGGATGAAAAAAAAATCTCCAGCTTTAGATGATTGGGTAACTGATTTACTTGCATATTCTGACTATTGTGATATTGCAGGTCGTATTTTGAGAATGGAAATAGCTGGTGGAAATATTCCTGATTGGCTTACTAAAGAAGATAAGAAAAAGTTTAAAAGAGAGAAAAGAAAAGCCCTTGTTGATGAGCTCAAAAAAGAAGGTCGATGTGGATTTTCTGGGAGAGAGTCCATTCAATTACTCGATGAAATGTTAGCCTACTTTAAGCCAGAAAAGATTATAAACATGAATGACTTGCTTGAGTTTATTGAAAAGAAAATAGGCGACAGAAAAAAGAAAATTCCTGAAGAGTTTACAGAAGATTTATTGCTTTGTTACGATGTTTCTATTATTGAAGAAATGGAAGAAGCTCTTTATGACTATAACGAAGAGCGTATAGATCGTGATATTAAGCAGTATATGTATGCGGTTAATTGTAACTTGGATACGAAGCATGATTGTCCTTATACAAATGAAGAAATAAAAGTAACAGAATCCTTTTTAAAACATATTGAAAGTATGTTTTTTTCTAAAAAAGAAGTAGGGCAAAAGGAGCGGTCTGAATTTAGGCAGTGGGCAATGACTACATATGGTGCAAATACCTTTACTCAAGAAATACAGGTCCAGGGTAAAAATATTGCAGAAACAGAGCTTTACGGACTTCTTCATGATCTTTATGTCCACAACCTAAAAGACAACATATTGACCCCGCTTAGTGAGAACGATAATTTTAGGCGAGCTATTTTAGATTTTGGCGACGAAGAAAAGTTTAAGACTTATGACAAAAGAATAAGACAAGACATTATCAGGATGTTTAAAAAACTTTCTGATAAGTTTGGCTATACAGAGCAATGTGCAAAAGAAATTTGCATTTATGCGATTGATAATATTTTTTAAACCAAAACCCCTCCGATGGAAATCGGAGGGGTTTATTTTTGATTTTTGGTAGTTTATTGAGGATTGCTACTGAATTAATTCTGTGTTTAATTTAGTAGAAATAGCATACTTAAAGTGTATAAAATCTGCGACCGCAGATTTTATACACTTTAAGTATTTAGAGTTGGGATTTTATGTTATTTAAATGTTGTTTTATTGTAAAATATGGCTAAAAAACATATAATGGCGGCATGAGTGTAAATTATTTAAAAATAGGTAGGGCCTCTGAACTTGAAGGTAAAGATAGACTGGTTTATCGTATGCTTGAGATTTTGCCTGCGTTTTTGAGTTGGGGAACTATTATTTTGGTGATTTTGCTGTCTTGGCTTTTGCCAGTTTGGGCGGCTGTTTTTATTATTGTTTTTGATGTTTATTGGCTAATCAAAACAGCTTACCTTTCTTTTCATTTGAGAGTTAATTGGAAAAGATTAAAACATCACCTGGAGGTGGATTGGGAAAAAAGGCTTGAGAACCTGAAATGGCAAGGTTTGTGGCAGATGGTTATTTTGCCTTTTTATAAAGAGGGATATGATGTACTTGAAGATAATATTGAGTCGCTTTTAAATTCAAGTTGGCCAAAAGAGAAAATGATTATTGTCTTGAGCGGAGAAGAAAGGGCGGGGGAGGAAGCAAAAGAAAGAGCGAAAATGATTTATGAAAAATATGGTGGCGAGTTCGGTCACTTTTTGTCTATTGCTCACCCTAAAGATGTTCCGGGTGAGTTGGCTGGAAAGGGATCAAATATAGCTTACGCTGCAGAAAAGGCTCGTGTGAAAATTTTAGATAAAAATAATATTAATTATAGGGATGTTTTGGTATCAGCATTTGACATTGATACCAGGCCTTATCCTCAGTATTTTAATTGTTTAACTTGGCATTTTTTGACTGCCGAGAAACCTTATAGGTCATCTTTTCAGCCAGTTCCTTTATATAATAATAATATCTGGGATGCTCCGGCTCTATCGCGAGTAGTGGCTACTTCCGGTACTTTTTGGCAAATGATTCAACAAGAAAGGCCCGAAAGATTATCGACTTTTTCTTCGCATTCTGTTTCTTTTCAGACTCTTTATGAAATAGGTTATTGGCAAAAAAATATGGTGTCAGAAGATTCTCGTATTTTTTGGAATGCTCTTTTGCATTTTAATGGTGATTATGATGTTATTCCTTTGTCTTATCCTGTATCTCTTGATGCTGCTCTCGCTCCAACTCTTTTTGGGACAGCAGTGAGTGTATATAAACAACAAAGACGATGGACCTGGGGAGTAGAAAATGTCCCCTATTTACTTTTTGGTTTTTGGAAAAATAAAGTGATTCCACTATCAAAAAAGTTTCATTTTTCCTTTGTTCAGCTTGAGGGTTTTTGGTCTTTAGCGACAAACCCATTGCTTATTTTTATGTTGGGTTGGCTGCCATTATTTTTGGGTGGGCCCGAATTTAACACAACTCTTCTTTCTTATAACTTACCTAGGGTTACAAGGGTTTTAATGAGTCTCGCTATGCTTGGTCTTGTTGGTTCGGCGATTATTTCTTTATCTTTATTGCCATCTAGACCAAAAGAGCAAAAGTTTTATAAAAAAATATTCATGATATTGCAGTGGATTTTGATACCTTTTACTATTTTAGTTTTTGGAAGTATTCCCGGATTAGATTCGCAAACTAGATTGATGCTCGGTAGGTATATGGGTTTTTGGGTAACACCTAAATACCAAACAAAATCAAAATAATAAAGCTCAAATTTCAAATGGCAAATTTTTATTTTGACATTTGAAATTTGATATTATTTTACTCCATATGTATATTCAAGCCATCTTGCTGTATCCTTTTTTTTAGTAATGGGTAGTTTTCAAACCTTGAATCTTCTTCTAAAATTTTCTCTGCTTCTGTTCGAGCGGCTTCTACCATTTTAATATTTTTTAGTGCTTCCATTCCTACATCAGAAATTCCCCATTGTTTTTTACCGGATAGTTCTCCGGGTCCTCTAAATTGCAAATCGTATTCAGCTAGTTCAAAGCCGTTTTTGGATGTAGTAAGGGCTTTTAATCTGTCCAAAGTTTTTTTGGTTTTGGATTCTGTAAAAATAAAACAATAAGGCTGATGGCTGCTTCTTAAAACTCTGCCCCTTAATTGATGTAATTGAGCTAGGCCAAATCTCTCGGCTCCCTCTATGATAATAGTGGTGGCATTTGGGACATTAACTCCTACCTCAATAACGGAAGTGGCAATTAAAATATCCGTTTCTCCACTTTCAAAATTTTTCATTGTTTTTTCTTTTTCTTTTGAGGTCATTTTTCCATAAAGCATGTCTAGTTTAAATTCCGGGAAAACTTCTTTTGATAATTTTTTGTACTCCTCTTTTACGGCTTTCATTCCGGCAAGTGCTGGAAACATACCGGCTTTTTTTGAGTCTTCTTTCTTGCCCGCTTGATTGTTTTTACTTTCGGCGGGTGCGGCCTCTATGCGAGGGCAGATTACATAAGCCTGCTTGCCGTTTTTTATTTCTTCATTGATTTTTTCGTAAGCCGTTTGTCTTTCTTTTGGTGCAACTATATCTGTAATAATCTTTTTTCTTCCTGGTGGCATTTGATCTATTATTGTTAAATCCAAATCACCATAAATTGTAAGTGCTAATGTACGCGGTATTGGTGTGGCACTCATGGATAATAGATGCGAGAATTTTCCTTCACTAGTCTCATTTTTTTTGTTTGTTAAAGCTGCGCGTTGATTTGTGCCAAACCGGTGTTGCTCGTCTATTATTACAAGCGCCAGTTTTTTTTCTTTATAGACTTTTTCTGTTGTTGAAAATTTTACTTTTTCTTGTATTAGCGAGTGGGTTCCAATGATAATATCTATTTCTCCTTGCCCTAGCCATTTTAAGAGTTGGTTTTTGGATACCTTGGTTGATGTTTCTGGGTTTACCTTGGAGGGAAATTTTCTGCTTTCAGAAGAGGTAAGCAATCCTATTTTGGCGCCAGTATTTGTAAAATATTTTATAAAAGATTCAAAAAGCTGCCTTGCTAAAACTTCTGTTGGTGCCATGTATGCTGTTTGGTAGCCGTTTTTAAGTACTGCATAGCTAATTACTGCAGCTATTGCCGTTTTGCCCGAGCCTACATCTCCTTCAAGGAAACGAGACATAGGATGGTTTTTGCTTAGATCTTCCAAGATAGATTTAACAGCTTTGTTTTGAGCAGTTGTTAACTTAAATGAAAAGTTTTTAATAAAATGGTTTATTTTTTTTTTATTTATTTTTATGTCAAAGGTTTGTTTCTTTTGATGTTTAATCTTTTTTTGCAAGCGAGAAAGCTGAAGTAAAAATATTTCTTCAAAAGAAAATCTTTTTCTTGCTGCCTCGGCGTTTTTGGTTTCTTTTGGGGTATGAATATAAAGTAGAGCGTTTTTGAGAGAGGGGAGTTTGTATTGTTTTAAAATATTTTTGGGGATAAAATCTTCCAATTCTTCAGGGTTTTTGATAATTATTTTTTTAAGAATTTTTTGAATATTGAATTGGAACCACCTTGATGAAAGTCCTTTTGTTTCGGGATATACAGATGAATGGTTGCTGATTGCAATATTGTTTACGTCGAAGCTTCGCTTCGACGTAGGTGTAAGAGAATAGGTGGGGTTGGCAAGGTAATAACCGTTTTTATTTGATTGAGCTTTTCCTGAGATTGTTACCGTAGAGCCTTCTTTTAATATATTTGCTATAAAGGGTTGATGAAACCAAACAAGAGATATCTGTCCTGTCCCGTCGTTTAATATGGCGCGCGCTATGTTTATTTTTTTGTGCCAAGTTTTTTCAAATTTTAAATTTGATATTTTACCGGATAGCGTAATATTTTCTCCTTTTATAATATCAGCCACAGTAGTAAGTTGTCCTATTTCTTGATACCTGGAAGGGAAGTGCCATAGCAGATCCTTTACGGTTTTTAGGCCGATTTTTTTGAGAGCTTTTTTTTGATAGTCCTTAAGGTTTAGTTCGTCTGTTAGTAATGAGGATAATTGCATAGTTTTAATTTTGGTTTTCGTATCCGTTTTTTATTTCTTTAAGATTTTGATCTTTTTGTTTTTCAGGGAGTATTTTTTTGATATTTTCTATTTTAAAATCTAATTCCAGTTCTTTTAATAATACACCAAAAGCAAACATGTTTGTTTGTTCTTTTTTTGTGAGGCGGATTGTTTTGTCGGCTGAGAACTGCCTGTCATTATTTGAAAAATAAAGAGCAATATCTGCTTTATCTATTTTGGGTGTTTCTATTTTTTCTTTATCAAAAGTTATAAATGCAATAATATTTCCACCGCGAACAGGGGCATCATAAGAATAAGTTAGTGCAACTTCGTAGCCAAGAGTAATAAGGTATTCTCCAAAAATTTTTCCTAAAAACTTTATGCCACGGCCGCCTGAGCCGATTAGTATTATCTTATTCATGCTTATCGATTCCAAGTTCATTATCTTTTAATATTCCTTTTTCTGATTGAAGCTGAAAAACTCTTTTCATTTTTGTTAATCTTTTTTCATCTTGCCTTTTTGCAAGGTTGGTTATACAAATTGTAACAATTTCAACAAAAGAGAAACCATCCCATTGCAGAGCTTCTTTGATACTGTTTTTCATATCTTCTCTATGAATAGTATCTGCACGAGCGTAAAAATGTTTTTTATTTAAAGTTAAAAGCCCTTGAACATTTATGGGTTCTTCGGTTAATCCTTTTGGTGAAGTTAATGTAATTACTCCTTTTGGTGTTGTTGGTGCTTGTTGGCCTCCTGTAAGACCGTAGACTTGATTCGATACACAAATTACAGTGATGTTTTCGTTTCTTCTTGCTGCATGCAAGAGATGGTTACCCCCTATACCTAAAAGATCGCCATCGCCGCTTATGACCACGGTGTTTATTTTAGGGTTTGCTTTTTTTATTCCTTCAGCTACAGGAATTGGTCGTCCGTGTGGTGTATGTACACTATCGTTTGAGAAATAATTGGAAATTCTACCAGTACAACCAATACCGGAAATAGTAGCAAGTTCTTCTTTTTTTAAGTCAAGCTCATTAAAAGATTGTGCAATTTCTTTTAAAATAATAGACAAAGAACAGCCTGGACACCAGATTGTGGGAAATTTTTCAGTTGCAAGGTATTTTTCGTATTGCATGATTATATTTATTATATTTTCTTTTTTATTTCGGACAATTTTAATTCGTTACCTAAAAGATTGATTTTTTTTACTTCTCTTTTTAAAGATGATTCTACTGCTGTGGCGTACTGTCCGTCGTTCATTTCGATTACAACAATTTTTTTATAATTTTTTGAAACATCTTTTAATTCTCTTGAGATAGGAAATAATCTGATTGGCCTAAAGATAGAAAACTCCTTTTTTAAAGGCGGGATAATCCTTGAGGTTGAACCAAAAGCAATGAGTAAAGTATCTGAATTTTTGTTTTCGATATATTCAAAAAAATTATAGTTTTCTGCGGTACTGGCTATCTTGTTTTTGTATTGATTAAACCATTTTTTGTAATATTTTGTGTCTTGTGTTTCTAGTTTGTTGTTTTGGGACAATAGGCCGGTAAGATATCCCACACCTTCTCCTAATTTTTTCTTTTTTCTGTTTTTGATTTCGATATCAATAACATCTTCGTCTAGTGACTCACTCATCTGGCTAATAAAGGCATCCGTTAAGATGGTTGTTGGACTAAGTGATTCTTCGGCGGCATTAAATGCTTCAGTTGTTATTTTGTAACATTCTTCAATTGAGTTGGGGGCGAATACTATAGGATAAATATCTCCATGTGTTCCATACCGAGATTGCATGATGTCACCTTGAGAAGACATTGTTGGCATTCCTGTGCTAGGGCCGATGCGCTGAGAGTTGATTATTACAATCGGAGTTTGTGTCATGTGTGCATAACCTATAGATTCTTGCATTAGACTATATCCTGGACCTGAGGTGGCGGTCATGCTTTTTTTGCCGGCCATAGATGCCCCGATGATCATATTGATAGCTGAAATTTCATCTTCTGTGTGAACAAAAGTAACGTTTGAGTTTGCAAAACTGTGTGTTATTTCAGATGCAGGAGTAATAGGATAACCAGCATAAAAACCAACACCTGCTTTCAGGGCGCCTAAGAAAATAGCTTGATTTCCTGATATTAATTTTTTCATAGTATGTCTTTGGAGGGAATCGGTCACAAATCCTCTCATTTTTATTCGGGGTTTGCGACCCCCGGCTTGCCTGCATTAGCCTTTGTGCCCCTGCGAGGGATCGAACCTCGATCTCAGGTTCCGCAAACCTGTACTCTATCCATTGAGCTACAGGGGCAGACTTTATTAAAACCCTAGCCTTTCGACAATTGTTTCTGTTAAGGTTTCCTGGTGTTCTTCTTCGGGTAAAATTTTTATTAAAAATTCTCTTATTGTGTTTGGGTTGGTGTCGTCAATAGGTATTTTAATATGTTGGGACATTTTTTTCTTAAGTTTTATTATAAGTTCTTTTTTTAATGGTGGGTCGTAGTTTATCCAAAAGGATGATATCTCTTTGTAAGGATAAAAATTATTATCTATTTTAATTCCGATGGTATCTATTGAAAATTTTATTTTTTTGGGTTTTTTTATGCTCAATAAAGTAAAGACAATAGCTGCAATAAATACTAGAATAGCAAAAAGAAAATTACGCAGTAAAATGGCGATAACAATGATAAATAGTGCCCCACTAGCAACATACCAAAACCAGTCTGTGTTTTTGGGTTTGTATGTATGCTCAAATTCTTTCCATTCTATGTGTTTATCTGACATTAAATTAAATTTAATATTTTTAACTTTTTAATATTTTATTGTATAATTATAAGTGTATATTATGAAAAGGCTTAAATCAATTATTAAAAAAGATTTCGGGTTTACTTTGGTAGAATTATTGGTAGTTGTTTCTGTGGTTTCTATAATTTCTTCTAT
Source organism: uncultured Candidatus Saccharibacteria bacterium (assembly GCA_964590835.1). GTDB lineage: Bacteria > Patescibacteriota > Minisyncoccia > JAHISW01 > Tagabacteraceae > CAZPYD01. The sequence goes on along the minus strand of CAZPYD010000010.1, from coordinate 13,952 downwards.
AACCTTAGTTAATTATAGGCGCGGGTTTGTTCAACATAGTCTTAGTCAATCAAATCAAAAATTATTAGCGGATTTAAGAAAGGTTCAAAATATGGCTATTTCAGGTGTGGGGATTGCTTCTGATTTTTGTGGTTACGGAATTAATATAAATAAAAGTAGTGATCCCTATTCATATATTATTTATGTTGATAAAAATAGTGACTGTAGTATTTCAAATAAAAAATATGACGTTGGCGATGACATAATTGAAGAAGTAAATTTAACAAACAAAATTAAAATAAATTTTACCTCACCTTCTCCTCTCGATATTCTTTTTAAGCCTCCTGAGCCACTGACTTATATAAATCAAAGTAATTCTCTTGGAATAGATGCTTCAATTGTTTTGGAGGCGGAAGGATTTTCTTTACCAACAAAAACAATAACAGTTAATACCTCTGGTTTAATAGAATAAGACTAAGCCTCATATAACATGAAACATATAATATATAATATAAACTATTACGGTAAAATTTTTCTAATAAAAATTTTACGCAGGTTGCATGTTACAGGTTGCATGTTACAGGATAGGGGCTTTTCTTTAATTGGTGTTTTGGTTTCTGTTTTTGTTGCAGCTGTTGGCATAACGGCTATTTTTAGTTTATCTATTATGTCTTTAAAAACTTCTGATGTTGGGCGTATGAGATTAGTTGCTTCTGGTTTAGCGCAAGAGGGGATAGAGATTGTGAGAGATGTGAGGGTTGCTAATTTAAACTGGGAAGATTGGGAGTGGTACGCCACCACAACACCAGTGACTCACCCAGTTGGTAGTTCTCAAGAATATTGTTTAGAGTATAATTCTACTTCGTTATTTTCATGTCCTTTTCCGGAAATTCCTTTAAAATTAGATCAAGCAAATATGCTTTATCAATATAGTGTTGGTTCGGACACTTCTTTTTATAGAAAGATAACTCTAACTAGAGAATCTAATGACGAAGTTAAAGTTTTTGTAGAAGTAAAATGGCAACTAGGTAGAACTGGTGATTGGCATTATCTAATTGCTGAAGATAGGTTGTGGAATTGGCGATAAATCTTATGATCCAATGAAAATAAAAAAATTTATTAAAAAATTTAAAAGCAATGTTGGATTTACTTTGGTTGAGGTTATTGTTGCGTTATCTATTTTAACCACACTTCTTTTGGTTATAACTGGGATTTCATTGTCGGTTGCTAAAACTCAGAGAATTGTTCATTCTTTGCAAAGTATACATGAACCAGGGCGATTCATTTTGGAATCGGTGGCAAAAGAAATTCGTGTTAGTTCTATAGTTTCTATTTCACCAAATGGAAAAAGTTTAAGTGTAAGTAATTATAGAGGAACTATTGATTATTTTTTTGACGATAGCAGCAAAAGACTCTTAAGAGAGGGGCAGTATATAAGTCCAGATAATATTGATTTAACAGGTCGTTTTTATGTGAGAGAATACACCCTACCAACCCATTCTGTTGTTACTGTTGTAATGAAAGCAGAATCAACAGGGGGTAAGTCGGAAGAAGAGAGAGATATTTATCTACAGACCAGTCTATCTACAAGGTAATAAATTTTATTAGCTAATCTCTAACGGGATGAAAAAATTTAAAACAAATAAGAATGAGGGGGCGGTTTCTATAATTATGTCTATTATGGTTTTAAATATACTTTTTGTAATAGGAAGCGGGATCGCTTTTTTAATGTTTCAGCAAGTAAAATTATCAAGGCAAGCAGGAGAATCTGTGGCCGCTTTTTATGCTGCTGATGCAGGGGCTGAGAAGTGTTTATATCAAATAAGAAAGGGTATAGGCACAAATTGTGATACGCTGGGGGGCGGGTCAAATTCTGATACTATTAATGCCACTTATAACATTAGTTATGTTTCTAGCTATAATGGTGTTGATACTATAATATCAAAAGGGACTCGTGGTGAAGCTAGCCGCGCTTTGCAACTGAGTTTTTAGTGGCATTGCAAAATTTGAGAAATAAACTAAAATAGCAATAATTAGTTAGTAGGAGGCGTGGCAGAGCGGACGAATGCACCGGTCTTGAAAACCGGAGTGCCTTAACAGGTACCAGGGGTTCGAATCCTCTCGCCTCCGCATAGTAAAATAAAAGACGTCCTTAATGGACGTCTTTTATTTTACTATTTTGAGAGCGAGAGGATTCGAAAGCCGTAGGCGGGCATCCGAAGTGGAACGGAGGGTCGCCGAGGCAGGGTCGTGAGCGGCATATTTTTAATGAGTAAAACGAATATAAAAATAGCCGACTCCCGACCGAATCCTCTCGCCTCCAACCATACAAAAACAAATGCCTCAATACATCGAGGCGTTTGTTTTTGTATGGTTAAGGGTTTTTAAAATAAATGGCCCACATATGTGAGCCATTTATTTTAGTCATTTGATTTTGTAATATCGGTTGTCTTTTTGCGGGCGATAAAGAAAATGTAAAAAATTTCAAGTAGCGCCAAAGTATTTAGTATTAGTATCGCAATAAACCACCATTTGTGTCCGAGCCTGGCTGCTTTCCACATAGCAACACCCTTCCATGGCAAAACCCAAACTGCCAATATTAATAAAATCCAAGAATTTTCTAAAATAAGTTGTTCCATATTTATTTTTTTTAATTTTAATATCTTTTTATATATTACACTATACTATAATTTTTAATAGTTGCGAAATAGAATTTATTCTGTTATTTTTATTTTATATTTGTAGTTTAAAAAATCAATAAAAAAGAGGTAAAAAATGACCAATAAATTAACTATTGATTTAAAAGAGACCTATTTGGCAATGATTAAAAACAGTGTAGGTAGTAAGATGTTTCAGAATTGTTTTTTTAGAAATAAAAAAGGTGAGCTGGTTGATGTTTGTGATGGAGGTAAATTTTCTTGCGCTTTTTTTGTTTCTTCCGTTTTAGAAAAATTTAATCTTATTGAGTGTGGTTGTGTTACTGTATCAAGACTTGAAAAATTATTAAAGAAAGCGGGCTGGTTTATTGAAAAAGAAAATCAGGAATTTTTTTGGCAGTTCGGATCGATTTTGGTCTGGGAACCTAAATTAGCATTGGATGGGGAAAAACACCCACATACAGGCTTTTATATAGGTAATACTAGGGCTGTAAGCAATAGTCCAGAATTTGTTCCGGCAGAGCATCATGCAAATTATAATGGCGATAGAAGGATTTTGCGGGTTTATTGTCATCCTTTTTTGGAGCTTGGATAGTGTTGTATATCTTTTATCTTTGTTAATTTTTGCGAAAGAGGCTTCTTTAAAGAAGCCTCTTTTTTTGTGCAAGAATTATTTTTTGGTATAATAAAAAAATGAAAGTAGTTCCAACAATAAATTCAACATCTTTTGAGGAAATAAAAAATCGATTAAAAATGATTGAGGGTTTTGATGGTTTTATTCAAATAGACGTGGCTGATGGGACTTTTACTAAAAATACTCTATGGCACAACGCAAGTGATTTGCTTCAGCTTGAAACAGATTTGAATATAGAAGTTCATTTGATGATAAATAATATAGAAGATAGGATAGAAAATTGGCTAATTGAGCCAGTAAAAAGAATAATTTTTCAATTGGAGGCTAGCAAGGATCCTTATTTTGTTATTAAAAAATGTCGAGATGCAGGTAAAGATGTGGCCATAGCTATTGGTCCTGATACCCCATGGACTCAATTAATGCCATTTTGTGGTAAGGTGGATATGTTTCAGATTTTGTCAGTATATCCTGGTTTACCCAGTCAAGAGTTTATAGAAGATTGTTTAGAAAAAATAAGTGATTTAAAAAATAATTGCCCGTCTGCTATAATTGAGGTAGATGGCGGAGTAAACAAAGAAGTCGCTAAAAAATGCAAAGAAGCTGGAGCGGACCTGGTTGCATCTGCGTCTTATGTTTTCAAAAGTGACAATATAAAAGAAAAAATAAAAGAATTAGAACAAGTTTAATCATTAAATTATTATCATGCATTTAACAGACGAAAAAATAAAATTTTTAGAAGAGAAGGCGAACGATATTCGCCAAGATACTATTAAGATGCTTGTTGAAGCAAAGTCTGGTCACTCGGCTGGACCACTGGGTATGGCGGATATTTTTACTGCGCTTTATTTTGAGGTATTAAAACACGATCCTAAAAATCCAGATTGGGAAGAAAGGGATAGGCTTGTTTTGTCTAATGGGCATGTTTGTCCTGTGATGTATACGGCTATGGCGCATGCTGGATATTTCCCGATGGAAGAAATAATGACTCTTCGTAAATATGGAACACGGCTACAGGGTCACCCTCATAGGACCATGCTCCCTGGATTAGAAACTAGTTCGGGTCCTTTGGGTTCTGGGCTTTCTCAGGCGATTGGTATGGCTTTGGCAATGAGAATGGATATTGATAAAGAAAAAGAAGGAGAAAAACCAGACGCACCTTCGTGGATATACTGTCTTTTGGGAGATGGCGAGCTTGATTGCGGCCAAATTTGGGAGGCGGCAATGCTTGCTGGTAGAGAAAAAATTTACAATCTTATTGGTGTTATAGATAGAAACAATATTCAAATTGACGGGTTTACCGAGGATATTATGCCACTTGAACCACTAAAAGATAAATTCGAAACTTTTGGTTGGCATGTTGAAGAAATAAACGGCCACGATATGGAAGAGTTTGTTTCAACCGTAGAAAAATGCAAAGCAGTATTTAACAAACCTTCAATGATAATTGCCAATACTATCCCAGGTAAGGGCGTGGATTTCATGGAGAGAGAATTTTCTTGGCATGGAAAATCGCCGCAGCCGGAAGAGGCAAAAGAGGCTTTAAAACAATTAAGGACTTTACAGGGTAAAATAAAAAGCGAACATGAATAAAAAAATAAATTTAGTTGAAAATTTACTTGAAAAAGATAAGTTAGTGCAACTCCCAACTCGTAATGGTTACGGGGATGGTTTGGTCCAAGCTGGTAAAGAGGATGAAAATGTTGTAGCGCTTTGCGCCGATCTTTCAGATTCTACTCGAAGTAAAATGTTTAAAGACGAATTTCCTGAAAGATTTGTGCAAATGGGAATAGGCGAGCAAAACATGGCGAGCCTTGCAGCTGGCATGTCAGCTATGGGTAAGGTTCCTTTTATATCTTCTTATGCAATGTTTTCTCCAGGAAGAAACTGGGAACAAATAAGAACAACGATTTGTTATAACGATTCCAATGTTAAGATAGCGGGTGCACATGCCGGTGTTTCTGTGGGGCCTGACGGGGCTACCCATCAAGCAATTGAAGATATTGCTATAACCAGAGTTATTCCAAACATGATTGTGCTTGTACCATGTGATTCGATTGAAACCAAAAAGGCTACTTTGGCAGTAGCGAAATATAAAGGTCCTGCTTACTTAAGATTTGCTCGTGAAAAAACTCCGGTTTTTACCACAGAAGATACTCCATTTGAAATAGGTAAGGCAGAGATTTTTTATGAGCCAAGTGAGGGAGAAGCCGAGGTATCAGTAATAGCTTGTGGTCCATTAGTCTATAATTCTATTTTGGCTGCGAGTGAACTAGAGAAAGAAGGAATAAAAGCTGAGGTTATAAATAATCACACAATTAAGCCGATTGATGAAAAAACCATTAATGAGAGAGCAGAGAAATCGGGCGCAGTTGTTACAGTAGAGGAGCATCAAATTAGCGGTGGTTTAGGTTCTGCTGTTGCTGAAGTGTTAGCAAAAAATAATCCTGTTCCTATGGAATTTGTTGGGGTTCAAGATAGATTTGGTGAATCTGGCGAACCAGAAGAATTGATAGAGAAATTTGGAATGGGGGTTGAAAATATCAAAGAGGCAATTAAAAAAGTTTTAGAGAGAAAATAAATATGGAATACGATGTAGTTACACTTGGCTCAGCTACTCAAGATCTTTTTATGAGTAGTGGAGAGTTAAAAGAAATAGATAGCGAAAAATTTATCACTAAAAAAGGTCTTTGTGTTCCTTTGGGCTCAAAGATGTTTATGGATAAGATCCTTTTTGCCATGGGTGGCACAGGCACAAACGCCGCCGTTACATTTGCAAGACAAGGTCTCAAAACTAGTTTTTTGGGAGGAATTGGAAATGACCTGCCTGCCAAAGGGGTAAAAGAAGAATTGGAGCAAAATGGAGTTTTGCTTGATCTAACAAAAGAGATGGAAGAATATCCTACTGCTTTTTCTCTAATCTTGTCTTTGCCTGAAGTGGGCCGAAGCATTCTAAAAAAAGAAGGTGCTTGTCATTTTTATAAAAAAGAAGATATACCCTTCGACAAGCTCAAGGCAAAATGGTTTTATGCCGGATCTTTGTCTAGCGAAAGCCACAAACTACTAGGGCCGATTGTGGATTACGCTGCCGAAAATAACATAAAAGTAGCCGTAAACCCGGCTGGTGATACACAGCTTACAACAGGAGCAGATGAACTTCGTGGTATGTTGGATAAAATTGATATTTTGATTTTAAATCAAGAAGAATGTGCCAGGCTAACAGGTGTTGATTTTAACGAAGAAGATAAAATTTTTGAAAAGTTAGACGAAATGGTAAAAGGAATTGCCGTAATGACCAAAGGCCCGGATGGTGTTATGGTGTCAGATGGTAAAAATAGATATACTGCCGGTATTCCAGAATCAGAAATGGTGGATAGGACGGGGGCGGGTGATGCGTTTGGTTCTGCTTTTACTGCTGGATATATGGAAAAAGGCGACATAGAACACGCGATACAATTAGGTACAGCCAATGCCACAGGAGTTTTGCAGGAAATGGGTGCTGCGAGAGGTTTGCTTAAAAAAGGCGACTGGGGCCCATGGGAAAAAGTGATTGTGAAAAAAATAAACTAAAGGAAGAATATTTTTATTTTAAAATTTGAAATTCTACTACAGGGTTGACTTTTATTTAAAAATTTGCTATATATTAATCATATGGGTGTATTCTCTTTATTGAGAATCACTTACTATGTCTGCACAAAAACCTCGCTTGCGAGGCTTTTGTGTTTCTTGGGGGTAGTGGGTTTTGATTTTTCTTTTCAGTATAATATAATAAACATAGAGCAAGTTTTAAAACAAGCTTGAGTTGTGTTTACAAAGCGATCAAGAGTAAATGGCACCTTCACTTGCCACACTAATATTGCAGTGGCTAGAGAGTAAATGGCACCTATATAAAGACATAGTATTGGGGATTTGCCTTCTCTAGCCTCTACAGTATTAGTTGGTTAGTAATGATTTGCCTTTTTACCCCGTCATCCATGCCGTAGGCTGGATGTTTCGGGGCTTGGTCGCTTTGTGCACACAACAAATACAACTATCTATAAAAATATTCTACTTGCCCCCTATACAACTTTTAAAATAGGTGGAGTTGCGAAGTATTTTACTAAAGTAAAAAATGCCAGTGAATTGCTGGAAGTTTGTTCTTGGGCGAAAAATAAGAATATAGATTTTTTTGTTTTGGGTGGTGGCTCAAATGTTCTTTTTTCAGATAAAGGTTTTGATGGTTTGGTTATAAAATTTACACCATTTACAGGCCTGCCTACCGGACAGGCAGGCCTGTCTGCCGGCAAGGCAGGTGAAAATATTCATTTTTTTGAAGGGAAGGGTAATTTAAAAATTGCAGAGATAAGTGCTGGAACAGCCCTTTCTCAGACAGTCCTTCAGTCAATAAAAGCTGATCTATCTGGTATGGAATGGGCTATTGGAATACCGGGTACTGTTGGTGGTGCTATTTATGGCAACGCGGGCGCTTTTGGTAAAGAAATCGCAGATAGTTTGAAATTAGTAAATGTTTTGGATATGAATGATTTATCTATTAGACAGATTGATAATATTGATTGCAATTTTGGTTATAGAAATTCCGTTTTCAAGAATAATTCTAATTTAATTATTTTAAGTGGAATTTTTATTTTCCAGAAAGAAAAGCCTGGTTTCGTAAAAGATGTTATTGTTAAAAATCAAAAACAAAGAAATGGTTCTTTTGGGTCAGGTAAAAAATGTGCCGGTTGTTTTTTTAAAAACATTGACTGGAAAAGGGGAGATATTGATAAAAAAGAATTACTTAAAGAATTTCCGGAGTTAAAAATTTTCTCAGATAAACCCAAAATCTCGGCAGGGTTTTTAATCGATAAGATGAAATTAAAGGGTCAGCAAATGGGTGGGGCAAAAGTGTCAAAGCAACACGCTAATTTTATTTTGAATTCCGGCGATGCAAGAGCTGACCAGATCCTAATGCTTTCAGGTTTTATAAAAGACAAAATTTATTCTCACTACGGTTTGGCGCTAGAGGAAGAAGTTCGATTGATTGGTTTTTAGAAATAATTTTTAATTTGTATAGATTCTGCGACCGCAGAATCTATACAAAATTTAGTAGATATCGATTATTTAATATGATAAACTAAGTGCCATGAGTATTATTTCTAAGATATTTGGCGATCCCAATGAGAGGTTTTTAAAAAGCCTTCAGCCAACAATAGATAAGATAAACGAACTGGAAAAAGATTTTCAGGATCTTTCAGATGCCAAGTTAAAAGAAAAAACAACAGAATTTAAAAAACGCATTAAGGGTGGAGAAACACTAGACGATATTTTGCCGGAGACATTTGCACTTGTTCGTGAAGCAGCAAAAAGAACTTTAGATCAACGTCATTATGACACGCAAATATTAGGTGCTATTGTTCTTCATCAAGGTAAAATCGCAGAAATGAAAACAGGTGAAGGCAAAACTCTTACTGCTACTTTAAATATCTATTTAAATGCACTTGAGGGTAGAGGTGTACATGTGGTTACAGTTAATGATTATTTAAGCAGGCGTGATGTTGTTTGGATGGGACAAGTGTATAATTTGCTTGGGCTTAGCTCTAGTTGTATAAATCATGAAGCAAGTTACTTGTATGATCCAGAACACCGAGAGCTAGATGAAGAAAGGGATGAACTAGGTTCTTTTAAGGTTATTCATGAATTTTTGAGGCCGTGTTCGAGAAAAGAGGCGTATGAGGCAGATATTACTTACGGTACAAATAATGAGTTTGGTTTTGATTATCTACGCGATAGCATGGCTTATGATAAAGAACAAATTGTGCAGAGAAAACACAACTACGCTATTGTAGATGAAATTGATTCTATTTTGATAGATGAGGCGCGCACCCCTCTTATTATTTCTGTTCCAGACGAAGAATCAGCTGAGCTTTATAAAACATTTGCAACTATTGTTCCCAAGCTTAAAAAAGAAGAAGACTACACAATAGATGAAAAACAAAAGGCGGTTTCTATAAATGATAACGGGATAGAAAAAGTTGAAAAGATTTTAGGGATAGATGATATTTATACCGAAAAAGGCATCAAACATGTTCACCATTTAAATCAGGCCTTGCGTGCTCATGCTTTGTTTAAAAAAGACAAGGAATATGTTGTAAAACCTGCCCCGGCCGGAGCGTCGGGGGGTGGCGAGATAGTTATCGTAGATGAATTTACTGGTCGTTTGATGCCGGGCCGAAGATGGTCTGAGGGATTGCATCAGGCAGTGGAAGCTAAAGAAAATGTGGATGTACAAAAAGAATCTCGAACACTTGCAAGTATTACTTTTCAAAATTATTTTAGGGGATATGGAAAACTTTCTGGTATGACAGGTACAGCTTTTACTTCGGCGGAAGAATTTCATAAGGTTTATAATCTAGAGGTTGTGCCAATGCCAACAAATAAGCCTTTGATAAGAAAAGATGAGCAGGATTTTGTTTATGCGAGTGAGCAAGGGAAATATAAAGCTATTGCTAGAGAAGTAAAAGAGCGCCATGAAAAAGGACAACCGGTGCTTATTGGGACTGTTTCTATAAATAAAAATGAATATTTGTCAGCTCTTCTTAAGAAAGAGGGGGTTCCTCACAAACTTTTAAATGCCAAACAACATGAAGAAGAAGGGGAGATTATTGCTCAAGCTGGGAAAAAAGGTATGGTGACTGTGGCCACAAACATGGCTGGCCGTGGTGTGGATGTGGTTTTGGGAGGTAATCCTTCGACCAAAGAAGAATCAGAAGAAGTTAAAAAGATTGGCGGGCTTTTTGTTCTTGGAACAGAAAGGCATGAGGCGCGTAGAATAGACAACCAGTTGCGTGGTCGCGCCGGGCGACAAGGTGATCCTGGCGAGACTAGGTTTTTTGTTTCCTTGGAAGATGATTTGATGAGGATTTTTGGTTCTGAAAGAATAAAAAATATGATGGAGCGATTGGGGGTACCAGAAGATCAGCCTATTGAAAATAAAATGATTACCAATGCTATTGGTTCGGCCCAGTCTAAAATAGAAGGCATGAATTTTGACGCCAGGAAGCATCTTCTAGAATACGACAACGTAATGAACAAACAGCGAACCAAAATTTATAATCTTAGACGTGGAGCTTTGCTTGCAGATAAGGAAGAATTAAAAGAAACAATAAAAAACATTTTCGAAAAAGAGGGTGCTGATTACGACAAAGTGCTTGAAAAGGAAAAAGAATTTGGGGAAGAGAATTTTGTTAACGCATCCAAAAATCTTTTACTTAGAGTAATAGATATGCTTTGGGTTGATCATCTAGAAGTGATGGATTACACTCGTTCATCTGTTAGTTTACGTGCTTATGGGCAAAGAGATCCTTTAATAGAATATAAAAATGAAGCTATAAGGTTGTTTAGACAGCTTGAGGGAGCAATAAATGCTACTTTAGTTAAGTTAATTTTAAACATTGCACCAACTGCACCAGGGCAAGTAGGTGTTATGCCTCAGCAAAAAGTTGTTCAGCAGCAAAATCAAACACCAATTGATTCCAAGAAGAAAGTCGGCAGAAATGACCCCTGCCCCTGCGGAAAAGAAAATCTTCAAACAGGCAAATCATTAAAATACAAAAAATGTTGTTATCCTAAATATGGATAGACTGATTTTAATATTTTTTTTATCTTTCTTTTTAGTTTTTGAATATCTGGTCTTTGTTCTAGTTGAATTTTTTTCTTTGTGTTTTTTATCTCCCCATATAAGTATTTTTTAATTTCTAGCTTTCTCCTTCTGTATCTCACATTCCATTCGGTGATGTTTTTTAAGCCTTTTTTTATTAAGTATTTTGCAATATCTTTGTCATGCATTTGTTGATAATTTTTAAGAATGAAATTATCAACAAATTTATGAGGTAATTTTTCTAATATTTGGTAGGCGTCTTTTTTAAGTTCTGGATAACCGTGGCGCTTGATTCTTGCTAGATGCATTGAGCAATATGGATTGTTTGTATTTTTCTATTAGAGTTTTTCTTAGTTCTTCTGTTGGTGCAAATATTTTTTTAGATCTTTTTAATAAAAATTTTTGGTCTTTCTGGTTTTCCAAATAAGCCACAAAGTCCTTCGATGGTTAAGTGGATACATCTTACTCCGGCTGACTTTCCGTGTGGCATTCCTGGTATTGGCGAACTTACAGAAATTGCAACACAACAAGTCCTACAAGCTTTACATTTCATACTGCACCTCCTCTTAAATTTTTTAACTAAAAATATAATACAACACATACCAATAATTTTTAAGAGAAAAAAGAAAACTAGTTTTTAATCTAGTTTTCTTTTATAATATCTATATGCCCGGTAGTACAAATTTAAATATGTTTTTTTATGTGTATGTACTAGAAAGATTGAGAGACAAAAAGAGGTATATTGGTTACACAAAAGATTTGAAACTAAGATTAAAAGAACACAATTCCGGAAAAAATATTTCTACAAACCCAAGAAAACCATTCAAACTAATATACTATGAAGCTTGCACAAATGAAGAAGATACGAAAAGAAGAGAGAAATATTTTAAAGTTACTGGTGGGCGTAGGTTTTTAGTCAAAAGATTGTGAAGTTATTATAAGAATTAATTTGAATTTGAATACTACCAGGTATGACACGGAGAAAAATAGAAAAAAGAAATATTCGAAATATACAAAAGTCAGGTGGGACTTACTATATTACGATTCCTGTTGATTTGATGCGGGAGCTTGGTTGGCGCGAACGACAAAAAGTTGAAGTGGATAAATTTGGGAAAGATAAGGTTATCATTAAAGATTGGAAGAAATAATGAGTGTTTTGTTTACCATTATTTTAGCTACTTTTTTAATTACACTGGCTGTGTGGGTGGCTATTTTTTTTCTGTTTTTAAAAAAAGAGTTACTTAATAAGATTACTTTGTTTTTGGTGGCTCTTTCGGCAGGTGCTATGATGGGGGGCGCTTTTTTACATCTTTTACCAGAGGCCTCTGAATACGTTGAATCGGAGATTTTATTTGCCATACCTCTTTTGTCTTTTATCTTATTTTTTATTTTGGAAAAAGTTTTTCATTGGAGGCATTGTCACAATGGTAACTGTAAAGTTCATTCTTTTGGATATATTAATCTTTTAGGTGATTCTATTCATAATTTTATAGATGGCCTGGTGATAGCCGGCGCTTTTTTAGTTGATATTAGGTTGGGTGTTGTTACTACAATTGCTATTGCTCTTCACGAGATACCTCAAGAGATTGGTGATTTTGGGGTGTTGATTTATGCCGGTTTTAAAAAGAAGGTTGCTTTAGTTTTAAATTATATTGTTGCTTTTACTGTTGTTTTTGGTGGGGTAGCGGGTTATTTTCTTTCCACTTTTTTTGCTAATATTGTCCCTTATCTTTTATCTTTTGCTGCTGGTGGTTTTATTTACATAGCTGCCTCTGATTTAGTGCCAGAAATAAAAAGAGAAGAAAAATTAATTAAGTCCATTGTTTCTTTGTTTGTTTTTTTGTTTGGTATTTTATTAATGTATATTTTAAAAATTATTTAATTTAAAAAAATTATGGAAATGGAGCAGGTTAAAAAAATAGCAAAAATATTAAGAGTAGATAAAGACACCGTCGCTAAGGTGGAAGAAGTGATGTTTAAGGTGGTGGGTCACAATAATGTACTTGATAAGATTTTAACGGAAAACGAAAAAATGATTACAGATAGGCTTGGGATGCTAGGTATTACCACAGAAAAAATTTCCAAATTTTATCCTCTCGAAAAACCTCTTGGTATGTGGATTTATGGTGCGCTTTTAAATAAAATTAAAAAAGATGATAAAAACCTAGCTGAAGTTTTAAATTATCCTGTTTGCGAAACAATAGATGGTTGCACTCCTTTGTTTCAAGCAGCCAGAAGTGCGGCTCGTGTTGGTAAAGGTTTTTTTCTTAAAGAAGAGAGTGCTAAAGAGCTTTTTAAAAATGCTCCTCCAGAGAATGTTATTAAGAACCTTGGCTACAAAAACGTCGAAGAGCTTTTGGCGAATGAAGATATTTTTGAAATTTTTAGTGCTTTGCGTTTTATGGAAGACAACGAATGGTTACACAATGTATTTTTTAGGCAGTACAAAGATCTTACACCGGGCGATTTTGAAGAGAGAGAAATTAAAACCATTGTTTTGAGTGAAAAATGGAGAGAGGTTGCAGAAAAGTTTTTAAAGAAAAAATGGCATAATATTAGTCACCTTAAAGAGTTAGGGGTAATTTTTGTTTTGCCAGCAGTTTTAAAAATAAGTGGAGAAACACTAAGAACTTTAGCTTTGATCCTTCATTATTTCCATGAGATAGATTTTTATTCAAAGCTCTTTAGAAAGTTTGCTACAAGTGGAGCTTTTTCACAAAAACTTATTGCTTCTTTGAGAGGTGATGTTTTGGATAATCGTTTTTCTGAAGAAGATATGGGGAGGAAGTGGATGATTGTACAGCGCTATTTGGCAAAAGACGATGAGAATGATTGGCGTCTTTTTGAGCCACATGTAAACCCTGAAGCGCTTCATTGGAAAAAAGCAGAGGCTGACGTTGCAAGCCTAACAGCATTAGGGGAAGCAATAGGCGTTGATTTTGGTTTTTGGGATGGGCTTGGTTTTGTGGGGGATTATTATCCAACCGAAAGTGGGATTGATGTGTTGGTAAGTTTTGCTGTGTTGGCCAAGCAAAATAACTATTGCGCG
>CAZPYD010000009.1:0-27226 GCA_964590835.1 uncultured Candidatus Saccharibacteria bacterium | reverse complement strand
TTTCTCTCTCTTCTTCGTCTTGGTTTCTTTTTACTTCATCACTCATCTTTATCCCCTTTTACATATGGATTTTCCCACTTGCCATTTATGTTTGCATCAGCCTTTTGACCTTCATCAAAAAATATTTCTTTTGTGGGTTTTTCGCCCTTCATATCGCACTGGCAACCAAAAGCACCACACTCTATACAAATAGCTGGAACACATCCCTCTACCCATCCCTCTTTTCTATGTCGCCAAACATGTACACAATCACTTCTTCCATATTTTATCATTTTATTTATCTCCTTGTGTTATGAGTCCAAAAAGTACCTGTATTAATTCAGCTATACTTCTTCTAGTATTAATCTTCTCCTTTTTTCGATTTTCAAGGTTAAATTACTTAATTACTAACAAATAAAACCCCCTTAAGCAACCCCGTATTATAATTTCAAATTACACTACCGGGCCAAGACAAGAAACTTTGAGTAATATATAATAAAAACATGAGATTATTCCAATCATACCATCATCATAAAATCGATAAATTATTCTTTTCAGATATCTGGCTTTTTGAAACCAGTGTATGGTTGCATGTTTTTGCGCGCTCACTGATTACTGTTTTTATTCCAATTTTCTTACTTCAAATGGGTTGGACTATTGCGCACATAATGCTATTTTATTTTCTTTACAATCTTTTTGATGCTCCACTAAACTTTTTTGCCAAACATATGACATATAAACTGGGTGCCCGTATAGTAATTGCGCTTGGTTCTTTGTGTTACATTGCTTTTTTTACTCTACTGTATAATTTAAATTTTGGCTTGTGGGGGGTGTTTATTTTAATGGCTTTTTTCTATGCACTCTATGATGCGTTCTATTGGGTCGCGCACATCTATTACTTTATGGAATGCGAAAAAAACGATCGCAATGTATCCAAAGGAGTTAGCTTCCTATATATGGTACGTCGAACAGCTGGTATTTTAGCGCCATTTTTTGGAGCTTTGATTTTAATATATTTTCAAAGGAATGCTCTTATTGCTTTTAGTATTTTTGTTTTATTTTTATCAATACTACCATTGTTTAAAATAAAAAACAGTAAAGATAAGCCAACAAAGAAACCCCAAACTTTTAGAGAATTTTTTAAAGGTGGTGACGGCTTAAAAGAATATGTTATCCAAGGACTTTGTTCCTTCCATAATGTAGCTGAAGTTATTATTTGGCCGATATTTATTTTTACAATTTTTAAAACAATAGAGTCGGTAGCAATTATTCCAATTATTATTTCCGCATCAATGATTTTATTTACCTATTTTACAGGGAAAGTAAAAAAAGAAGATCGCAGTAAAATAATTACTTTAGGAGCATTTTTAATCTCTATCACCTGGATACTGCGAATAATAGTTGATAACTATTGGTTTTATTATGCAAGTATATTTTTGGCGGGTTTATTTACCATTCTTGTTTCTCTTCCGCTTGAAAGTGAGATGTATGAAAAAGGAGAGCAAAAAGATGCTCTCTCTACTTCAGCCTACAGAAACTTTTTCTCTATGTTTCCGCGTATTTTCTTTTATGGAGGCCTTTATTTGCTGCTCGAAATTTTTCAAGTCAGTTTTATAATTGCCGCTATTAGCATGCTTGTAGTCATTGCTGTAAATTATATATTTGTAGTCAAAAAACCACTCAAACCCTGTGTGAAATGCCCACCAAGTAAAATGTAAATTATTCTATTATCGTTGCACCATTGCGACCGCAATCTTATTACGATAACAAACTAATCCATTAACTCAAAAAGTACTACCCCTGCTGCTACAGCAACATTGAGGGATTCTTTTTTGCCGTGCATTGGGATTTCTATTATTGCATCACATTTTTTGAGAGTTTGTTTTGAGAGCCCGCGAACCTCGTTTCCTAAAACAAGCGCCAATGGAGATTGAGCTTTTTTTGTTTTAGCGAACCTTTTATAATCAATCGCTTTCTCATCCTGCTCTACTGCAACGATTTCAATGTTGGGAGTCCGACTCCGAACATTGTTAATAAGAGTGTTAATGTCTTTATGTTTTTCCCAGGTAACAGTTTTTTCGGCGCCAAGAGCGGTCTTAGCAATTTCTTTTCTGGTTCTTCCCATCACATCAACAGGCGCCGGCGTATAACCGGTTAAATATATCTTCTCTACCCCAGCCCCATCGGCTGTCCTAAAAATAGAACCTACATTATGCAGGCTACGAATGTTATGAAGTATTAAATATATCATCGTGTACAGCTTGATTTGTCTTTTATCTTTTTTTTCTCCAATTTATTTCAAAAGAAATAGAGTATTTATCTGGAATATCCCACCTAGAACCTAGAAAATCTAAGAAAAAGAAATTGGAATTTGTTTTCAGAAATTTTTCCAAATCCAAACCTGTTTAAAGTTAATTCTATATCTATGACCATTTAATTATACTTAAATTTACTTGTACCCCCACCAGCCTGCCTGCCGGTAGGCATGGATTCGGTCAGCGACGGTGTCCGCCCTTTGAACCAACAGCTTAAGAGGCGATGAACTGCATATGTGCCCCGTGAGGGATTCGAACCCCCGACCGTCTCGTTAAGAGCGAGCTGCTCTACCAACTGAGCTAACAGGGCTATTATAATGGCAAGTCTATTGAAAAGACGCCAGGGCCTAGGACTAGTAGAGAAAGTGCGCAAATTAGAATCAAAAATTCAAATTCAAATCCCTGCCTGCCGGTAGGCATGGCACCCAAAAAACCTTCTTTCCATCTTACTTTTATTATGGCACCTAGCATTATTACCGCCACAAGTATTGCTGCAAGCTGTGTCCAAAAACCAACAAAGAACAAAACACCACAAGCCATTTCAATTACTCCAATCAATCTTAACCAAATTTTGCCCGGTTTCATTCCTTTTGACTCAAAAAGGCCAACCATTTGGTCTGTGCTTTTAAAAAACTTGGTATAGCCATGACTCAAAAAAATTAAAGCCAATGCCAATCGTATTACAAACGGCGCCAATTGTGAATAATTTAAAAATTCTGGAAATAAACTTAACATTATTTTTTTACTATAAACTGATAATTACTTTTATTCAATACCAAAAAGCTTTTATATATCAAATATTACCACGGCCTCCCACCTGTCATCTTTTTTCTCAATCGTCAAGTCGTGATAAGTGACTGCCTTTATATCTAACCCCTTTCCTATCATAGGTGTGCCTTTTATTTTTGCTTTTAAACTAGTTTCGCTTATCTCTTCTATTTTAATATCTTTATAAAACTTTTTGTTTGTGTCTGCGCGAAACAAAATCTCACTAAGCCAATCAACAAAAAGAGAATTTTTATCCATGGCTTTTATTTCTATCTCTTCCTGGTTTTCTTCCTTTGCCTCTGAATCAATTTCTATTCTTTGCTCTTCTTGCATAGCCAGTGCGGAATTCACAAAAAGCTCAGCCAAATCTTGGCCAAAGACTTTAATCTTTAAATCTGCTGTATGTTCAAGTAATATATACACGATGCTAATATACGAATTGATACTAATAATACTAATTTAAAAACTTGCTTCTTGAATCTGTGTCTATCCTAACAACTCTAACAGGTTTTAAATATCGATTTCTAAAATTTACCAATAAAGCAAGTTTTTTATTTAACGATTGTAAATATCTTTGTGTTTGGTAATAATCCTCTTTTAATATTGATTTTTTAGCTTTCAACTCAATAATAATTTTATTTTTTATCAAAAAATCTACTATGTTGCTACTCTTCTCTACCCTGAACTCTCTTTCGTATGGAACTTTTAATTTTTTTAATTTTTCTTCTAATAAATCACCGTATTGTTTTTCTCTTGAGTATCTACCTAATTCATTATGAACCTCAAAACAAACCCCGGTTAAAACATAAGATAATTCTGGGTAAATTAGTTTGTTGTTTTTATTCGTATCATTAGTATGCATTAGTATATTGGTATCGCACTATTTATTCTCCTTTAATTACTGCCAACGGCACGAGCCTGGCTACTTTTTTAGACAAACCAGCTTCATGCGCTACTTTTACTACGCTTTCTATGTCTTTATAAGCAAGCGGAGCCTCCTCGGCAATTCCTCGCATAGACCTGCATCTCACTATAATCCCCTTGCTTTCCAGCTCTTTTTTTATTTCTGCTCCAGTAGCGGCCTCTTTTGCTGCACGACGAGACATGGCCCTACCCGCTCCATGCGCCGTTGAATAAAAAACCTCTTTACCACGCTCCGTCCCTACCATTATATAGGAAGCTGTCCCCATTGAACCGGGAATCAAAGCTGGCTGTCCAACCGCGCGGTAATTCACCGGAACTTCCAAGTGCCCAGGCGGAAAAGCGCGAGTAGCACCTTTTCTATGAACTACTAAACCATCTTCCACCTTAGCTATGTTGTGAGCCACATCATAAAGCAATTTAAGTTTTCCCTTGCCCACAACTCTATCCCAAGCTCCGCGAATAAAATGCGTAATCATTTGGCGGTTTGCCCAAGCGTAATTGGCCGCGGCAGCCATAGCACCAAAAAACTGCTGCCCCTCCTTTGAACTAAAAGGTACAGAAGCCAACTCTTTATCCGGCAATTTTATTCCATATTTTTCCATAGCCCCAACCATAATCCTCAAATAATCAGTACAGTTTTGATGCCCCAGGCCGCGAGAGCCAGTATGTTCAAAAATAACCAACTGATCTTTGAACAAACCAAAAGCCTTCGCCACTTCCTTATCAAAAACCTCATCCACGCGCTGAATTTCCAAAAAATGGTTACCACTCCCAAGTGTGCCAACCTGGTCTCTTCCTCTGTTTTTAGCACGCTTTGAAACATAATCCGGCCGCGCTTCTTTCATTTTTCCTTGCGACTCGCAATTTTCTATATCTTCCTTTTCGCCATAGCCTTTTTCAACCAAATACTCCACACCTCTTTCCAAAATCTTATCAACTTCTTCTATGGTCATTTTCTCCCCTGTCCCTCGACCAAGACCAGACGGCACATCTCGCTGGATTTGGTTAGCCAGTTTTAATAAATAGGGTTCCATTTCTTTTGCTGTGTGTTCGGAAAGAAGCAGTCTGGTACCACAATTTTGATCATAGCCAATCCCCCCAGGAGAAATAACACCATCTGGCACCTTGGTAGCCGCCACGCCTCCAATCACAAAACCATAACCAGTATGAATATCCGGCATAGCAATGGAATAATTTACAATACCAGGCAAATGAGCCACATTTACCACCTGCCTTAGAGCATCTGGTTCCACTCTATTCATCATTTCATCTGTGGCATAAATTCGCGCTGGCACCAACATTCCGTCTTGAGCCGGATATTCCCACAAATAATCGTTTATTTTTTTAAAATCATTTGCATTCACGATACTAATATATTAATTCTACTAATGACACGAATAATACTAATCATCCAAATCAATCTTATCTATATAATACCACACCAACCAAACACAAAACACAAAACTACGTAATTAATTACGTAATTAATTACGTAATTAAATAACCATCGATATTCACACATAAATTAGCGCCCATAAAGAAGTTATTGTATAATTTATACATATGCCCGGTAGTATTCAATTTCAAATAATAGATGTTTAATTGGCAGCCGGGAGTATATATAAAAGAAAACTTTGAGCAATCAGCGTTTTGATAAATTATTAATTTAAATTACGCAATTTTAAATTAAACAATTTGAAATTGTACTTACCGGGTATGCTTTTCTCTAAATTTTTTCCATTCCCTAATTATCTAAATATGCCAGCTATTGGTATAGATGTTTCTGACAAAAGCATTAAGTTTGTAGAATTGGAAAAGAAAAATAACCAGCTTCGTCTTAAAAAATTTGGCGACAAAAAAATAGAAAAAAAGGTTATAGAAAAAGGAAAAATCAAACTAAAAGAAAACTTAATAGAAAACCTTAAGCTACTTAACAATCAACTAGGCAACCCATTTGTTATTGCGTCTTTACCAGAAGAAAAAGCCTTTATAAAAGTAGTGCAATTACCACAAATGCCCGAAGCACAAATTCGCAAAAGCCTTGAAATGCAGCTGGAAGAAATAGTACCCTTCCCTCCAGAAGATATTGTTTTTGATTATGAAGTTATTAAAAAACCAACAAAAAAAGGTATTTTAGAAATAATTTTAAACGCTTTTCCCAAAAATATTGTAGAAAACTATGCTGATGTTTTTACAAAAGCAGGTTTTACACCGACTGTTTTTGAATTGGAAAATCAATCTATATTTAGAGCGCTAGTTGAAGAAAGTATCGAAGAATCTGTTATGATAATAGATTTCGGTAAAATGCGAACAAGTTTTGTTGTAGGTGAAGAAGGAATTACAAAGTTTAGCTCAACCATAAAGGTAGGAGGCAGACACATAGATAAAACTTTGGCCAAAAACTTAAATTTGGATATTTTTGAAGCTGAAAAAACAAAAAAAAGACAGATTCTCAAAAAAACAAACAGCGAAATAATAAAAGCTATTTTGCCAGCTATTTCCGTTATAAAAGATGAAGCTGCCAGAATATTAAAATATTGGAATCAATATGCAGAACAACAAAGTTTTAAGTACAAAGAAGTAACAAAAATAATACTTTGTGGTGGAGATGCCAATATGGCTGGACTTACTGATTATTTCGCTTACGAGCTTAAAAAACCAGTTGAAATAGGTAACCCTTGGAAAAATATTACTACTTTTAAAGATTATGTTCCAGAAATGAATAGGAGAGAATCTTTAATGTATGCCACCGCAATAGGATTAGCTTTAAGATCATTCAAACAATAAATGATAAACCTACTACCACAAAAAAATAAAAAACAAACACAAAAAGCATTCATGAGAAGATCTATTGTTGTTTTTGGTTTAGCTATTATTATCTTAATCTTTACACAAATTATTCTTTCTTTTTCTTTGTTTTTTATAGTGGATTCTTATATCAAAAATTCCGCAAGCCAAATAATAATTACCAAGGAAATGGCACAAAAAGAAGGGTTGGAAGAATCAGAATCTAAAATTAAAAATATAAACGAACTTCTTCTCTCTTTTCAAATAAATGAAAACCAGATGACACCAATAACCGACGATCTTTTTGAGATAATAGATGCAAACAAAGACAATTCCGTAAAGCTAGAGTCTTTTTTATTTAACATTCCAACAAATATCAAAATCAAACCAACTGTTTCAATAAAAGGCAATACCGATACCAGAGAAAATCTAGTAAGTTTTATCAATATATTAAAATCAAAAAATTACTTTCAAGATGTTCAATCACCTATCTCTAATCTTTTAAAAGAAGAGGATATAGATTTTTCAATAACAATAGAACTAAAACGCCAATAACGTAGTATGAAAAATTCTCGAAAAATTTTAAAAACCACTGCTCTTATTGTTTTTTTTATTCTAATATTAATTATATTGGAGTACTTTTTATTGACTAAAATAAACACAAAAAAAGAGTCTTTTCTAAAAAACCAAGGAGAACTTTCTTTTTACTGGCAAAGTATTGAAAATATAAAAAATACAGAAAAACAATTAGCCTTACACAAAAAAGAGATCAGTGAAATAAAATCCATCTTTTTAAATGAAACTTCTATTATCGATTTTATCCAAAGATTAGAATACCTAGCTAAACAATCAAAGGTTTCATTAGAAATGGAAAGAGCCAATATTCCTAGAGGAGAATCAGGGGAAAAACCAATTTTTGATTTAATTATAATTGGTGACTTTTCTGAAGTTTACAAATTTATAAATCTCCTGGAAAACGATATTTACCAAGTGGTTTTTGAAAAAGTCCTTATAAAAGAATCTCTGAGTGATCAAGATAAATGGGAAGCAAGTACAAAAATTAAACTTTTAAGTTATATTCCGCTGAAGATATAAACATATGAACATATACCAAATAATTAAAAAAATAAATAGGAAAATAAACAAATATTTTATTTGGAAGGTGTTTGTTGTTGCTTTTCTTGCTGGTTTTGTTGTAATATTATTTTTAAATATCTTTATTTTTCAAAAACTGGAAAGTGAGTTATTTTTTAAAGAAGAAACTACAATAACAGAGCCATTAAAAATAAAACAGGAACTGCTTGAAAAAATAATATCAATAAAAGAAAAGAAGAAAGAAAATTTTGATAATATATTGTTCTCCCTGTAATAATATCTCCCGGTAGTTCAATGGATAGAACGGAGGCCTTCTAAGCCTCTAATGGGGGTTCGATTCCCTCTCGGGAGACTTGAAACAATTTAAACCTGATGCGACAGCATTAGGGTTAAATTGTTTTACTTCTGTAAAGGAATCGAAGGGCGCAGGCGGGCACCCGAAGTAAAACGGAGGGTCGCCGAGCCAGGGTCGTGAGCGCTATTATTATAAGGAGTGAAGCGACTATATAATAAAGCGACTCCTGACCGATTCCCTCTCGGGAGACTTGAAAGGTTAAATTTTTTACAGTATAGTTATATACGTTCAACAACATGGACGGTTAGCTCAGTTGGCCAGAGGTAAAAAGATCCTTAAGTGACCTTTTTACCGTTTACACCGAAGAACTTTTATACAATAATATAGCTATCAACTAAGGACGATTAGCTCAGTTGGCTGGAGGCAAAAGAGCTAAAGAGATGTTTTGCCGTTTACACGGAAGATGCTTTACAATAAAATATATTACACCATAAACATGGACGATTAGCTCAGTTGGCTAGAGCGCTTCGTTTACACCGAAGATGTCGGGGGTTCGAGTCCCTCATCGTCCACAAAATCTTAGGCCTCAGAGCGATAGCTCTGGGGTCTTTGATTTTGTAGGATGATGAGGGACTCGAAAGGCGCAGGCGGGCACCCGAAGTGAAACGGAGGGTCGCCGAGCCGGGGTCGCGAGCGCAAACGAAGTGAGCGACTTGTGACCGAGTCCCGAAGCGAATTAGTAACCATAGAGCGAGTCCCCTATCATAGTTTAACCAACTAGATGATTTTATTGGACGATGAGGGACTCGAACCGAGGGCTGGCGAAGCGAGTCGTAGCGAAGCGAAGGCGACAGCCCGAGTGGGGGCCGAGGGAGCAATCCGTAGGATTGCGAGAGTGGCCGAGTCACTCACTCAACGACTATGTTTTTTGAGGACCTGCCTGCCGGCAGGCGGACTTGTAGCCGAGTCCCCACTCGTCAATCCCCCAAATATTTTTATAAATATTTATAAATATCATGCTTACCGATAGATATAAACAATATATCCCCATTCAACATACGCTCAAATATAATTCTATAATTGCCAGTTAAAGAAATTGACCAAATACCTTTAAATTTTCCATGTAATTCATGGAGTCTCAAAGATGGATGTAGTGGATTATTTTTAAATATTTTTTCTTTTTTTATTGCTATGCTTAAAATTTCTTTTGGAAGTTTTTTCAACTCTTTGGCAAATTTTTTAGAATACTGTATTTCTTTAATAATCATACTAAACTGTTTAAAGAATCAGCCTTTATTGTTTTATTTTCTTTATATTCTTTTCTAGCTTTTTTTATTGAATCTAATAAATATTCTTCAGAAAGTAAGTTTTTGTCTAATTCAAACAAATATTTAACATAAGCAGAAACAGAGTTAAACCCTCTTTGTTTAGAGCTTTTTTTTAGTTCTTTAGTTGTTTGACTTGGTAATGATAAACTTAATACTTGTCTCATGATATTTTTCAATTTAATTATATATAATAATTGTATTACTACTGTATTACATTGTCAAGATTAAAACAAATATTTATATACTAAGCAAAATACTCCTAACCGAATCCCCTCCCTCGCCAACCACCGAAATATTTTATATAATAGTTTTATATGGATGAATTAGAACAAACAAAAAGATTACTCAAAAAAAACCTTGCTATTTCCGAAGAATCACTTAAACTCTTAAAGAAGGTTCGCAGAACCCAAAAAATTAGCAGTTTTGTAAAATTTTTAAGATGGGCAATTATTATTTTACTTGCTTTTGGAGCATATTATTATATCCAACCTTTTATGGAAACATTCTGGCAAACTGTAAGTCAAATAAGACAAGATGTATCAACTATAGGGAAAGCAAGTAATGAAATAAAAGAGTTACCGCCAACTACACTTGAAAACATTCGAAGTTTTTTCGAAAATACTCAAAAACAATAAATACATACTAGCCGAGGTAGCTCAGTGGTAGAGCACAACTCTGAAAAAGTTGGGGTCGGTGGTTCGATTCCACTCCTCGGCACAAAAACAAGAAGACTGAAGCGTATGCTTCGGTCTTCTATGTTTTTTTGTAGCCGAGGAGTGGAATCGAACCGAGGGCTGGCGAAGCGAGCCGTAGCGAAGCGGAGGCGACAGCCCGAGTGGTGGTCAAGGGAGTGAGATATTTTTGAGTTTGAAAAACGAAAAAAATATCCACGAGAGTGACCGGTTCTCACCTTCCCTTCCCTGTAAATATTAAACGCCTCACATGTGTGAGGCGTTTAATATTTAGTATTAATATTTGAAATTCTTAAACCGTACTTATCTTCAGTTTTTGTGTCTTGTCTTTATCTACTTTAGGAAGACGTATTACGAGCAAACCGTCTTTAAGCTTTGCTTCGGCACTATCTGGGTCAATTTCTTGTGGTAACAATATTGACCTGGTAAAACTCCCCCAATATAACTCTTTATAAAAATAATTTTCTTCCGAAGTCTCTTTTGAACTCTGTCTTTTACCCTTTATAGTTATCATATCTTGAGCAATAGAAACATCTAAATTTTCTGGATTAACACCCGCAAGCATTGCCTTGATAATAATTTCATTTGGTTTTTGATACATATCTACAGTCAGCTGCCCAACCCCATCTTCTTCTATCCAATCTTTTTCCTTTTTATCAGATTTTGATACCTTTTCTTCTTTTATTTTTAACTCTCTTTCTTCTTCATCAGGTATGTTACCTGTTAATCTTTCAAAAAAAGAACCTTTTGACATAATAATATTTTAAAATTTAATTTTATCTTAAACCTATTCCCAAAGTAACTTTTTCATCAAAATTTTAATAGGAATAAGTCTATTAAATTATACAACAAATTATACTTTCTTACAAAAATCTATGTGAATAACTTTAATTTTTTATTTTTTAATTCTCTTTATTTTTTCAAAAAGAAAGAGAAGACCAATAATTAAAACCCATAATGGAATAAACACTTGAAAAATATCCTGCGTGCTACTTCTAATTACAAAAAAATTAAAAAAAGCATGGAAAAGTGTGGCTAAAATAAGACCAAAGGTCAGATATTTAAAACGACTTTTTTGCTTATAAAAAGACAAAGAAATAGCGGCACCAACCGTAGCAGAACTAAGAATATGAAGTAAGGTAGAACCAGTAAAACGCAAATTCCCCGTCATAAAGCCGGCATTTAAACCAAAGTCACTCACTGTCCCAAACAAAAAGATAACATTTTCTAAGGCGGCAAAACCAATCGCGGCAGTAATAAGATATATCATGGCATCTACCGGCTCATCAAAATCACTTTGACAAAGAGCTGCTTTCTTTGCAGCCAAGTATTTAGCATACTCTTCAGCAAAAGCCCAAAAAAACAAAAGTAAAAATCCACCCCATGCCAAAGTTAAATCTAATTTTTTAAAAATATAATGGATCAACTGCTCTGCAGGTAAAGCAAGACCAACCACCAGCATACCGGCAAAAAAAGTTAAAATTATTAAACGACGCGGCTCCGGATGAAGCCTGTCTTCTTTAAGCCAAAACCAAAGCCAAAGTAGGGCTGGCAAAATACCACCCACAAAAATAAAAAGTAATTCAGCAAACGTCATACCCGGTATTATAACTTCAAATTGTTTAATTTGAAATTTCTTAACTTAATTTAATAATATGTTAAAAACACTGATTGCTTAAAGTTTTTTGAAAAATATTTACCCGGCTGCCAACTAAACTTCTTTTATTTGAAATTGTACTACCGGATTATACCTTTATTTTATTTCTTTTTAGCTATTAGAGCCAGGCCAGTTTTCCACTAGCAATAATTGCTTACCTTTGATTGGCAACTTAGACCAAATTTCTTCAGTAATAAAAGGCATAAATGGATGCAAAACCTTTAAGCTATTTTGCAAAATATCAAACAAAACAAGCTGAGTTTCTTTCTTGCCCGTCTGATTGCGCTTTGCGCTTTCGTCGGGTTCTATCTTATTTTTGCTTTCTTCTATTATTTTGTCGGCAAATTCATGCCAAATATAATGATAAATTTTTTCACTAGCAATATAAAAACGATAGTTTTCCATGTCTTCAGTAATGCCTGCAATATTTTCTTGTAGATTTTTAAGCTCCTCAGATTCACCTCTTACTTTCTTCATCTCTTCCCCATCAAGATCCACCTCTCCCAAATCTTCTGTGTTTTGTAAAACAAACCTGGCTATGTTCCAAAGCTTATTGGCAAATTTTTTATAAGCATTTATTTTTTCTTCTGAAAGATTCATATCCGTTCCAGGGGTATTGCCTACCAAAAGAGCCATCCTTAAAGCATCTGTGCCATACTTTTCGCTCACATCAAGTGGGTTTATTACATTGCCCTTGCTCTTACTCATTTTCTTACCTTTGGCATCTCTTACTAGCCCATGCAAATAAATAGTCTTAAATGGAACTTCGCCTGTGCGATAAATTCCCAGCATTATCATTTTGGCAACCCAAAAAAACAAGATATCGTGCCCTGTTTCCATTACATCAGTTGGGTAAAATTCTTTAAAATCTTTTCCATCAGGATAATTTAAAGTAGCAAAAGGCCACTGCCCGGAAGAAAACCAGGTGTCAAAAGTATCTATGTCTTGTTCTACCTCGCCACCACACTTGGAGCATTTTTTAATTTCATCTTTCAAATCCACTATCCCCTCTCCACAGTCCTTACACACCTTGGCCGGAATAGGGATACCCCAAACAATCTGCCTGGAAATATTCCAGTCCAAAATATTTTCCATCCAATGAAAAAATATTTTCTCATGGCGCTCAGTAATAAATTTTACTTTCCCATCTTTTACAGCCTGTATAGCCTTATCTGCCAAAGGCTTCATTTTTACAAACCATTGTGATTTAATCTGCGGCTCAATTGGACGATTACATTTATAGCAAACTTTTACGCTATGCTTGTAGTTGTCTTCAACTTTTACCAATAGACCTTTTTCATCAAGTTTTTTAACAATCTCTTCTCTGGCTACATTAATATTCTTACCTTCAAATTCTTCACCGGCTACAGGGAGCAACTTACCATAAAAGTCTATTATTTGTTCATAATCCAAGTTGTGCCTTTGCGCTATTTCAAAATCTACAGGGTCATGCCATGGAGTAATAGTCATAACTCCTGTTCCAAATTCCATATCAATAGCCTCATCTTTTATGATAGTTGCTGTAATAGAGCCGTTTATCCATTCAACTTCTATTTGTTGGCCATCTTTGTATTCTTTGTATCTTTCATCGTCTGGGTGCATTACTACATACTTATCGCCAAATTTGGTTTCCGGCCTTGTTGTGCCAATCGTAAAAGGCCCATACTTGAAATAATAAAACTTATCTTCTTTATCTATTGCATTTGTTTCTAATTCAGAAAGAGATGTCTGGTGTTTAGAGCACCAATTGATTATTCTTTTGCCGCGATAAAGCAAGTCGTCGTCCGATAATTTTTTAAAGGTATCATAAACTGTTTCAACTATTTCAGGCTCAAGAGTAAAGCGCTCGCGAGACCAATCACAAGAAGCCCCAAGAGAACGAACTTGCCCCTCCATAAAGCTCTTGTTACTCGTAGTAAACTCCATTATCTCATTATAAAGCTCTTTTGGGTCCATTTTAAAACGAGAGCGACCTTCTTTTTCCAGTTTCTTTTCATAAACCACTTGGGTTTCAAAGCCGGCGTGATCCGCACCCGGAAGCCACAAAGTCTTAAATCCCTTCATTCTTTTATAGCGAACCATCAAATCCTCTAGCGCCACAAAAAGTGCGTGCCCAGCATGAAGAGAGCCGTTTGCGTTTGGAGGCGGCATTATTATGGTATATGGGTCTTTGTGCCTTTCCGGGAGATTGTCAGGGTTAAAATAACCTGATTTTTCCCAGGTTTTGTAGATCTTTTCTTCAATTTCTTTGGGGTTATACGGCCCCTCTATTTTACTTGACATTTTAATTAAATTATGATATATTTAAAAAAGATAAAAACAAGTATCTTTATATTCAATATAGCAGAGGAGAGGATAAATGATAAGCGTAAGAAGAATTATAGCGGGAGTTTTTTGGGGATCATTACTTTTAACAGTAATTGTAATCTCTTTCCTGTAGACACCGAACTCAAGCAATTTTAAGGAGGTCTAAGATGATAGACAACACCAATAGAGGATTTTTCGTCCCGGGATGTAATGACTGTGAAAATAATACATGTCCCCTGAACGGAAAAACCGTTTTGGTGGATGAAATTTTCAACCCTACAGATCTCCCGGAAACCGGAGAAGATGGACGGTATACATGCAATACCACCTATGACCCGGATTTTGAATTCAACTTTTAAAGGGTTAAATTCCCTTCTGCCTTAAGGGCCTGTCCAGTTAAATGGGCGGGCTTTTTCTTTTTAGAAGTAAAATACCCCGCCAAGGCAATCATTGCCGCGTTGTCACCTGTAAATTTTATTTTTGGTAAAAATAGCTCATAGTCGCCATCTTTGGCGGCTTTTTTAAATTGTTTGCGAATTTCTTTGTTTGCGGTTACACCACCACCCAAAATAATATTCTTGGCGCCATATTTTTCTGCCGCACCCATAGTCTTTGCAATTAAGACATCTATTACTGCTTGCTGGAATTCTTTGGCGATAATTTGCTGGACGTAAGTACGCCCGTACATACGTTCGTACTTACGTATTTCAGGATCTTTTAGTTTATAAAGCACGGCTGTTTTTAAACCCGAAAAAGAAAAATCAAAATCTCCCGAATCCATCATTGGCCGCGGCAAATCAATGTTCGGAGTCCGACTCCGAACATTGGAGGCGAGTTTGGATATTATTGGACCTCCGGGATAGCTTAGACCAAGCATTTTTGCCACTTTATCAAAAGCCTCTCCAGCAGCATCGTCACGGGTCTCCCCTACTAATTCATACTCTCCCCACTTTTTTATTAAAACAATTTGTGTGTGCCCGCCACTCACAAGCAAAGCAACAGCCGGAAATTCTATTTTAGGAATTTCAAATTCTTTATCTTGCAAAAACGGAGCTAGCATATGACCCAACATATGATTAACCGGAATTAATGGAATATCCCAAGCCACAGAAAGAGCTTTTGCAAAATTAATCCCAACCCAAAGCGCCGGCTCCAACCCAGGCCCTTGAGTAAAGGCGATCGCATCAATCTCCGGCTTTTCGTGTTTCTCTAAAAATTTTATGGTTTTTTCCAAAAGAACCGGCTCCCTTTCCAAAACCTCTTCTATTCTGTTGGATATCGGATATCCAACAGATAAAGGATTGAGAAGATTGGCTTGTTTTAAAGCTTTAGTTAAAACGGAAACCAAATTTGCCTGGTGTTCTCGCTTTGCCAATCCTGGCACCACCCCACCCCACTGTGCATGCACCTTTACCTGCGAAGAAACAATGTTAGATAAAATATTAAAAACCAGGCGCTTTTCACCACCTTTCACTTCTAATACACTTATTGCTGTTTCGTCGCAACTTGTTTCGATAGCTAAAATTTTCATACCTTTTATAATATAGAAATAAAAATTATTATCAATATTTTATTTGATTAAAAAGGTTAAGACGCAAACTTTAAAATATAATAAACTATAAAATAAATCTTTTTAATGCAAAGAATGTACCCATAAATACCTTGTTTTTATTATATCCTAACCAATAATTAGTTACAAAAAATTTATTATTCTAAAGACCATAGAATCATTTGGGACTCGCCATTGATGCATTGCTCAGCATCAAACCCTTTTTCAACCATCTCTTCCTCCACTGACTCAGGAATAGTATGTTCATTATTATAATCACCCTGCACGCCTACATAAACACCGGCTGGAAGAACACAACCATAACGATTGGCGCCACTACCCCAATAATTATAATCATATTTCCCTTTCCATGGAGTAAACCGCGGCCATGTCTGCATATATGGCCCACTCCATCTTACCTGTAAAATACTCTGCCAATTAGAAGGGCAGTGGTCGCAATTTGTCCCCGGAGAAGCGTAGCCGCCGGGCGGGGGTTCGCCGGCTTCCTCATCAGGATTCCAAGGAAGAGAACGGGCAAAACCAGGATCCCAACCGCGATTAACATCTGGAGGATAAAATCCCACATCATTAAAATAAAGCTCAACAGCAGATGCCATTAGTCTTTGCTGTTTACCCATAACAGCTATACTAGCTGCCTCGCGCCCACTTCGTAAATTTGACAAAACAATACTTGCTAAAATACCAATAATCGCTATTACAACAAGTAACTCTATAAGTGTAAAACCAGCACCACTCTTATGTTGGAGTTTATTTTTGAAAAATATTTTAAAAATTAGCTTATTTTTTTTCGTAATATTGAAAAAAATATAAATATGGTTTATAATTCGTTTGTCACTGGTTAATGGATTAATGATTGAAGGCCCCATCGTCTAATGGTCAGGACGCCACGCTTTCAATGTGGAAATCGGGGTTCGATTCCCCGTGGGGCCGCAGTATAATATATTATATTTATTATTACATATTTTTTTATGTAATAATATCACTATCTACAAGAATCTAGCTGGTTATTCAGTTAGATTCTTGTTTTTTCAAAAAACTATGTTATTCTTTTCTCTAATAAGAACGTTGACAAAAAAGGAGGTACGCAATGCGTAAACCAATAACCTGTACTGTGTATAATCGTTTTAGGCTTTTAAGAAAAAGAAATTTGCCAGATGTTTATGGGGGTTCACTTATGTATGAGTTTGAACATCTCCCCACAGGTGCTACGTATATTCATATAGAAAATAACGACACGGAAAATACTTTTGCTGTTGGTTTTAAAACGGTTCCAAAAGATTCAACTGGGATTGCCCATATTTTAGAACACACCGTTCTTTCTGGCTCAAGAAAATATCCTGTTAAGGATCCATTTTTCTCAATGATTAACAGATCTTTAAGTACTTTTATGAATGCTTTTACCGCTTCAGACTGGACATTGTACCCATTCTCAAGTGAAAATAAAAAAGATTACTACAATCTTATGAGTGTCTATCTTGATGCAGTCTTTTTTCCAAAAATTGACAGATTAAGCTTCCTTCAAGAAGGATGGCGCTTTGATCTGGAAAAAGACCGCAAATCAAATAAAGAAAAACTTGTCTACAAAGGTGTAGTCTACAACGAAATGAAGGGCTCTATGTCCTCAGTAAGTCGAGTTATGGCGCAATCTTTATTGAGTGCACTTTACCCGGATACACCTTATAGCCATAATTCTGGCGGTGATCCTGAAAAAATAGTAAATCTAACTCACGAACAACTCGTGGCTTTTCATAAAGAATTTGGATTTTATCATCCAAGCAATGCTATTTTCTATTCGTATGGAAATTTTCCGTTTATACCTACACTTGAATTTGTTGGAGATGTTTTAAGAGATTTTGTAAAAATTATCCCGGATACAGACATCCCCTCTCAACCGAGATGGTCAAAACCTAAAAAAGTTGAATACCAGTACTCTTTGGCAAAAACAGAAGATCCCATAAAAAAACACCAAGCGTGTGTTGGATGGATAACCACAGATATTAGCGATACTTTTGAAATTTTTGCACTAGATCTTTTAGTGGAAATACTCTTAGGCAACCCTGCCGCTCCTCTCAGAAAAGCTTTAATTGATTCAAAATTAGGATCAGCGCTTAGTGATTGCTCCGGTTTTGATGTCGACATGAAAGAAATTCCATTTGTTTGCGGGCTGAAGGGTATTAAAAAAGAAGATGCTGAAAAAGTTCACCAGCTTGTTTTTGATACCTTGGGAGATCTTGCAAAAAATGGTATCGATAAAGAACTTATTGATGCCGAAATACATCAGCTGGAATTTCACACAAAAGAAATTTCCGGTAGACACTATCCTTATGGTTTAGGAATTCTTTTGCAGTTTTTGGAAAACAGTATTCATAAATGCGATCCCGAAGATGCATTAGATTTTAGCGCTCATCTTACTCGCTTGAAAAAAGAAATTGCAAATGGAGGATTTTTCGAAACAAAAATAACTCATCATTTCTTACGCAATCCTCATCATGTACTCCTTACCTTATCCCCCGACCCAAAAATGGCCGAGAAAGAAGAAGCGAGAATGTCCCTGAATTTGGCGAAAATTCACCAAAATATGACTGCCAAAGAACTGGAAGCTATCAGAAAAGATACAAAACAACTCGAAGATCTTCAGAATTCAAAGCCAAACCTTTCTTGTTTGCCTACTTTAGATGTCGAAGATGTTCCTGAAGGTGTTAAAAAAGTGGAACCCCCTCTAATAGTATCTTCTGACAAACATAAGATAAGATTTTACGATCAACCTACTTCCGGTATATCTTACCTTACAGGTGCTATCGGTGTTGGGAGTTTGAGTGAAAACTTGATGACATTGGTCCCCTTTTTCTGCTATACCTTAAACAAGATTGGCACCACGAAAAGAGGATATGAAGATATGGTACGCCGTATTACTGCCTGTACTGGTGGAATTAGTTTTACAATGCAAAATTTAGAGCACATCAGAAACAACAAATGTATCTCTATTATCAAATTCAGTGGAAAGTGCCTCGATCGCAACACAAATGAAATGCTTGATATTATAACAGAGCTTCTTACTTGTTTTGATTTTTTAAATCACGACAGATTAAAAAGTTTATTGCTTGAATATTGCGCTCGTTTAGAGCCTGCCGTGGTCAATAGTGGACATCATTTTGCCGCTTCTCTTGCTGCCAGAAACATCTCTCAAGTACATCATCTTGATGAGATATGTAGTGGTGTTTCTCAGCTTAAATTTATAAAAGAACTAATCAAAAGTGCTGATATGGATGATATTGCAAAAAGGCTTGCAAAAATTGCACAAACCGTTTTTAGAAAAAGAAATATAAAAATAGCAGTAACAAGAAGCACGAAAAACGAAAGCCTAGAAGGCCTCACTGCAATTCAAATAGGTATCGACAGAATTTATAACGCAATTCCCTTGAAAGGAAAGCCTGATTTTACCTACAAAGCCGCTCACCAACCGGGTCATTGGGCTGTTCGCGAAGGCTGGGCTACCTCTTCGGATGTCTCCTTTGTGGTCTCTGTTATGAGAGCGCCTAAAACCGGCCAACCTGACGCACCAACTATTGCAGTTATTGCCAAATTACTGCAATCCACCTATATCCACAGAGAAATCAGAGAAAAAGGTGGTGCCTATGGGGGGGTGGTGACTTACAGTCCTAATGATGGCATCTTTATCTTTCTGTCATACAGAGATCCGCATATTGTTAACACTATTGATATATACAAATCCGCTTTAAAATTTTTAAATTCCGGCAATTTTACCGATAAGGAAATAGAAGAAGCTGTTTTAAAAGTTTGCGCGGAACTGGGTAAAGTTCAAACGCCAAACATGGCTACACAAACAAATTTTATCCATAGTCTTATATCTCTTACTGATAAAGACAGAGAAGCCTTTAAAAAAGGTGTACTTGCTGTAACGAGAGAAGATATAGAAAGAGTTGCGGCGGCTTATTTTCAGCCAAGAAAGGAAATGTCGACTGCTGTTATTTCCGGGCAGAATCAACTCGAAAAGGCCAATGAAAAATTAGCCAAAATCCCTTTCCCGCATAATCGCTGTTTAACGTTATTTGAAATTGGACGAGATTAATTAAACCAAAACCCCCAGCCGGATATCCGGCTGGGGGTTATTTATTTAACAGACCTTATTTTAACTTAGAAATAAGACTTTTGCCGGTCATCTCTTGAGGCGGCTCAAAGCCCAAAACCTCCAAAATAGTAGGCGCTACATCCGTGAGTGTACCCTTTGTTTCTTTGTATAGATTTGTTATAGCCTCTGGATCTAGCTCCACTTCCCTCCTCCACTGCTTACCAACCAAATAAAATGGTACAGGATTGATGGTATGTTTTGTCATTTTTTCTCCACTTAACTTGTAAACTTTTTGTTCCACATTGCCATGGTCCGATGTAATAATCGCCGTACCACCCATCTCCAAAATCTTTGGCACAATTTTACCAATACATTCATCCACCACTTCTATAGCCTTAGTGCAAGCATCAAAATTACCCGTATGCCCTATCATGTCGGTATTAGCAAGGTTTATTACCATAAAATCATAATTACCCATCTGTTCCAAAACCTTGTCTGTTATCTTATAAGCCGACATCTCCGGAACATCATCGTAGTGAGCAGTTTCTGGTGAAGGCACCAAAATTCTTTGTTCACCCTCAAAAGGTTCTTCGCGTCCACCATTGAAAAAATAAGTAACATGAGCATATTTTTCAGTCTCGGCTATGTGTAACTGTTTTAAACCAGCCAAGGATATAGTTTTTGAAAGAGGCTCCTGCACTTTTGTTGGAGAAAAAGCTACAAGAGTAGAAAGTTTTTCATCATATTGTGTCATTGAAACAAACTTCAAATCAGCAATCTTTTTTCTTTCAAATTTATCAAAACTACCACCAACAAAAGCAGAAGTAAGCTCGCGCGCACTATCCTCTCTATAATTAAAGAAAATTACAGCATCTCCATTTTTAATTTCTTCGCCATTTTTATTAAAACCAGGCTCCACATATTCATCAGTTATTCCTTTTTTATAATTTTGCTCTATATGAAGAGAGGCATATTCAAATTCGGCACCTTTTCTTTCTGTAAGTAATTTATAAGCTTTTTCGATTTTTTCCCATTTACCGTCTCTATCCATCGCATATTGCCGCCCTATTACAGAACCAATTTTAATATTTGGATATTTTTTTTCTAATCTTTCTTCCAATTGCTGGAAAAATAAAGCACCCTCGTTTTGAGGCGCATCCCTCCCGTCTGTAAAAAGATGAAGATAAATTTTTTCTACATCTTTATTCTTTACTAAATCTAAAAGCGCATAAAGATGATCGACATAAGCATGAACAGAACCCGAAGAAAAAAGCCCCATGACATGTAAATTGCTTTTATTTTTTTTGACATGATCAACGGCTTCTAAAAAAGACTCGTTTTTTTCAAAATCACCCTCATGAATAGCCATAATAATACGCGGTAAATGATTATAAATTATTTTACCAGAACCCATTGTAAGGTGTCCTACCTCGCTATTACCCTCTTCTCGCCAAGGAAGACCAACAGCCAAACCAGAAGCCTGCAAGGTGGTAAACGGATACCATTTTTCTATTTCTGAAAAATTAGGATGTTTTGAAGCACTCCACGGCGACTCCGTGGCACGCGTATCGTAGCCAAAACCGTCTAAAATTATTAATGCTAAAGGTTTCATGGTGTTTATGTCTATATTTTACCACCCTAGACAAAAAAAAGAAAATCTGCTAAAGTTAAAGCACGATTTTAGACCTATTGATCGAAAGTTTTGAAATTATTAATCTTATATAATGAAATTTAGCGAAAAGCTAACAAATCAACATGAATTTAATACCACTACTCGGAGTGGCTGTTGTTTCTGTGATTTTTGGTGGAATTTTGGGTTATTTTCTTCGACATTTAATCGTTTTACAACGAAAAAGTTCTATAGAGTTAAAAATAAAACAGCTCTTAATAGATGCCAAAGCTAAAGCCCAAAGTGCACTAGAACAAGCCTCTCAAAAATCTGAGGTTATCATAAATTCTGCCAAAAAAGAAGAAAAACAAATAGCTTCTCAAACTAGAAAAATGGAAGAACGAGCTTCCAAACGGGAAGATCTTATCGAAAAAAGAAGAACAGAGCTAGACAAAGATGTAAAAAAAGTAAAAAACAAAATTAACGAAATTAAAAAAGTCCAAGAAAAAATAAAAACCTTGGATGCGCAAAAAAGAAGCGAACTAGAAAAAGTAGCTAAATTATCAGAAAAAAACGCTCGCGAAGAACTACTTAAAGAGGTAGAAGATAAATATCAAGAAGATATTCTTCTAAAAATGAAGAAGCTCGAAACCAACGGCCAAGAAACAATGGAAAAAAAGGCTCAAGAAATATTAACCGCCTCAATTCAAAGGCTGGCTTCTTCAACCGCATCAGAAATCACCACATCTACTGTTTCAATATCTTCAGATGACCTAAAAGGTAAAATAATTGGTAAAGAAGGACGGAATATTAGAGCGCTTGAAAGAGCATCTGGTGTAGAAATCATTGTAGACGACACACCAGGGTCTGTTGTTATCTCCAGTTTTGATCCAATGAGACGAGAAATAGCCAGAATTGCACTTGAAAACCTAATCCTAGATGGCCGTATCCAACCTGCAAGAATAGAAGAAATGGTTAACAAGGCAAAAACAGAAGTAGACAAAATAATCAAACAAAAAGGTGAAGCTGCAGCTTACGATGTTGGTGTTTTTGATATAGAGCCAAGATTGCTGATACTTTTAGGAAGACTTTATTTCAGATCTAGTTATGGCCAAAATATGCTGCAACATTCAACAGAAGTTGCTCACCTAGCAGGCACAATAGCCTCAGAAGTAGGCGCTAATGTGACTCTTGCCAAAAAAGCTGCTCTTCTCCATGATATCGGCAAAGCTGTTAGTCACGAAATCCAAGGTACTCACGTAGAAATAGGAAGAAGCATTTTACAAAAATTTAAAGTAGATGAAGAAATTATTCGCGCAATGGAGTCTCATCACGAAGAATACCCTTACACAAGCCTGGAATCTGTTATTATCCAAGCTGCTGATGCTATTTCTGCCTCAAGACCCGGAGCTCGTCGCGACACACTAGAAAATTATCTTAAACGACTAGAAGAACTAGAAAGCATTTCCAACTCTTTTGAAGGTGTTGAAAAATCTTTTGCCATTCAAGCAGGTCGCGAGATTAGAGTATTTGTCAATCCTGACAGAATTAACGACCTTGCTGCCAAAAAAATGGCTCGAGATATCGCCAGAAAAATAGAAGAAGACATCAAATTCCCTGGTGAAATCAAGGTCTATGTAATTAGAGAATCCAAAGCAGTAGAATACGCCCGGTAGTACAAATTCAAATATGTTCTTTCATGTATATGTACTAGAAAGTCTGAGAGATAAAAAGAGATATGTTGGCTACACAAAAGATTTAAAACAAAGATTAAAAAAACACAATTCTGGACAAAATATTTCTACAAACCCAAGAAAGCCATACAAGCTAATATATTACGAAGCTTGCATGAATGAAGAAGATGCGAAAAGAAGAGAGAAATATTTTAAGGTTACTGGTGGGCGTAGGTTTTTAGCCAAAAGATTAAGAGATTATTACAAGAATTAATTTGAATTTGAATACTACCGGGTACGCCCGGTAAGACTTATACCACGACGTTACCCACAGGGCTATTGTTGAATATTGTATATTACCCTATAATAGAGCTGTATTAACAAAAAGGTCGGTTTCATTAAATTATATATAAGGTAACTAGCGTACAGGGCTTGGCAATTAGTTAAAACTAAACCCTATCCCCTAATCGCTAAATGCTAAATAATATTATTATGAACAAAGCTTCATTAATTGAAAAAATTGCTTCTATCAGCGATATGAGCAAAGCGGAAGCAGAAAGAGTTGTAGAAGGTGTTTTTAACACAATCACTGAGGAACTAAAGGGTGGTGGCGAAGTTTCTATTGCTGGTTTTGGTATCTTCTCTGTAAGAGACCGAGCTGCTAGAACAGCAAGGAACCCTCGAACAGGAGAACCTGTAAACGTTCCTGCAACAATAGTTGCAAAGTTCAAGCCTGCTAAAGCTCTAAAAGACGCTGTAAAGCCACAGATGTAAGACAATTTGTCTTCTTAGGTTAGAATGATATAAACCCCGTGTCCTAGGACACGGGGTTTTGAGTTTAAATTTAATTTATTTTATGAATGAAAGGCCTCGTGGACCACTTCAAAAAGATAATACAAATCATCTTCTGTTATTTCTTTATCTAAGTGCAACATATGAGCTCTTTGACAAATATTTTTAACCTCATCGGGAGTAAAGCCTTTAAAGTCTTCCTTTTCTATTGCAAAACGATGGAAATTTAAAGCATCAATCTTTTTTTAGAAGACTTGCCCGGTAGTACAATTTCAAATTGTTTAATTTAAAATTCTGTACATTAGTTTAGTATTCTTTGAAAATATGGTTGCTCAAAGTTTTCTAAAAAACAATCAGCCAGCTATCAATTAAACGGAATTTTTATTTGAAATTGAATACTACCGGGCTTGTATTATTTTTTATATATGTTAATTTATTTTTTAGAGGTATGGAAAGTAAAATTCTTAGACGGTCTTCCCTGTGGAGAGTGTGCAACATATCTGAGAAACAGGTTGAGTGATGAGATAAGTAAAGCTATTAAGTTACGATCATAAAGGCCTAAAGGCGGAATCAGAAAGTGGTGCAATAGTCGGCATGGTGTCCGAACCTATTGCAACCCCATAAGTCGATCAAAAACAGGTACGGTTTTGATGCGGCTCCAAGCCAGACCGACAGCTAAGGTCCCTAAGTGTGAGGTGCCGGAGTGATATCCCTTTAAGTAGGGATCTGGAGCGAAGCTCCCGAGTGATACTCCGATTT
Source organism: uncultured Candidatus Saccharibacteria bacterium (assembly GCA_964590835.1). Classification (GTDB taxonomy): domain Bacteria; phylum Patescibacteriota; class Minisyncoccia; order JAHISW01; family Tagabacteraceae; genus CAZPYD01. The sequence continues at coordinate 2,586 of CAZPYD010000009.1, read as the reverse complement.
TGACGGGTATATAATCCTACCACCGAAGCTTCGGGCGAATGCATGATTCTCATAGCATGCTATAAATCGCGCAATAGTCTTTTAAACTACCATACCCAAACTTAAGCCGCCCCTATCATCGGGGCGGCATTTACTTTTATAAAAAATAAGTTATTATAACAAAAGATTAGTAGAAAAAATCACTTTTTCAAAACCTTAAAAACAAAAGGAGTAACAAATGGGAGACAAAAAACCAAGCCTTAGACAAATAGACGAGAAGGAAAAAATAAAGAAAATAATCCATGAAACACTTTCTTTAGGGTACGCAAACCAGATCAAAATTGCTTCCCTTCTCAGCCCAAAGGAAACCCAAAAGATTATCGATAAAATGAATGAAAAAATCGGCGACGCCTTTTTTGAGGCCATGAATGCCGTTACTACCTCCAAAACCTGATATTTTGCCCATATAATAAAAACCCGTGTTGCAAACGCAACACGGGTTTTAAATTTTATTTAATGAATTATTTTATGATTTTTTCAATTTCATCCGGATCTTTAACAATATCTATAGACAAATTTTCATAACCATCTTTGGTTACCAAGATATCATCCTCTATCCGGATACCTATCCCCTCCTCTTTAATATACAGTCCAGGCTCAACAGTAATCACCATTCCCTCTTCGAGTTCTCTTTTTTTATAATCACATGGTCTCATGTCATGCGTATCTAAACCAAGTGAATGAGAAATACCATGGTAATAATATTTTTCAAGATCTTCATCTTTTTTAATAAGACCAATCCTCTTGCATCCTTCAGCCAAAACTTTCTTTGCTGTTTCATTTAATTCCTTAAACGAAACTCCCGGCCGAACAATGTCTATTACCGCTTGCTGAGCTTTTAAAACGATATTATAAATCACCCTTTGCCGCAGGGTAAATTTTCCACTCACCGGAAAAGCCCTGCTGATATCACTGCAATAATAGTTACAAGCCGCTCCCAAATCTAAAAGCACAAGAGAGTCAGGTTTAATTATCATATTATTTCCTGTATGGTGTAAAACTGTAGCGTTTACTCCCGAAGAAACAATAGATTTAAAAGCAGGGCGTTTTCCTTTTGATTTTAAGATAAAATCAAAATATGCCTCAACCTTATTTTCACTAAACCATGTAGCTGGCCGTGAAAATATGTAATCTATCCCTTCTTCAGTTACACTAAGCGCTTTTCTAATCTGCAATACCTCATACGGCTGTTTAATAGCCCTTAAGTCCTGAATTTTTGAAAAAATATCTTTTATATTAAGGCCTGGGTGTTCTTTATTTATAAAATCAGCAAAATCATGAGCCAGGGCATTTGCATCATCAGGATCATTTTTAAACAAGTCTAAATAAAGATTAATAAAATCATAAGACTCTGTTATATCAAAAAAATAATCTTCAAACTGATCAACAAATGCCACTCTACCGCTGATACCAGAACATTCTTTTGCCTCTTCTTTTGTTATTGTTTTACCGACCCATTTTTCCATATCAGGGTTTGGCCTTTCTACAAAAAGCTTTTCTATGACGGTGCTTTTGCGTTTTTCAATAACAAAAATAACCTCTTTTTCTTCAATACCTGTAAAATAATAAAAGTTTTTATTTGGCACAAAAGTATAATACTCGTCTGCCGAACAGTGTTTCGGTTTACCGGAAAAAAGAATCAATATCGAATCTTTTTTAAGACTTTCTATAAGCTTTTTTCTGTTGTTTTTAAAAAAATCTTTCTTTCCTTTGTTTGCATTCATTATTTCGTCCTTTCGTTTGAGTTGTCAAAGTAATGTTAATTTATCTCAAACTACTCTGTATTGTATTTTTTGTCAACTATAAACATAAAAGCCGGACATCTTTTTAGATATCCGGCTTTTTAAATTTTATTTTTTTCGCTTTCCTCCAAAAGGCCATGGATAACCGGAATAAATAAACGGAATACTATAAGCTCCTATCCCCCATCCAATTTTTACACCACCTGTAATGAGATAAATAGAAACGATAAGGCTAAAAAATAATAATATAGCCGCCCCCTTGACGGTGCTTACCAAAGTTAAAACCAGAAATGCGGCTATCAATATCCCATACCCTAAAATACACATAGCTATACCCAATATCTTCTTTTTCACTTTCGCTTCCTTTTTATTGTTTACGAACTGTGTAATCTGTATTGTATATTATCAAATTTGCAAAAAAAATCAATTCTATCGCAATGATTCAATGCCTTTGAGTGATTTTTTTCACTTGTGCGGGTAGACTCCCTGTTGAGGAGAGAATCGGCTCACAGTTGCTAGGTCTTTTGTTCGCCCTGCGGGGGAATCGGTCACTCTCGTGGGTCTTGTTTCATGCTTTAGGTAGGGGGAATCGGTCACTCTCGTGGATATTTATTTCGCCTACGGCTCATAAATATCTCACTCCATTGACCTCCACTCGGGCTGTCGCCTACGCTCCGCTTCGGCTCGCTTCGCCAGCCCTCGGTTCGATTCCCCCTACCCCCACAAAAAAAAGAAAACCCGCGCCACGAGCGACGGGGTTGTTATTTTTTTTGGGGGTGGGGGGATCGAACACCCCGAAACTGCG